>CACKVQ010000004.1 GCA_902603705.1 Puniceicoccaceae bacterium
CTACCATTTTTATCTAATCCCTGTGAATCACAGTGGCGATAGCAATAACCTTTATAAAATTAACGAAAAAATTTGGTTATAACCCATTCCCAGAAATAAGTACTGCCCGGTTAACAAATCCTAAGTTGACGATAATATTTGAGAACTCTTGTCTAAGATTAATGAAAAAGATTCTTGTAGCGCTCTCAGGTGGTGTCGATAGCGCCGTAGCAGCTTGGTTATTAAAAGAGCAAGGCTACGACGTATCCGGTGCCTACATTAGGACTTGGATGAACGAAGAGATGCCTTTAGCCGACTGCCCCGCACAACAAGATATTGAAGATTCCAGAGCGGTCGCGTCCCACCTAGGGATCGAATACGAGATTGTTAACCTTGTGAATGAGTATCGCGAACACGTAGTTAAGTACCTTATTGACGGGTACAAGCGAGGGATCACCCCGAATCCAGATATGATGTGTAACCGAGAAATGAAGTTCGGCATCTTTCAGGACTACGCTCGGGAAGCAGGTTTTGACGGAATCGCAACCGGCCACTATGTTCGTAAAATTATACAGCCCGACGGTACGCATAATTTGATCGAAGGCATCGACAAAAACAAAGACCAATCATATTTTTTAGCCCTCCTAAGTCAGGAGCAAATTCTCAACGCTCTTTTTCCTATTGGAGAATTGAAAAAAACACTTGTGCGAGAAATTGCAGCAACCCAAAATCTACCTAATGCTGCGAAGAAAGATAGTCAGGGTATCTGCTTCCTAGGCAATATGAACATCAATCGGTTCCTGGAACACTACCTTGAGGATAAGCCGGGTGACATCGTGGATATTGATGGTAAAATACTAGGTCGTCATCGTGGATTACACCGCTATACAACAGGGCAACGCAGAGGCATCGGTATCCCATCAAATACGGATAATGAATTTTACGTCGTCACTGGTCTAAATGTACAACGTAACGAGCTCATAGTAGCCTTCGATCGCCCCGAATCGCCCGGACTCTTCACCACCGAAGTCAACCTACATAATCTGAACTTTACTAACCAAGTCATTCGAAATAAATTGAGTAAATCTAAAGAAGACGTTAATTCGGCATGCAATCAGCAGTCTAACTTCTCTAAAAACATTAAGGGCTACAAGCTCCTTGCTAAACCGCGCTACCGTGACCCATCTCAAGCTATAACATATTTTCATACTGGTCCAGACTCAGCGAAAGTTATATTTGACCTACCACAACGCGCGCTCTCACCTGGTCAAGTTCTCGCACTTTATGATGACGAGAAGTTACTAGGCGGCGGCTTTTATGACTAAGCTTACAGCATCTATAAAAGATACAGTTTCGATAGAACCAAAATATTCTTCTATTATTGCGCGAATTCGTATGAACAATAAATTTAATTTATGAATCCTCAGAAACTAATATCGTGGAATGTTAATGGACTGCGTGCTGCTATAAAAAAAAATTTTAACGACTTTTTAGCAGAAGCAAATCCAGACGTAATCTGCCTACAAGAGACAAAAATATCGGAAGATCTGGTCGCAGGATTTGAATTCGAAGGCTACCCTTATACCTACTGGAATTGTGCACAAAAAAAAGGATACTCGGGCACTTCAATACTAAGTAAACGAGAGCCGCATAATACAAGCTACGGCATTGGCATCGATCAGTACGACAAAGAGGGTCGAGTTATTACCTCTGAGTTCTCAGAATACTATCTTGTCACAGTCTATACGCCTAACTCGCAAAATCACGATGAAACTAAGCGACCACGTCGCCTAGACTATCGTACACTCAAGTGGGACGTCGCCTTCTTAGATTACATAAAGAAGCTTGAAGTTAGTAAGCCAGTCATATTCTGCGGAGACCTAAATGTCGCTCACCAAGAAATCGATCTTTCTAATCCTAAGACTAATCGAAAAAATGCCGGCTTTACCAATGAAGAGCGTGCTGGTTTAGATGCTATTTTAGATGCCGGATACATCGATAGTTTCCGCCATCAAAATCCAAAGGCAATTGATCGTTATAGTTGGTGGTCATACCGTGCTGGTGCCCGTCAGCGTAATATAGGATGGCGAATAGACTACTTCTTCGTCTCGCCTCTACTCAAAGATCATATATCTAAAACGGATATCCTCGACCAAGTCACAGGATCGGATCACTGCCCGGTCTCACTGGAATTAAAAAATTAAGTCTTTTTTAAAGCTATGTTCACAAAAAATAAGAGCATTAGTATCAGCTCGCTCGACGAGACCAAGCTAATAGCTCAAATCCGAAGATGGCTAGGTGATGTTGCTCCACTCAGTCCTGAGGGGATGGGTGATGATTGCGCCGTGATTCAAGTGCCACTAGGCAAACAAATCCTAACTTCGGATAGTCTGAGTTATGGCCAACACTTCGATCATAAGATAGATGCAAAAGACGCCGGCGCTAAGTTAATTAAGCGCAACCTAAGCGACATTGCTGCAATGGGCGGACACCCTAGCTATGCCCTACTAACACTACTTTGTGGCGGCGACCTGAATCTCGAGTGGCTATCCGAGTTTATTAAAGGCGTTCGAGAAAACTGCGAATATTATAAAGTGCGCATTGTAGGGGGTGATATCAGTTCCCTTCCCTCAGGGCAGTTCTCCTCGGTATTGAGCTTATACGGCTACTTAGAGAATGACCCACTTCTGCGCAGTGGCTCGCAATCAGGTGACGCGATCTACGTGACCGGAAGCTTAGGGGGAAGCCGCGCAAGAAAGCATTATAATTTCTTACCACGCCTAGCAGAGGGTCGCTGGCTAGCAGAATCCGGTGTGTGCAGCGCACTTATCGATTTAACCGACGGCATAGCTAAAGACTTAAGAGAACTAGTCCCCAATCTATGCGCTGCATATTTATCACTTGATCGTATTCCAATATCAGAAGCCGCTCAGGAAATTGCTACCCGAAGTGGTTACGCACCAATACAACATGCCTTCTGCGATGGCGAAGATTACGAATTACTCTTTACTATTAAAGAGGGCTACGATACGAGAAGTTTTGAGGAAGCTTGGGCAGAAAGATTTCCTAAAACCGCCCTTAACAGAATCGGACAAATGAGGCCTTCAAAGAGCGGCGCACCCTACATTAATGAAGCAACTGGAACGAACATTCTATGGACAAAAGGTTTTGAACACTTTTCGAATGAGCGACCTAATTAATCACCTTATTGCGGGCATATGCTCCAGAAGCACAACTCAGACAGAAGCAGTGGGGACACAAATCGGTGCCATGCTACCTATTGACTCAGTGCTCGCTCTGCATGGCGACCTAGGAGCAGGGAAAACTACCCTTGTACGTGGTTTAGCTAGCGCCTGGGGAATAAGGGAGCCTATAACTAGCCCTACATTCAATCTTTACACGATCTACATTGGTAAACGGCAACTCGTACACTTTGACGCCTACCGCTTATCATGCAGCTCTGACCTAGATGCTCTAATGATAGAAGACTTCCTACTATCACCATGGTGCCTTGCCGTCGAATGGCCGGAACGTATCTCAGATGCATTGCCTGAAAATACTTGGCACTTAAATCTGACAATAAACTCAGACCAAACTCATACTATATCTCTGCTCAAAAGAGACAATTAGGAGCCTATTTTAGCCTTACAATAATCCAAAAAAACTCGACATAACCATCTACACAGGCTCATAAATACAAGAATGCAATCACCCAGCTTCACAAGGTCTTATAACCTGCCTAGATCTATCCTAGCTAAGAGTGGCTTTAGTTTACTTGAGATACTAATTGCTATCGCACTGGTGGCCTTGCTCGCTAGCGTCGCACTCAACCAATTAACAGGCGTATTCGGAGATAATCAAAAACAAGCGGCTCAAATATTTGTCACAAGTAGTTCTGAACTCGCACTCACTAGATATCGCCTAGATGTGGGGAATTTCCCTAGTACCGACCAGGGACTCAAAGCACTAATGAAGGCACCGACTGGGAAAGAAGCGCGCTGGAAAGGACCTTATTTAAAAGAGCTAGCCATCGATCCATGGGGTAATCCTTATAAGTATAAATTTCCGGGAACACGCAATATAAGTGGTAGTCGTAGTTACGACATCTGGTCTCTTGGAGAAGACGGCACTGAGAGTAATGACGACATCGGAAACTGGACGAATTCTAGCCAGTAGCCATAAATGCCCCGCCTACAAAGCGGGCTTTACCCTATTGGAGATTATTCTCGTCATCGCATTAATAGCATTAGCATCAAGCGTATTAATTGCAAATTTCACTACCTTTCTAAAATTTGAAGATCGTTTAAACCCAGAAGAAGTACTCTACGCTGCAATACGCTCAGCGCGCTTCCATGCCGCCTGCGAGCGTGAACTGACGAGTCTCAGTTACGAAAAAGAATCTGGATCACTTGTTATCAATACTGGAGATAGCTTCCCACTTAATAACAATTTTAGCTCCGAAGAAAGAGGTGAAATTCGTTTCTATCTTGTGCCCTCGGCTCAAGGAATGGAGCGTTTCTCTGACCCTGAAGACACAAAGTTCGAGGTAAGAGAAATTTTCTTCGCTCCTGATCGCAGCTCCAACCCTTTCGTAGCCGTAATTGACAACGGGCAAGGCATAATCATACATCTAACTTTCGACCCATTTTCTAATTTAGCAAGGCAGCCAGAATGAGCGAATATGATAACAACTACGCTGCGTATTATTTCTGTCGTAAGCGCGCATACGCTTTTTCACTTATCGAGGTGATTATTGCCCTCACGGTTTTTGCGCTGGCGGCCACCGTACTAATGTCCTCCTTTGTAGATGCTTTGCTCGCGCGCGAGGGTTCTTCTAATAAGAGTCTAATCAATACCGATATCCGTATGGTGAGGATGCAGCTGCTACTGGAACCAAGCATCGAAGCGGCAGAAGACGGAAACGAATATCAAAGCCTTAGTAGCGGCGAGGCTTCTTGGATAGCAACCATATATCCAACCAATGTAGTCGACTTGTTTAAGGTGGATTTTAGTATAGAGTTTCGGGAACCTCCTGATGGTCATAGCGGAAGCTACAAAGAAATACTTTATCTCCTGCGTCCCACTTGGTCAGAAATGGAGGAACGAGATGAATTACTCCGAGATAAACGTAAGGAGCTATTAGATAGCCGTAGAGACTACCAATTCTGATGATACAAAGGGGAACAACCACATACTCTAAAAACTCCATGCGAAACGCTGAGAACTCTAATTTTAAAGTTCGCCATTGCGCCTTCACCCTAATAGAGGTAATACTCGCAGTTAGTATAGCTGGTGCTCTCCTTGCTGCAGCTGCTACTTTAGTGGTCTCTGTATCCGAACTTTGGATAGGACGCCAAGATCGTCACTTTTTCGATGACCACGTCGACGGAGTCACCGAATTTATTCAAGCTTCTTTCGCCCATTCAGGAACAGAGATTACAATCAGGGCACCTGAAGGGCAGACCGTTAATGCTTCGAATCCACTGGGAACAAATAGCAATACTCCCAATTCGAATATGACTGAGGTTGAAGTTATTCCCTCTAATACCGATCTGCAATCCGATAATGATGCACCAGAAACTGGACGTGCGGGCTTAATTAAAACTGCAGAACAACCTATAGCGTGGTCAAAACCCCCTGGTTACCCAGAATACGAGGATCCATTACTACATTTTAGCCTAAAAGATACATCCCCCTTACTTATTAAAGCTGACGACGCCCCAATTATTGGGATCAAGGCTTTTTTCTATTTCAAAAAGGACGAAGGACTTAGCCTGTTGTGGTACACCCCGCTACAAGAACATAGTAAAGATCTCAACGATCTGCATCGTACCCAAATTAGTAATTTAATTACCCAAATCGAGTATATATACTGGGACGATCGTTTCGAAAAATGGGAAAGCGAGACTGCTCCGAAAGAAAGTGAAGCAGGTGATGAATTTATTCTTCCTCATTTCGCAAAGCTAACTTTCGAATATGAAGGGGAAAGAAAAGAACGTATTCTGGCTATCCCGGTGCCGTCGCGATCCGCGCTTATTTTTTAATGAACAAACAAACAAAAATAGTCGCTAGCCAATCCCCAACCCCCGCCTCGTGCTCAAGTGAAAGACGCGGCAGCGTCCTAGTCGCCGTCCTTGCTATCGTTCTCCTACTAAGCTTCATTATAACTCGTTTTATAGATGAAGCAGTAGAAGATCTAGAATACCTTTCCATTTTCAACGAACCAAGTGATGTCCGTTCTTTTACCTACAGTATGCTTGAAGTGGCGCTAGCAACAGTCAATGAAGTGGCACTTATAGATAAGGGTAAGCTCTACGCACCTGAACAAGGCTGGTTGGACCCAATTAATTATGCAGGCATTGAAATCCCTAATGGTTGGGAGGTTCAAGTTCATATTCAAGACGAGAGCGGGAAACTCCCGATTAATACTATGGATGAAACGGCATTAAACCAACTATTAGAAGAAAGCTTTGATTTCGAATTCGGCACTGCTCGTGAGCTTAGTAGTATGTTGCTTGACTGGATCGACCCCGATGAAATTCGTCGTCTTAATGGTGCAGAGTCCGAGGATTACCTTCGCCGAAACCCACCCTATCGAGCCGCCAACGCCCCACTACAATCACTAAATGAATTGCGCTTAATTGAAATTTGGGAGGAGGAATTTTTTGACCAAAAAGGCCGTCCAAATGATCGATTTGCACAACTTGAAAACATGGTTTCCGTGATCAATTCGGGTGCAGTAAATTTAAATACGAGCACAGAACCTGTACTCGAACTATTAGCTTTACAAAATGAATTTGACGAAAATCGGATATTTGACGGACTTCAAGACTTACCATACTTAATAAAAACACCTGGTTCAATAAACGCCCAGAAATGCAGTGTCGAAGTGCAATTACTTCGTGTCACTGTGAGTGTCCTTAGGGGTCGCGTACCCTTTACGATCAGTGCACTCTTAGAACCGATTCCAGATAAGGAGAGCACTAGCAGTAGTAATACGCCTGGGCGTTCCTCGGCAGATGAGCCCAAAACAGGAGTGGGCAGGGAACAGGATGCGATAAAGTACCCCTTTAATATTTTGCAAGTTTCGGAATATACCAAAGGACAGCCCAATAGTCCACCAGCTCGTTATTCAGCGCTAGACATTGGCGGTGAAAACAATTAAATAAAATAGTTCTGTATTGAAGTGAAGGAATCTAAGAACATAAGCCAAGAAACCGATCACTCGTCTCAGTTCGATGTGCTCATACTGCCATCCGAGTACTTTTTCACCGAGCGCGTTAATGTGCCAAATGATTTAAGCTCTAGTGAACTGCCAGAGTTCGCGGAACTGAGCATTGAAGGAATTGCTCCTTTCCCGCTGGATCAGCTACGCTGGGGCTTTGTTCCAAGTGCAGACGGTAAAAGTGTAATTATCTACGCCGCTCATTACGAGCGCCTAAAACGCGCAGGATTTACAGATCTAGAGAGTTATAATTGGGTCCTACCCGATTTAACAGTTTTCGATAATACAGATATACTAGATATAAAAGAAATCATCCAGCAAGAGGAAACTAAATTGTGGCACGCCGACATCAGGCCGAAGAGCTTCAAAAGCGTAGAGCGCAGAGTCCGCAATGTAACTACCTGGGTTACCAGAATCATATGCTACGCAGCCCTTTTTACACTTTTTCTAATTACACTCGAAGTCCTTCTACAAGTAAGCAAAACCTGGCTTGGCACACGCCAAGCTAAAATCGATTCTCAGAGAGCCGAAGTTCGTCGCATCGAAGACAAACATAGCTTGATGAACAAGCTTGAGCAGGTCGCACAAAACGAGCTTCGCCCAATAATAATACTTGAAGCAGCTAATCAAATACGAATTGATCTAAAAAATTCTGGTATTGAATATGACGAAGTCGTTATTGAAGGCCTAAATCGTCTCACAATAGAGGGGAAAGCTAGCACTATCAATGAACTAAATGAATACACTAAAGCACTCAGGAATTCAGGAAATTTCCAGCTGGTCGAAAATCCTAAATCCATTACCCGATCCGGTAAAACGACTTTCACAGCAACACTTGACTACATCCGTACCATTCCATCAAAAAATATCGGAGGCGTCTTAAAATGAAAACCATGATAGCTAAAATACGCACGCTATACAGAACTATGAGTCTTCGTGAGAAGTCCCTCTGCCTTTGCTTCCTTATAGCATTGCTCATTATATGGTCAAATAACTGGATTGGCCGCACACTCGAATGGAATATACAACGCAATCTAAGTGCCACAGAATTAGCTACACAACAGGAATGGCTAAAACGCAATGATGCCATATCAGCAGGACTGAGTAATGCGCTCAAACGGGTCGATCCTTCAAAAACGTATGCCGCTGCTCAACTATCTGGTCAGATCGACGGCCTGATACGTCAAACTGGCCTTTCGAATCAAGCTGATATCGACCCTGTGCGCACCCGCGAGGGTGAAATTTTCAATGATCATAACCTGCGTGTCCGTTTAAGTCGAATTTCCATTGCCCAACTGATTAAACTCAACAAACTTTTACAACAAGAATCTCCCTACATTAACTTGCAAAGCTTACGCATTCAAAAAAATCGAACTAAGCCAGATCAACTCGAAGTACGTTACCAAATCAATTCATTTGATCTAAAAGACCTAAACTAGCAATGATTCGCTTACTCCAAATCTTCGCATTTAGTGCCATACTCACCCTAGCTAGTGAACTCTACGGACAAGTAATTCCATTTGAATCAATTGTACCATTAGAGCCAAAGGTAAAACAACCCGAGGCTATAATTGAAGAACTTGTTCTTGTTGAAGACAGCCCTGATCAAGTGCTCAAGCTACTTGAGCAAATGACTGATAAGATTATCCTGCGGCGACAGGATCTACCTGCCTCTAAATTCACTTTCAACTCGCGTGGAGCTATAAGCCAAAGAGAAGCTGTTCTCGCCCTAGAAAGCCTACTAACTCTTAACGGAATCATGCTCACAGATATGGGAGGTAGATTCATGAAGGCTGTTCCCGCTACGAGCGTCAATACCCATGTGCCCGTACTGATAGCAGGGAGCACGCAAGAACTTGATCCAAGCCAGCAAATATACGCTAAATTATTTAAATTTAATTACCTCAACGCCGAGCAAGCAGGTGCTCCACTAGTGCAAAACCTCGTATCTCAAAATTCTAGCGTCGTCCCATTCCCTAAATCTAATGCGCTACTCATCACAGACGCACTTATAAACTTACAGCGGATAGAAAAAATTCTAGCTGATACCGATCAGCCACAAGCAGTTCGCGAAAATATTGAGTTCATTGAATTAGAATTCATACAATCCGCTGAAATGCAGGAACGAATCGAAAACCTTATCGATGGGCCACTTAGAAGCTACCTAGAAGGCAATACTAGTGTAAGTGCCGACGAGAGAACAAATCAGTTGATCCTAGTCACCCACCCTGGGAATTTGAATATGATTATGAATGTCATTGATAGTCTCGATGTAGACGCCGCTCCACTTACTGCAAGTGAAGTCTTCCAGCTTCGTCAAGCCAAGGCAGAAGAAGTCGTTCCTATAATTGAAGATATCATCTCAGGCCAAGAGGAAGGCAGGGAAGAAGATGCTAAAGTTTCCCGCGAGAACGATGCAAACCGCGGAAATAACAATAATAATGCAGGCAATAATTCGCCCCCTGGAATGAATGATAATGCCCCTGTTACCAATTCCACTTTTATCGAGGCAAACAGCTCTCTTCAATTTTCAAACTTTGTCGGTCTTTCCGCTGATGAGCGTACAAATTCAATCGTTGCATACGGCACCCATCAAGATCTCAAAACATTAAAAGAACTTATTGAAAAAATAGATATCCCACTTCCACAGGTACTTATTGAAGCTATAATCACCCAAGTTACATTAAATGAGAAGCAAACAAGCGGGTTAAATAGCTTCAGCTTCCTATATAATGGTGTATCTAGAACCTTTGATAGTATAGCAACGAGCACAGCTGACGGTATTACATTTACTGGGGGCAAGATCTCGTTGGATAATCCTAACGGTTTTCAGCTTACTACCGACATCACACCTACCAATATTGACAGTGACACGAGGGTCTTATCTGCGCCACGGATCGTCGTAAGCCACAATGAAGAAGGCATAATTAATGTCAGCCGTTCTCAGCCAATCATAACTGGCTCAACTACATCAGGAATTAGTAATACTCTTAACTCACGTAGTTCGATTGAGTATCGGGATATCGGGATCAAGCTTTCAGTTACACCACTTATAGGTGCAGATGGAACAGTGCAGATGGTAATTGAACAGACTATAGAAAATGTAATAGAAAATATCAAGATCGACAACAACGACCAGCCAATAATTGGTGTGCGCGAAGCTACATCTACAATAAGCGTTAAAGACGGAGAAATCATTGTCTTAGGTGGCCTCCAAGAAAACACTAACGCTGATAGCAATAATTATATGCCTTTTCTTGGCCGACTCCCTATTATACGGAACATCCTTGGTGGATCTACAGACGACTATGAACGCACAGAAGTTATTATTTTCATTAGGCCTACAGTTCTGCAGAATCCAGATGAAGCAGAAGATCTCTCCTCAAAATACATTCAAAACGCATCCGAAAAAGATGTCATACAAACATATCTCGAAGAAAATAGCACCAGTGATTTGTACCTGGAAGGAAGCAAGTTTAGAGATAAAAAATCGCGCCAGAGGTTCAAGTACCCGAGCATTATAAGCCGTTGATATAACGTTTCCTATTTGAAGAAATTTATACGGATGAATAGAAATACTCTTACCACTAAAAATTTAGTACGCTTTATAATCTTATTTTCTGCTCTTTTTATTTATTTCAAAATAGGGATATTCGCCGGAACACTTGAAAGCAAAAACCCCTTTCTGCCTACAGACTATGAAAAACAGAATATCCCCGTTACGCGGCCTGAGCCACAGCCATCCGGAGCTATCAGTAAGCTAGTTGAGTTCCGAGGAATCGTTACCATAGGTAATATTACGCAGTTTAGCCTCTATAATAAGCGAGAGAATAAAAGTTATTGGATTAGTGAAAGCCAACCCGAAGGCGGGATAAGCATAGTCCATTATTATGAGCTTTCCAAAGCTATCACAGTAAGCATGAACGGACGCACCGAACGCCTCACTCTGATGAGTGCTACTAATGCGCCTCTACCAGTTTTAGCCTCTTATAATCAACCGGCTACGCAAAAAGGGATTCTTCCTTCCACGCAGAATAACAAAAGTGTAGAACAAGAAGATAATCGGCGTGTAATCCCAAGGCGCCGCGTCATTTTACCAAAACAGTAAAAGTGCGTAATTGCTCTTTATTTAAATTACCGATTACTGAGAGAAAATCTAGTTGAACCCAGTAGTCCTAAATACTTCTTGACTCTATTTTTTAGAATAAAAAGCGTCTATCTTATCTGCCACATCAAGATAGGAGATGTCAGCAGAATAGAGCGATTTAAACTCAACCATTGCCTGGTCCATATCGCCTTGTTGCTCGTAAGCAGAACCTAATTGATACAATACATCTTTTTTCTGTTCTGTCATTCCAGGTATTTCACCCTTTGCAGTGTTTAACTGTTCTGCCGCTAGGTCATGAAAGCCCTTAATCAAATAAGCCTTACCAAGCAAAATTAGTGCACCAACACGTACTTTAGGACTACGTAAAGCCAGCTGAAGTTCTCTAATAGCCTTATCTGCATCATTATCCTCAAAATAAAGTTCGCCCAGTTCATAGCGGTAGCTGTATTCATTAGGATACCGCTGTACTAAGTCCTCACATTGTTCAAGTCGGAATGCTCTCTCCTCAGCGAGCAACGTGTCGAGCTCCGTACTTGCTGCGGTATCTTCTGGTTTTTCTTCTAACCTTTTTTCTACCTGAGTAATAGCTTTTTGCATCTTTTCTCTTTTGAGCGTACCAACCAGTCTCTCTAGATTAACATCTGCTCTACCTGCCTCTAATTGCCGTGCACGGTCGACCCACTCCAATGCACTATCAAAATCTCCTAGCTTACGGTAATTCGAAGCAATCTCACGATAAAAATTCATATTTTCAGGCTCTAAATCAACCCCTTTCTTTGCCTCAGCTATTAAGGCACGAAGCCCAGAATCACCAGTCTTAGCACGCCCAGCTTGTTCGAGTTTATGGGACTCGTCCTCATCTTTTAGTTTATCACGGAAGCTTTTATCCTCTTCCCACTTTCCTGCCTCCATAGTTTGCTCCACAGAGGCTTTCTTAATGAGTGCTTGGATTTCATCATCTGATGGGTTAGCACGATATGCAATATCACCGACACGAATAGCTTCTTCATTTTGACCTGTACTTATATAGACCGACATCAGAGCTTTAATATTCTCAGAATTTTTTGGCTCAATTTTGCGTATTGCTTCATAAGCAAAAACTGCTGTGGAATACATTTCTAGTTCAACTGCGGCCTCCGCTAGAAATTTATGCCCTACTACGTTTTCGGGGTTTGCGCTGAGCATTTGCTCAGCCGACTCCATGGCCTTCTGAGGATTTTTCTTAATCTTCGATTCAATACCAAATGAATGAGGTATACTAGAGAACTTTGATATAATCCCACCCAAACCCTTAGACTTCACCTTATTTGCACTCTGCTGTGCCTTACGTAATATTTTACGTGCCTCCAAACAACTTAAGTTACGATTTACTATGTTCGATAGTATATCGATCGCATAGCTGGGATTCTTTTCAACGACTTTTCGTGCATTTTCAATCTGCTTTTGTAGGCGTATATCGAGATCTGTAAGGGCTACTTCTTTCATAGTTATTGGATATATTATTTCGTTTTTCTATATTCAAAGAGTCAACTGTCAATTTCTTCCAAATCCGCAACCGCAGCTAGTTTTATCTCTTTCATAGCTTCATAAACTAGAGATTTATCCCGGCCCTCTACTAATAATCTCAATTTAGGCTCTGTGCCAGAGTAACGTACCAAAATACGACCCTGATCTTCGAAATGTGACTCTATTCTATGAACCGTTGATTTTAATAATTCTAGCTGATCAAGTGGTATTTTCTCTTTGACACATAAATTATGATTAAGTTGTGGAAAAAGTATTACTTCTTGCCTCAATTCTGAGAGTGCTTTACCTGTAAGGATCATGATTTCAATAATTTTTATGGCAGCTAGGAGCCCGTCACCTGTTGTAGCAAAATCCGAGAAGATAATATGACCAGATGATTCTCCTCCGATATTAGAGCCAAGCTCTCGCATACGTTTAGCGACATTACGATCCCCAACTTCAACACGTTCCACTTTACCTCCCACACTTCTTAATGCACGGTCTAATCCAAGATTACTGTGAATTGTAGCTACAAGCGTACCTGAGCTTAGAAGACCTGTTTGCATAGCATACTTGCCTAGTAAACCTAGAATAATGTCACCGTCGACAATTACACCCCTCTCATCGCAGACCACTAAACGATCACCATCACCATCATGCGCTATACCAATAGTAGCTTTATTTTTTAATACAGTACTGGCAAGTTGCTCTGGGCACTCACTGCCAAAACCATCATTTATGTTCTCACCATTAGGATGATTACCAATTATATGAAGCGATGCGCCTGTGTTAAGAAATGCTGCGGGTGTAGTCTCAAAGGTAGCGCCATTCGCTAAATCTAAGACAATATGCCAATCACTCAGAGAATTAGGGCTTAAAAAAGATCGTATATACTTTACGTATGATGCGCATGCATTAGTTGTGAGAAAATTTTTAGAAGGTAACCTCCCTTTGGCAGACTCCTCTCTGTCCAAGATGGACTCAATGAGAGTTTCCTCATCATTTTCCAACTTATACCCACGATAATCAAATAATTTTATTCCATTATCACAAGAGGGATTGTGAGAGGCAGTAACGATAATACCGAAGTCCGCATGCTTATCTATAATGAATCTAGCTATAGCCGGAGTAGGCAAAATATCTGCGTAATAAACGCATATATCATGTCGGGTTAAACCTGCGATCAAGGCATTGGAAAGCGTGGCGCCGCTCGAACGTGTATCTCTGCCAACTATAACGCGATGCGACTTCTGTGCCCGTGTTTTTTTTAAAAAATTACCAATCGCCCCTCCCAATCGATAAGCAAAATCAGGACACATTAAAGGATCACCGAAAGTTCCTCGAATACCATCTGTACCGAAATATTTTGTCATGTTAGGAAATAAATTTATGCATAGAAGGCACGTACTGATTGTAGCCAATCTCTGGCAGTACCTGAATCGATGACCTCTCGGGCTTTTTGCACCCCGCTGTCGAGATCTTTAGTGCATCCAGCAACCCAAAATGCAGCACCAGCATTCATGAGAATGCTATCTAACAACCCTTTAGAGACCTCTGAAGATGATCTATCGAATATCGCATTTAAAATTTTAATATTTTCATTTACATCTCCACCTTTCAAAGAATTAAGATCACATTTTGAAAGCCCTACCTGATGACCTAAAGCCAATTCACCCCGTAGGTTATTTAAGATCCCAAATCCAGCAATATGATTTCTGCCGGCACAGCTTAGTTCGTCCAATACATGATCTTCACCTGTAGTGCAATGCGCAACTAAGCCAGCCTTAAGTCCCATCGTATCTAGCGCATCTGCGATCGGTTCTACCCACCGCTCTTCATAGACGCCCATGAGTTGGTGGGCAGGACGTCCAGGATTAATCAGAGGGCCTAATAAATTAAAAATAGTACGACTTCCTGACTGTGCCAAAGCTCTTCTAACGGGCATAATCTCCTTGAAGGCTGGGTGGAAAGCTGGAGCAAAAAAGAAACAAAAATTAAGCTCTTCCATAGATGCTTGCAGCTTAGCCTGCGGGGCATCCAGCTGTATGCCAACCGCCTCGATTAAATCTGCACTACCGCATTTTGAAGTAATTGAGCGATTTCCGTGCTTGAAAACAGGTACTCCTGCTGCTGCGACTATAAACGAGACGGTCGTCGAAATATTAAATGTACTAGATCCATCGCCTCCCGTACCGCAAACATCAATCGCGTTTGGTGCCCATGCTGAAAGCCCAGGATCGACTGCCATATCACGAAAACTAGACGCAAATGCGGCCACCTCTGTAGCCGTTTCACCTTTTGCTGATAGGGCGATAAGAAATTTCTCTTTAGCCATTGAATTTATCGATGGAGAAGCTAAAAAACCAGCCGCTTCCGTAGCTTGATCGTCACTGAGATTTTGACCGTTAGCTACAATTTTAGTTATTCTTTCTATAGATGACATAATATAATAATGTAGGCAAAAGCTTCGCACATTGTTCACAAGCATAATCTAAGCTACCTGCATCAAAACTTAGCTTTGAGAAATTTTTGTGGCTTCCAATCATTCTTTATTTAGTTAATTTTAAACTATGATCAGTTTTATTCGAAGACATATAATATACTTTTTTATCAGTTTTATTATAATAAATCTCAGTGCCGCTGATAGCACAAATGGTACAAAGGTTGATAGCATCAGAGCCACAAAATTGAGTTATACCGATGCTATCCTACTAGGACTAGTAGAAGGTCTTACGGAATATTTGCCAGTATCTTCTACTGGACACCTTATTTTAATGAATTCACACCTTGGTCTAGATGGCGATACGCCAATTCGAGACAAGAGAGGCGAGTATATTTGGGTAAAAGAATCGGCTGATTCGGAAGCTCGACCTTACACAATAGGAGAAGCGTCTTATGCATATGTCATCGTCATACAAGCAGGAGCCATAGTAGCTGTTATTTTATTGTACTGGAATACGATTCTGCAAATTGCACTAGGCTGTATAGGCAGGAACCCAAGTGGTCGTAATTTAGCAATTAATTTAATTTGTGCTTTTTTGCCAGCGGCAGTATTAGGCATATTGCTCAACGATGTAATAGAAGCAAAATTAGGTGATAACATTAATGCAGTCGCAGGAGCCTTAGTAATAGGTGCTTTAGTAATGTTACTTGTTGAGCGATGGCGTAAGAATAATCAAAAGATGCACGTTAACTCCCAAACGAGCACAAGTTTAGATAACCTTACTATATACCAATCGGTAATGATTGGTTTTTTTCAATGTGTAGCTATGTGGCCAGGGACAAGCCGATCTATGGCGACTATCGTAGGTGGCTATATAGCCGGTCTTTCTCCTAAATATGCGGCAGAATTCAGCTTTCTGCTTGGACTGATTACTTTATCCGCGGCATCTGGATACAAGATTGTTAGCGACGGAAAACACATGATAAAAGCACTTGAAATACGCCCAGTCTTATTAGGGTGCTTAGTTGCATTTATTTCAGCAGTATTAGCTGTAAAATGGTTTGTAAATTACTTGAGTAAAAACGGCCTTGTGCTCTTTGCTTGGTACCGGATCGTGCTAGCTATTACTGTTGTTTTACTACTAGGGAAATAAAAATCTAGACTGGATTCATCTAGCCAGAAATTTCTTCTTCCAAGTCTGCATCCTCATCACGGCTTATGTAATAATCTCTGTAAGTCTTATCTGAGTATTGGGAATAGTAGTAACTAGTGTGTGCGGTAGAAATATTATTTAAGAGCGCCCCAAAAACAGGCGTATCTGATTCCCACAAGCGCCTCACATTAATCGAGGCAGTTCTGCGCTTAACTGTATTGTATTTAATTACGTAAACGACACCATCTACAAGTTTTAGCAAATTCAATGCGTCACTAACAGCAGCTAAAGGCGGAGAGTCGACCAGAATACGATCGTAGCGCTCACGAAGTTCAAAAAACATAGCTTCAAATTTGGCACTGCCCAATACTTGAGTCGGACTTCTTGATTTTCCTCCCGATGGCAATACATCGATATTAGGGTAAACATCTTTAATAATCAAATCATCCAACATAGCATCATTTTCGATATGATCAATGACACCTTCTGAGTTTTCCAATTGAAGAGTCCGTGCGATGCTTGGCAAACGAAGATCAGCATCAACTAGCAGGGTTTTTTCACCGTGACTAGCAAATGTTAGACCTAAATTCGTGCTGACAAAAGACTTACCTTCGGCAGGTACAGTACTGGTGGCTAGTACAATCTTTGCATTTTTACTACCTTCATTTAGTTTAATAGATGAATAGATCGTACGAAAAGTTTCTGTTACATGTCGGTCTACATTAGATGCCACCGCCTGCGCCTTGCTTTCCGCATCTAACTTTTTTATACGGGGAATCACACCTAGTAGTGGCAACCCGATTGTACCTTCGATATCGAAAGCGCTTTTTACTCGGTCGTCCATAAATGCGATGACAAATATAAGACCAAAACCTGCTGTAATACCTCCAAAAAAGCCTGCTGCTAAATTCATCAAAATATTCGGAGATGAAGGCTGGTCCTCGGGAGGAGGAAATGCTTGGTCCACGATTCGTGCATTCGGATTTTTAAGATTTACCTGAGCTTTTTCAGTAGTCATGCGCTGATTCAGTGCATTAAAGAAATTATGCTGCACTTCTAGATCACGAAGGAGTGAACTGTACTCCACTCGCGTCTTACTTAGGTCAATGAGTTCTTTTTCTTTCTCGGCTAAACGTCTGCTAGATACTTCGAAATTACTTCTAGCTTCCGTGAAGTCTGCGTAAGTTTTATCGACAGCATTTTGGACTGCATTCTCTAATTCTAGTTCCGCTTCCTGAAGTGTTTGCAGAACTTGAATCATATTTGGGTGCTTTTCACGATAGCGCTTACTAAGTGAAGATAACTGAATACGCGTACTAGATATGCGTTCTAATAAGCCTGACACACGTTGCTGGTCTGATACAAAAGAAAGTTCCCATAGATTTCTTCCCTCGCGCCTGTAAGTATCTATCAAATTCCACTTAGTTTCTAACTGGTCATAAATATTTTTATTCGTAAGTTTTATTTCATTTAACCGAGCCAGTTGTACCCCTGCTATATTTTCTTGATTATCCAAAGAAACTGCGTTGTTTGACTCGCGATATTCAGACAATTTAAGGTCTAACTCTTCTACTCGATCCTTCTGCTGATCAGCGCGAATGCGAAGGTCTTCAACCGCCTTCATTGATGCATCGATATTAAGTTTTAAATTATAGTCTATAAACTCATTCGCAAAAAAATTGGCAATTTGAGATGCTATTATTGGATCTGGGTGCGAATAAGCGACACCTATCATTAAACTCATGCGCCGTGGCAGTATTTTACGGTTACGCATTAAGATCTCATCCGGAGTCAATGGGCCACTTAAACTAAAAGCGTCCGCGTAGGGTGCCATAAAGCGCGCGCGCAGATCCTCTTGCATGCGTTGCTCCACAGCCTGAATGATTGTTATACTTTCAAGTAAACTAATCTGTGTATTTAAGTCTTCAGCCGTACGTATCTGATTCTGCTCCATTTCGACAGTATTGCCTAAGGCAGAACTATCATCTCGAAACAGCTGTACCTGTGCGACCGCGGTATAGACCTTAGTCTTATTGAATGTATAAAGTATAGAGCCCGAAAATATAATGAAAAAAGTTACTACCAAGTACCAAATACGCTCCTGGAACATTTGCACGTAGTCTTTAAGCGAGCGTGTGGGGCCATTCCCGCCGGCGCTACCGCCGCCGTAGCCACCGTAGCCACCGTAGCCTCCATAACCATAGCTACCATAAGCACCATAACCACCGCCACCGTAACCTCCGTAGCCACCCGTGTTGGGATCCTGACCACCTCTTACATAATCATTTTTCATCTCGGGTTTTTAATTCAATTAAATTCTACGCTCAGGCACCCATACAGTGTCACCTTCTTGTAAAATAACATCCTTCACATTAGGGTCAGAAACTATGCGGCTAAAATTAACCTCCATCTGCCTTGCTTTGCCGTCCGCATCGACTCTTTTAATAGTAACTGCTTTAGGGTTTCCAAGTCGACTAACCCCACGCACACCAGCAATCGCTTCCGTCAAAGTAAGATTCCGATCTGGAGGAATCTCTACTACACCCGGACTGTTAACCGACCCGAGAATATGGATTATTTTTGGAGAAAACTGAACCACTAAAAGTGAGACTTGGGGATCCACGATGTAGTCGCGATTATACAAATCTGTAATTAGCGATTGAGCCTCGGCAACAGTCATACCTGCAACTTTTACCTTACCTATAAGAGCAAGTGCTACAGATCCATCACCTTCGACACGGACAGATTTTTCTAGATCACCCTCTTGGTAGACTTCTACAGAAATAACGTCCGATGGCTTGAGGATATAGTTTTCCCCAACAACTATACCAATCCCGCTTGAAACATCAGATGAGGAAGAGTAATTTAGGTTATTCGAACTGCCGCTGGATTCTAAGCCTGATGAACTTATATCCTGAGAATTAGTTAAACTACTCAGTAAAAATAGACTACCAACGAGTGATGTTTGGATAATTTTCATAACTTAAAAAGCCTTAATATAGGTATTCTATATAACCCACTTACTAAGTAAAGATTATGAGAATTAGTATCTCAGTGTGGCATTAAAATCGACCACATGGGCGTCATAACTATTACCAGAATCAACGCCCGTTGACTCGCTATGGCTGAAGTTATACCCTCCACTAAATTGCCAAAACATATTCGGCAGATAAAAGACACGCAAACCTACAGTGTACTTGTCGTCTTCCCGATCACGGCGGGTGTAATCACGCTGCGTGTAAATTAAGTTAGCACTTGTGGTCCAATTATTATTCAGAGAGAGGTTAGTAGAAATATTCAACGAATTTTCTCTAGTAGGCGCTCCGTCACTACCTAAACCAAAATCACGAGCGAGTCCGAAACGCGTTGATAGCTTAGGAGTCATCAGCCAGTACAAATCGGCATCTATACCTAAAGTTGTTTCGTCACTAAAATTAGTTATAATAGATTCAAGAATTGCACCATCAAGTACCCTGTTATCTGAGCGTGTTCCTGATTCCCTTTTATTATAACCAACCTTTAGAAAACCCGTCAGTTTAGGCAGTAGGCTACCTCGAGCACCTATGTTAAAGAAATGACTTTCTCTATTGTAAGCATCCCTTTCAAGATTAATCGGGATGACTAACCCAGAGGAAGGGTCTACAACGAAATCGGAGGTAGGAGCAGGATTAAGTGCACCTATTTCAGTATCCGTGTATCGGTAGCCAAAACTTAAATCCAGTTTCGGGCTTATCTCATAAAAAATATTTAAAGGAAGGTTTCCTCTGCGTTGGTCTGTCAAAACTCCTTCAAAAACCCCCGTATATTCTGTTTCTGAGTAATTAGCGCCAACGCCAAGACTAAACTTAGGAGAGATCTTATACTCGCCGTTGACACCCCTATTCGTTAAAGTACTTTCTATTAGATCATCTACGATTTGTATATCACCTGAATTCGATTTCTGCTCATCGTGACTAGCTGACACAGTTAGCTCAAGACGGCTTGATTTGTAAGCACCACGTAGTTTTACGTGCAAGAGCCCCACATCTAACTCCGTAAGATCATTATATCGTATAATATCATAACGGGTTAGAATGCTAAGATCCGCATTAGAAGAGTCTCGCCCTAGATTAAATTCAAAGCCCGGGGATAAGATGTAGAGAAAGTCATCTATTTCATTGCGATCCGTAAGGAAGACATTTGAAGTCCAGCGTGCTGTGGATTTGCCATCAAAGTAAATCTGTGCGTTATCTCCTATTGAAATTAGGGGAGTGGCCTGCAAGAGGCACAAAGTAAATAAATTAGCAATAACTAACGTTAAGCTACGTGTGCCTTTACTTTTATTTAGGTAATACGGTAACATTTTTTAGTTTTTTGGAAATAATTTTTACAGTATCTTTAAGGAGCATTTGTTGATACTATTGTAATACATATAAATAACTCTAGTACTAACTATGTGTTAGCAATAGATGCAACTAAAAAGAGTCTAAAAATGTACTAGTTAGTATTGCTTGATTTAATTGCCTAATATGTTAACTTACAGTTTTAATATTATACTTATTTATTGCAATTTAAAGCAAGACCAAGATAGGTAAAGAGTTTAAGGTATCATAATGTCACGCGAAAAAAAAATTCTGTATGGTTTTGCTGTGCAACATTTCGGCGAAGACGGTCACATTAAAATCGCCATCCGCTGGGGCCGCTTATTTGCCAGCATGATAGCCGTTGGTCTACTAGGATGGTTCTCGATGGCAGGTGCCTTTTACTTCTACTTTAAGTATAATAAAGAATTTAGTGAAGTTTCTTACTATAAAATGCTTACATTGCTTCCTTTTGGCCTCGCCGATCATCGAGTCGAAATGGGTAACTATCACGTAAAAAAAGGTCTGACTGCACTAGAAGAAAAGAACTACAGAGACGCAATGCGTTTATTACGCCTGGGTGTAAGCCGCGCACCTGCTAATCTTGAGGGCCGTCTAGTTTTATCTGAATTCTACGAATTTGGCCTTAAGCGCCATGATGTAGCCGCTGATCTACTCATAAAAGGCTTGGACTTAGGTGGGATAGAAGATGTAGACTACATACAACAAACATTACGTCTGCTGCTTCGTAACCAGATGGATGAAGCAATCCAAACAATAGGAGATAAGTATTTGCCAGATGAACCAGAGCTAAATGACATAAATCGCACGCTGGCTTTCGGAGCAGCAAATGCTAACTATTTGCGCGGAAATTATGATCGAGCAGATGACTATCTGATCAATTACAATCTTATTGAAGCTGTCGATGGTATACTACTTTCTGCTCAAATTAGCTGGGACCGCGGTAACCGTATCGCTGCTTTATCTAAGCTAGAGCAATCATTTCTGCGTTTTCCAGGCTCAGAACCTATACTCATGAAACTAAGTACCTATTATCGCGAGTCTGATGAGCTTGATAAAGCGCGCAGATATGCGATGCTACGAAATGTGAGTAATCCACTTAGTGCGGCTGCCCGTGTTGAATTACTTTATTTATACGAAAAGTCTGGTGAAGAAGAACTATTACAGCGCGAAGCCCAGTTAATGCTTAGGCAATTTAAAGACGATGAGCCCGCCTTGCAAATATTGGCTAACTTTGCAGCTGAATCAGGTAACATCCCCTTGGCTCGTCGCACTTACGAAGAATCTCTAGAAAATGAGTTAAATATTGAAATATTTTCCCTGCTTTTAATTGAGGCACACCTAGTAGACAAAGATTTTCAAGGCGCTATTGATTTTTGCGAAGAACTACTTAAGGAGCGCCCTGAATGGATAACTAAAAAATGGGGTATTTTTAATGCACTACGCGCCGTCGCCTCTTATGGAATAGGGCGTCCTGATTTAGGCGAAATATATCTTAAAGACTTTTTAGATGATTCATCTCGTCAAGAAACCTTTATTGCAGTGGCTAAAAGGTTTACAACCATTAGCCACCATAAACAATCCCAAAAAATTCTATCGATCGCATATCAGAAATCACCTTCCAGCCAGGCTGTACTTTCCGAGTTAATCCGCGCTAACTTAGCGTCAGGAAATACTGAGGATTTATATGATCTTATCACGCGATATCTACTTATGCGAAGACCTGATTCTAGTCTCTTATCTGAGGCCTACAAAAAGCTAGGGAGCGACCGTTTTATTTTTGCTCAAAATCGTGAGAGCTTATTACTACAGCTTGGATCAATCCTGAGAGAACGCTCCCAAACAATACCAGCTGTAGTTTACTAAGGACGAGATCCAGCCACTCCAACCAAGGCTGCTATGACTCGCCGGTCATCGACCTCATAGACTGTAATGTCCATTTCGTGACAGCTTAAACGCTCGCCACACTGTGGAATATGCCCGAGCTCTCTAGTAATAAGTCCTCCAAAGGTCGAAACTTCCTCACTATTAATCTCAATTTCAAGCGCTTCCTCGATATCATGAATTAGTGTTAGTCCTGAGATGCGGAATTGGTCATCTCCAATAGGCACGATCTGCTTTTCTTCTGTATCAAATTCGTCTTGAATTTCCCCCACGAGTTCTTCCAAGACGCTCTCGAGAGTAATCACCCCGACGATGCCGCCAAAATTATCGACAGCTAATGCCATATGAAACTTAGCTCTTAGCATTCGCTCTAAGACTTCCTCCAGTGGCATTTCTAAAGGGAAAATAGAGACTTCTCGCTTCAGCTTCATTAAATCAGCCTCTGTAGCTAAGTCAGAGAAGCAAAAAATATCTTTAATGTGGATGAGACCCAAACATTGGTCAAGATCGCCACGACATAGAGGAAACCTGGTGTGGCCAGCCGACTTCATTAATTCTAGATTCTCTTCAATACCTAAATTTAAATCATATATCACTACCTGACTGCGTGGTAGTAATATATCATGAACCACCAACTCATGCATTTGTAGGGTTCGGTTGACTATCTTACGCAATGTTGCCGAGATTTGACTGCTATCTCCTCCCATAGCACGTATTTGAATATCTACATCAAGAGGGTTAAGTTCATCATCAACATCCACCCCCATCCGCCGGTATAGATTCCTCTTTAACACCCTTAAAAAAAGCATGAAGGGAAGAGTTAGAAATTGGAAAAATAGTAACACTCGATAGGAGCGGCGTATAGCAATAGAGGCATCACGCATAGCCAATCCACGAGGGAAAATTTCTGCAAAAAAGAAATGTACCGAAACCGCCAAAACAAAAGTTGGTAACACTATTAACCAACTATTCGGAAATTCCTTTTCCCCTAATAGAATAAAGAAATTTATAACTAGAGGCACAAGTAGTAATCCATTTGCAACGGTGCAAAGTGTTTTACTAAAGCGTACAACTCGGCCAGTTTGGTCACTGTTATCGATCAACTTTGCCAGTCCAGGCAACTCTTTTATATCGCTTAACTGCTCTTCACTTGGCTTCCTATAGCGAAATTTAACCATACTAATTTCGCACATGACTAAAAATGCGTGTAAGACAAGCATCAGGATGAAAGCTGCAACCGAGAGCCCAAAATATATCCAAATATCAAACATCTTAACAACTTACCTCCCTACTTTTAGCCACTTCACTTGCAGCATTTAATAGGATTTCATTCTCCAGATCTGTGCCAATAGTTATTCTCACATAGTCAGGCATACCATACGACGCTAACGGCCTAACTATGATCCCACGTTTTTGTAATTCTAGGAAAAACCAAGTGCCATCCCCCACATTAGAGAGGACGAAATTTGCTTCACCTCCTATAGTAGTGAAGCCGAGTGCCTGCATGCCATCCACTAGTCGTTTTCTACCCACGTTGTTGGCGAGTATGCAGCGTTTAACAAAGTTATGATCTTCTAATGAAGCGATCGCAGCTGCTTGCGCGGCAGAGTTTACGTTGAAGGGTTGCCTTACACGCTGTAGTAAGCTAATAAGTTCTAAATCTCCATATCCATATCCTATACGCAAGCCCCCTAGCCCGTAGATCTTGGAAAAAGTACGTAGGCAAATAATTTTTCTTCCTGCCTTTATGAGTGCGTATAGATTGGGAGCCGTCTCTAAATATTCAGCATAGGCTTCGTCAAGACAGAGTATAACGTGGTCCTGTAGTGACTCTGCTAGACTAATTAAGTCTGCCTCTTTGTTCGCTACACCAGTAGGATTGTTTGGACTTGCCACAAAAAGAAGACGCGTATTCGAGGTAACCGCTGCGCGCATAGCTTTCAAATCATGGCCATAATTATACATCGGAACCTCGACTGGTGTTGCTCCAAATAGTTTCGTAACTAGTTTATAAACAACAAAAGCCTGGCTACCCATAACGACTTCCAGGCCAGGACGTAAGAATACATGTCCGAGTAGCTCGATAATCTCATTCGACCCGTTGCCCACGATAATTGATTCTTTGTCTATTGCGCGCACTTTAGCAATCGCATTGCATAGCTCGAAACAAGCTCCGTCAGGATATAAGTGCGCTTGTTTTATCGCCGCCTGTGCGGCCTCGAGCGCTTTCGGGGAAGGGCCATATGGATTCTCGTTGGAGGCAAGCTTGGCTATTCGAGCAGGATTCAACCCATGCTCGCGAGCGACAGACTCTATAGATTTTCCGGGCTCATAGACCGGTTGTAGATGCACATCAGCATTCGCAAGTTCAGCGTATTTCATTAAAAGTAAGCTTTGAACTTGCCTCGCTTTAGCCCGATTGCAACAAAACACTCACTAAAGTGTTATGAAGATTCTAGTTACAGGCGCATCAGGACTAATGGGCAACGCATATGCAATGGCCGCAGTCCGTAGGGGACATGACGTCACAGCGCTCTACAATATTAACTTTCCCAAGGCTAAAGGACTTTCAAGGATCCTCCAGATGGATGTCACTCAGACTGAGCCACTGAAAGCACTTTGCCTTAAATTATGGCCTGATGTGATAGTGAACTGCGCCTCGATTTCAGACCCAATATCAGTGGAAGCTGACCCAAAGCTCGCTGAGAAGGTCAACGTAGAACTACCCAGTACACTAGCGCAGCTCTCCACACATCTGGGAGCACGCCTACTTCATCTTTCCACTGATATGGTGTTCGACGGACAAAATTCTCATCCCTACCGATCTACCGATATGCCAAATCCCACTAATCTTTATGCTCGAACCAAGCTCTTATCCGAAAAAGTTGTGCTAAAAGATAATCCCGAAGATCCTATCGTTCTTCGCATTCCCATCCTCATGGGGAATAGTCCAAGCGGGCAGAGTAGCGTACATGAAAAACTTATTGCTTTGATTCATTCAGGTGAACGGCCACAACTTTTTACCGATGAGATTCGCCAGCCTTGCTCTGCATCCAATGTCGCGGAGGTACTTCTAGAGCTCTCCGAACGTCGAGATCTACATGGAATCTTTCACTGGGCAGGTAGCGAAATACTAAGCCGTTTCGAAATGGGCCAGCGCATACTAAAACACTTCGGCTTACCGCTGGATAAGGTCGAGGCTACTTCCTTATCTAATGATCCCAGTGTCGCCGGTCGCCCCGCAAATCTTACCTTCAATCTGCACCCAATTGTTTCGAAGCTAAAAACAAAACCTGTGAGCTTCGATACTCAACTCGAAGAACTCACTCATATAGAACCATTAAACGCCTAATGCTTATCACCCTGCCTTACGCAGTAGAAAAGTGGTTAAGAATATGACCATCGATGCTGCGATGCTTAAAATTATCCTAGAAAGTATCCCCACTTTTATGCACTATGGATGGCTCGAATCAGCAGCAACATTCGGCTACGCTCAGATATACTAAGCGGTCCGAAAATTCATTGGTAAGGACGTCGTAATATACCACCGATAAAGCGCAGGTGGCATCGTCAACCACCGTAAAAATTGGACCTACGCAATAACCATACACGCTTCTGTCCCCTACGCGCAGATTCCTGCAAAAAGACTTTATAAAATTATTCAGAGAGTTTTCATACTATCGCTAGGAATTTTTGATATTAAGTCATACCTATCCTCATGCCCTAAATCACACACTATCCCAAAGATGGGGCAACTCTGTTGTCTCAGTGCTTTATCTCTCCATCAGCAAACGATGTGCTCCGCCCGAATGGACTAAAAATTGCTAGTGAACCATGAAGCTAGGTCGAAACGGTCTGCTCATACAAGAATCGGTCGACTGAGGATCAATACCGGATAAATTTGATTATATTACCTATCAGGAACTATTAATTGATCAGCTTTCTGAAACAGTCAACCTACCCAACACCATTTTTAATGACATTGAATCAGCATCTTTAAACCAAATTTTGAAGAGCAAAATATTCGATTTTCGTGCAACAAATGAAATTGACTGCATTAATATATTAAGAAACATAATATAAATACAAAAATTGCTAGATACAATTTGTTAGCTAGCTCTCGAACAAAAGAAAAAAAGGGGGACGAATCTACGCCTTCCTAGTGTTTGAAGTGTCGCTTACTAGTAAATACCATTACCATATCACGTTCATCAGCAGCTGTAATAACTTCTTCGTCTCGAACAGATCCACCTGGTTGAATCGCAGCAATAGCACCAGCTTCGGCAGCTGTAATAAGCCCATCAACGAATGGGAAAAAGGCGTCTGAGGCGATAATTGAACCGTCCAATGAAAGGCCGGCTTCACCAGCTTTCCAGACAGCAATTCGGGAGCTATCTACACGAGACATCTGTCCGGCACCAACACCAAGTGTACGTTCGCAACCAGCATATACAATGGCATTTGACTTGACGTGTTTAACTACATTCCAACCGAATATTAAATCGCGCATTTCATCCTCTGTGGGCTGACGTTTAGAAACAATTTTCCATTCGCTAGGTAGATCTGGTGTGATATCCCGGTCCTGCACGAGCACACCACCAAACACAGAACGAATCTCTTGCAGAGAATCTACACGATGAGCACCTTTAAAAATCATAAGCCGTAGATTCTTCTTCTTTTTAAAAATTTCACGCGCCGCATCCGTAAATCCTGGCGCAATGATTACTTCACAGAAAATCTTGCTAAGAATACAAGCAAGGTCTAAGTCCATAATTTGGTTTACTACTATAATACCACCAAAGGGCGCCTGTTTGTCCGTCTCAACGGCTTGCTGCCAAGCATCAACAAGTGTTTCGGAAGAAGCTACACCGCATGGGTTTGTGTGTTTAAGAATAGCTACAGTTGGCTTCTTGAACTCACTTATTAGGTAGGTAGCTGCAGTTATATCTATAATATTGTTAAAGCTTAACTCCTTTCCTTGAAGCTGCTCAAAGCAATCTAAAAAGCTACCAAAAAGAGCGGACCTTTGGTGTGGATTCTCACCGTAACGTAGACTCTTGGCCTGACTAAGTTGGATGTTTAGCTCAGCGGAAATGCCAGAAATAGTAGTATCAGATACTCTGCTTTCATCCGCAGCTTGTTTTTTTAAATAGCTAGAAATAGCACAGTCATAATTAGAGGTGCGCTCAAAAACCTTAACTGCTAGCTCAAGTCGCAGCTTGATCATAGCTGATTCACATCCCATTGATGCGAGTACACGATCGTAATCAGATGTATCAACAACGACGCAAACAGACTCGTGATTTTTGGCAGCCGAGCGCAGTAGCGAGGGACCACCTATGTCAATGTTCTCTACGGCAAGCTCGAATGTGGCTTCGGTCTTCGATACAGTTTCCTCGAAAGGATATAAGTTCACGACGACAAGGTCGATCATATCGATGCCATGTTCTACAGCAGCGCCCATATGTTCTTGATTATCACGTCGTGCTAGCAAGCCACCGTGAATTTTTGGATGTAGAGTCTTGACCCTGCCATCCATCATTTCAGAAAAGCCTGTATAGTTACTTACCTCGGTAACAGGGATACCCTCTTTTTCCAGCAGCTTTGCAGTACCGCCAGTCGAGAGAAGACGGTAACCGTACTGTTCAACTAAAGCTTTTGCAAAGGGCACCAGACCAAATTTATCGCTAACAGATAGAAGGGCAGTTTTTTGCATAATTCAAAAAGTTGGTAATAAATTATAGTAAATGATTAAATACGCTAAATACTCTCCGCCCGAGGGAAGAGGATAGTTTTTTCACCAAGATCTTTGCCAGTAAGACTATTTCCCCACTCTAACTGCCCTTCAATTAGGTCAAAATTATCTGTGCCAAGTAGGCCGCGGATTTTATCTGAAATCTCGGGCATAATAGGTGTAAGCATAACGACTGAGAGGCGTAAAGCTTCTGCCATCGTAGCTAATGAGGTATGTAGAGCTGCTTGATCCTCGGTAGATTCAGACTTTGCGAGCTTCCAAGGAGCGCGAGCTTCGGTGTAGCGGTTAATTCCAGATATAAAACTAAAGATACGGTCTATCGCTTTATGAAACTGAAAATCCTCAAAAAGTGGGATAAGTTCCTTTTGAATAGCGAACCAAAGCTGTTTAAGCTCAATCTCGGGAGATTCTTCTATCTCTGCGGCGGGTACTTTACCACCAGAGTATCGGCTGCCCATATTGAGAAGCCGACTTACCAAATTACCAAGATCGTTGGCTAAGTCACTGTTATAACGGCTCATAAAAAGCTCTAACGAGAACTCCGAATCTTGCCCTACATTCATCTCTCGTGTAACAAAATACCGAAAGGCGTCTGCGCCGAACTGCTCAATAAGATCAAGGGGTTTGACGACCTCGCCCGAGCTCTTAGACATTTTTGTGCCAGAACTTAGCCACCATCCATGAACAAGAAAATGCCTTGGTAACGGTATATCTAGTGCCTTGAGCATGATAGGCCAATAAACAGCGTGTGGAGGCACAAGAATATCTTTACCGATTACATGGTAGTCAGCAGGCCAGTATTTCTCGAACTCTGCAGTACCATACCCAGCTGCTGTCAAGTAGTTAACAAGAGCATCGAACCAAACATAAGTGACAAAATCGCGATCAAAGGGTAATTCGATGCCCCATCCTAGGCGCTCTTTAGGGCGTGAAATGCATAGGTCGTTGAGTGGCTCTTTGAGAAATTGAAGTACATCAGCACCGCGAAAGCGCGGGTAGATCATTTTCTCATTTGTTTTAATCGCGTCCACAAGCCATTCACGGTACTGTGCTAGCTTAAAGAAGTAGTTTGTCTCGGTGACCTCAGTAACCTCGCCGTATATCGGGGGCCACTCACCACCGACTTTTTCTTTTTCGGTGACGAATTGCTCCTGCCTAACGCTATAGAAACCGTTATATTCAGCCTTATATATCTCCCCGTTATCATAGAGTTCCTGTAAAATACTTTGCACAGTTGCTTTGTGGCGCACCTCAGTCGTACGAATGTAGTCATCGTTCGAAATCTGGAGTGCAGCACAGAGACCCTGGAACTCGTATGCAAGACGGTCGCAAACTTCAATCTCAGGTACACCTTGCTTCTGGGCAGACATCTGGACTTTTTGGCCATGTTCGTCTAGCCCAGTAAGAAATTTGACATCATCCCCCATCAAACGACGAAAACGAGCTACAATGTCAGTGAGAACTTTTTCGTAGGCGTGACCGAGGTGCGGCGAACCATTAGCGTAGTCGATTGCAGTGGTGATGTAGAACTTTTTACTCATAGAAAACCGTGGAACTTGAGTGATTTCCTAACCGGGTGCAAGCGTGGTATTTAATCTGGTAGTATAGCTTCAACCACAAGCTGACTATTACCCCTATAGAAGTTGGGTTGTACGATTAAACTAGATTCACCCGTCCCAATTAAATTTTGTAAACCACCTTCTCTGATTAGGCTCTGATCGGAATAATAAGCTGGCCAGAGACGGTCTAAAACTTTGAGGCGAAGTGGATCAATGCTTAAAATTGTAGCTTCTACCTCGAAGAGTTTCGCAACATAGTCAGATAATTCATTGTCACTTAATTCGTTGAGAAATGCACCATCCGGAAAATTAAGCGTTCCTGAATAATTAGAAACGTTAAGAGCAGGCTGGAAATCAAGCGTGTCATTACCTTCACTAAGTCTGCCCTTGTTCTCAAATGGCATAATCGAAAAGCGCGCATAAATAGGAAAGTGATCCGATGCACCGCCTCCAGCCTCACCCGCAAAATGCCACTTTAGTGGGCGACCAATTGCATCCGCGTTAGTTCCAGGTAGGATCAGCTGGCGAAAACTACCATCCACATAACTAATACCTCTTTCATCATAGAGTCCTGGCGTAAGTATCATATGCATGAGCGTGCCGATATGACCACGCCATACTTCGGCGTAACGCTCTTGCGCTGGCAACTCATACCACAAATTATAAAGGTCATTTTCTATGAAACTTTCGCAACCTGAAGATCCAAGAATATCATTTATGCCAGTCTGTATATCTGGATAAAGGCTGGAATGATTATAGTGCGAATTGAGATCCCCCAATACAATTATATCAGACATCGGGTCTGCATCTAAGCGATCATCGATTAGACTACGTAAGACTTCCGCATTCTTAACACGGATAGGCTCACGTGTAGGATTTGAGGCGCCAGATTTCCAGTGATTTACGAATACGATGAGCAGGTGTCCGTTGATTCGAATTTCTGCCTCTATTATATCACGCGCTTGCTCCAGAGGATGGAAACGCACTTCATCTAAAGGGAAGCGAGAAAAAATAGCGTTAGTATGCGCAATTTTGGACTCAAGGCCTCTGGAAGGTGAAGTAGCGACCTCGTATCCAATCATTCCACTCTCTGCCAGAGCCTTGGCTAGCCACAACTCAACAGGAAAGCCTGCGTATGTCTGCTGCCAAGCATCTCCGAGCATTTCAGATACAGTTAAGTGGACATACTTTTCCAAAAAATCATCTATATCTATGATAGAATTATGCGGTGTAAGATCAGCCTCTAGCTCTTGGAAAAAAATAAGCTCTGGTCCGGCGCCTCCATCAACAGCCTTAAGAACCGAAGCGATTGTTTCGAGCTTGGTAAGTAATTTAGCCCGACTGTATCCAAATGGATCTGTTTGAATGTCTTGCTCATAATCACTAAACATTGAGAGTCCATCGAGATCAAAGAGATTCTCCACATTGTAAGTAAGAACTGTGAATTCGTCACTGTTCTCAGCTAAAAGCTGAGACTGAGCGCATACCTTTATAATAAGCAGTGGGAGGACTAGGGACAAGCACTTGTGGATTAGAGAACACATATCATAATAATAAAATTACCAAAGCTAAATTCAGTATTACAAATCTACTATCATCACCCGATTGAATGAAAAAAATTTTATATTCGGTACGATTGATGTTTAGGGCAGCCAAGGGTACTGCTTGAAATCTGGTGAGCGTTTTTCATTCCAAGCTTTGCGTCCTTCTTCTCCCTCTTCGGTCAAGTAGTAAAGCAAAGTCGCGTTACCTGCAAGTTCTTGCAGGCCTTGCTGACCATCGACGTCCGCATTAAAGGCAGCTTTTAGGCAACGAATCGACAGCGGACTGTGCTGGAGCACCTCAGTGGCCCATCGCACACCTTCGGACTCAAGCTCTTCGTTTGGAACAACTTTATTTACCAAGCCCATTTCGAGAGCTTCCTCTGCGTTATATCGACGGCAGAGATACCAAATTTCACGCGCTTTTTTCTGGCCAACAATACGGGCTAGATAGCTAGCTCCAAAGCCACCGTCAAAACTGCCTACCTTCGGCCCAGTCTGTCCAAATACCGCATTATCTGCGGCAATTGTGAGATCACAAACCACGTGCAGGACCTGTCCTCCTCCGATGGCATAACCCGCGACTAAAGCGATTATCACCTTAGGCATGGAACGGATAAGCTTTTGTAGGTCAAGAACGTTCAGGCGAGGCACTCCGTCTTTACCTATATAGCCACCGGCTTTATGCCCGCGGATCTTTTGATCTCCACCAGAACAGAAAGCAAACTCACCGTCGCTCTGAGGATTCATTCCTGTAAGCAGCACAACACCAATGGAGACGTCCTCTTTCGCATCCGTAAACGCTTCAATCATCTCCGCTACTGTATCCGGAGTGAATGCATTACGCCGGTGGGGTCGATTAATCGTAACCTTGGCGATACCATTAGATTTCTCGTAAATAATTTCTTCAAACTCATGGACTTTTTTCCAATTCATATGTATAGATAAAACGACAAAAAGAACAAAGACAACCGTCTTCACAGGTAAAATCGCCTAGACCGCAATGTATATATGTACAAAGACGGTCCGAAATCTAGTAATGCGAAGGTTTTTCGTCAGTGGGCATACCGCTGGAGCTTTCTGAACCAAGCTCGAAAATAGCCAAAATCTGCGCATTTTGATCATTGGATATTTTGATTATCAAGTCTGCGCGTTATGAAAGCTTCAATATCTCGGAATCTTGTTCCTCTATGTGTTTATCCAAATAAGCGATACGGCTCTCTAGATATTTTAATGACCAATGGAAATTTGACATTTTAAACTAATGTTGAAGGTGAAAAATATATAGACTTAATTATGAAGACGAAATACGCTAATTGAAAGAGGAGGAAGTTGAATATTAATAGAATATGGACGTCCGTCCCATTCGACTGAATCACCCTCTACGCCACCGCTATTACCGAATCCCAGACCTCCATAATACTCTTCATCTGTGTTCAGAACTTCCTTCCAAAAGCCTAAGTGTGGTACACCAATGCGGAAGCCCTCACGAAGCACAGGAGTAAAATTGGCTATCACAACACAGTCATCTTTCGGTTCAAATCCCTTTCGAATAAAAGACAAAACGCTATTATCCGCATCTGTGCAATTAATCCATTCAAACCCTTCAGGACTATAATCACCTTGCGCCAGCGTAGGTATTATTCGATAGAGTCGATTTAGATCTCGAACCACACTTTGTATACCTTTGTGCTCTGTATATTGAAGAAGGTGCCAATCTAGGCTTTTACTGTGATTCCACTCAGAAGATTGGCCGAAATCACTACCCATAAAAAGCGTTTTTTTGCCCGGCCACATCCACATAAGTGCATAAAGTAAACGAAGTTGGTGCGCCTTATCTGAAATAGCGCCACCTGGCATTTTATACAGCATCGAAGACTTACCATGGACGATTTCGTCATGAGAAAAAACAAGAGTAAAATTCTCAGAATACTGATAAAGCATCCCAAAGGAAAGTTGCTTGTGCTCATATTTGCGGTGTATAGGATCTTTCTCGAAATAATTAAGAATATCGTGCATCCATCCCATATTCCATTTCATGTCAAAACCTAGGCCACCCTCTGCTGTGGGACTAGTAACACCAGGAAAAGCAGTCGAGTCTTCTGCAATCATTAAAGTGCCGGGGAAATATTTATGCACAAGGTCGTTGGTCTGACGGAGAAAATCGATTGCTTCTAAGTTTTCTCGGCCGCCGTACTTGTTTGGAATCCACTGTCCTTCATCTCTAGAATAATCTAAATAGAGCATCGAAGCAACAGCATCCACACGCAAGCCGTCGATGTGGTAGCGCTCGAACCAAGCAAGCGCGGATGCGATTAGAAAACTTCGCACCTCGTCACGCCCATAGTTAAAAATTAAAGTGCCCCAGTCTTGATGAATGCCCTGGCGCGGGTCGGCATGCTCGTAAAGGGCACTTCCATCAAACTCAGCGAGTGCAAAGCTGTCATTTGGAAAGTGCGCAGGAACCCAGTCCATAATAACACCTATTTCATTTTGATGTAAAATATCCACAAGATACTTAAAATCGCCTGGCGTGCCGAAGCGCTGGGTAGGGGCAAAGAATCCAGTAACTTGATAGCCCCATGAAGCCTCATACGGGTGCTCTGATAGCGGCATAAATTCGACATGTGTATAATGCATATCTTTGATATACTCAACTAGTTCATGAGCTAGCTTTCGATAGCTAAAGGTTTGCAACTTGTCATCCGCTTGCGCCTTCCATGATCCAAGATGAATTTCGTAAATTGAGATAGGCTTATTTTTCCAATCGGTCTTAGCGCGTCGGTCCATCCATCTAGTGTCACTCCACTCATAGTTGCCATCTACAGGATAGACTATGGATGAATTATTCGGGGGCGCTTCAAAAAATGTACCGTATGGATCGGTCTTAAGAAGTGGACTTCCACAAGTAGTGCCTATTTCGTACTTGTATTTCATCCCCGTCTCTAGACCGGGTATGAAAAGTTCCCAAATACCAGAGTCCCCCAGACTGCGCATAGGGTGATAGCGCCCATCCCAATTATTGAAGTCGCCGACCACAGAAACACGCACAGCGGTTGGTGCCCATAGTGCAAAGGATACACCAGATACACCATTCTTCGTGCATAGGTGTGAGCCCATTTTCTGATACACGTGGTGATCACTTCCCTCATTAAAAAGGTGGATATCATCTTCAGATAGTACAGGGAGAAAACTGTACGGATCAAAAAATCTGCGTATTTCGCCTTTATAACTCTCGGCTTGGAGCATGTATTTAAAAAAGTCGACTCGCCCTAGAATAATCCCCTCGAAAAAGCCATCTTCAGTCACTCGCTTTAGTTTATAGCAAGGCCCATCCAAATTAGTAGTGTCGATAACCTCACAGGTTCTAGTATCTTTTAAGTACGCACGCACAACAAGACCCTTAGTTTTATTCTTCGTGAAAGGATGCATACCCAGTATTGAGTGGGGTTGAGCACTGCTCGCACTCGTTATGGATTTTATATCCTTTTTTCCTATTATCACAATTTGGAGTGAAAGCAATCTAAAATAACATGCAAGACTCTTACCTCGCTTACAACTTGCCACCCGATTATTTAGCTTAAATAATAGCACTATAGTGCGTGGTAATAAAACATTAATAAAACACCAATGAAACAGAAAATCGAACTAGTGATCGACTGCGCAGGTAGCAGCATATTCGTGGGTGTGCTGGATCATAAATTCAACTGGCAAAGTCAAATAAGCTGTGAAGGAACTGCTCTTGAAAATCTGTTTTCTTCAGTCGAAGCTGCGCTAAAAAATGCTGGTATTAAGCTCAGTAGTTTGAGCGGCTTTGTTTACTGCGAAGGCCCTGGATCCGTTCTAGGACTTAGATTGTGCGCCATGGCTATTGAAACATGGCGCCGACTTTATCCTAACTGCTCTGAGCTATACAAATATAATAGCCTGCAGCTTAGCTCTCTTATCCTACTAGAAGATAATGCCGATTTAAAAGATGCTCTAATTGTTAGTGACTGGAAGAAAGGGGCTTGGAATTCGATACAAATAAGAGCAACCTATACCGAAAAGTTGAAGGTGATTGATGACGACGCTCTTAAATTGTGGAACGGCAAGCTCTATCATCTGCCACAGAGAAAAGGCTGGCAGAGCCCACCACTAGAAGCGAAGACCCTTTTATATTCTCCAGAGCGAATATCTGAGCTACGTCTACATACTGCCGCTTTTAAAGCGACCGACCAAGTAGACATCTACAATAATGCGGCAAATACATTTCAAAAATGGACGCCCAAAAGGCATGGCAAAAAAGCATAAACACCTATCCACCAAAAGATGCCCAAAGAACAAAAAGTTTCCTTACACCGCTGCTGGGCCGAGATTGACCTGTTTGCTTTTGAACGTAACTTAAAAAGCATACAGAAAGCACTGCCAAGACACGTTCGGTATCTTGCAGTGGTCAAGGCCGATGCATACGGTCATGGCATGCCTCAAATAGTAAAGCGCTTGATGCAAAGTGGCGTTGATTGCTTCGCGGTAGCCAACGCTATAGAAGCTATCGAAATTCGCCAGATAGGCGCTGGATGGCCAATCCTTTTACTGAGTCCCTTACTACCAGAGGAAGATGAGCTCCTGATCGAGCACGATCTTACCGCAACCGTGAGTACGCTCGGCGAATGCGAGCGCCTACACAGCCTCGCTACCAAGAGAAAAACTACAATAAAGGTTCACTTAAAAGTAGATACAGGAATGGGTCGTTTAGGCATCTGGTATACACAAGCCCATGCTCTGCTTGAATCAATCAATACAATGCCCAGGCTGGAATTAAGAGGTATATATACTCACTTTTCAAGTGCTAGTAGCGATCTAGTCTTTACTCAGAATCAAAGAGAGCGTTTTCTAGCAGTAATCGATCAGGCTAGACCACTAACCGAAGGCTTACTCATTCACGCTGATAATTCCGCCAGCATCGATACTCTTTGCCTGAATAGCCCTTTTAATGCTGTTCGTATAGGCCTGCTTCAGTTTGGAATTCCACCCTATCCTGAGTCTGCACTTGGTACCGTCAGCGTAGAGCCTGTTTTCAGCTTTCACACCCGTGTCAGCCTAGTCAAAGAGCTACCCACTGGAACTGACATCAGCTACGGACGTAGCTGTCGATTAGTGCGCGACTCGCGAATCGCCATACTGACTGCTGGTTATGCAGACGGAATCCCAATAGGCCTAAGTAACCGAGGCAAAGTGCTACTTCACGGCAAACGCTGCCCGATCCTTGGACGCGTGACGATGGATCAGACAATTATAGACGTCACTGACTGTCCGCCTACGAAGATCGGTGACCACGCAGTGTTGATAGGAAAAGATCAAGAAGTAGAGATCACAGCCACCAATTTCAGCCAAATTGCTAGCACAATAGTGTGGGAGACTCTGTGCTCCGTGACCAAACGTGTTACCCGCGTCTATACTGGAGCCCGTGAACTTTAAGATGACGCACTGTGCATAAAAGACTTGTCCAGGGAAAATACTGGACACATGATTCAAAACCGTGCTTACAAACGCTCGGAATAGTTATTTTTTTCTTACTTTAATGCTTTCATTTTCCCTGAAAGCTGCACTACCTGAACTCAGCTCTATCGAGCCGCTGCAATTTGACGAAGACTCTCAAAGGCTCGTAGCCCGAGGTGATGCGCGCCTAGAATTTGACGATACACGAATTCAGGCAGATCGTATCACCTACTACCAAGATTACATGCTAGCTGATGCGAATGGTAATGTCACAATTACACAGGAGGGAGAGCGCTTGCTCGCTCAGCGTATTAACTTCGATCTTAGTGAAAACATATTTTTTATGGACAAGGTACGCACTGGAAAATGGCCCTACTATCTGAGCGCTTTGAGCGGAGGTGGCACCGCAGAAACCAGTGCAGTCCAAGAATCTACGCTCTATTACGGAAACCCTGGCTCTTTTACTCTAAATATACTCGCTAAGGAAGCTAGATATACCAGTGATAATACAGGCCAATATATAACAGTGGATGGCGCTACCCTTCGTTTGGGGATTATGCCTTTTTTTTACTTACCAAGCCATACCCATAGTCTGGGGGAGAGCATAGGCATGATAGACTTTAACATTGGCACAGATAGTGCGCTCGGCCAATACATGCAATCTACCACTCTTTTCCCATTGAATTCCTGGCTGCGCATAGGCGCTAATATTGATTATTACAGCAAGCGTGGTATTTTGACAGGTCCAACGTCACAATATGTATATCATTCCCCAACTCAAAGCATACGCGGGGCTTTAACGACTGGTTATATTGACGATAAGGGTGATGTTTCTGAGCTAAAATTGGACAGATTGAACCGCCCAATTGAACAAAATCGGGGCTTTGCCGAATGGCGTCATAAACAAGCTCAGGGAGAACGCTTTTCTGCAACTGCATCGCTTAGTTACTGGGAAGATTCGGAAGTTACACGCGACTTTCGTGATGATATTTTTAACGAAAATCAACGTCCAGACACTTTTCTCGAAGCCGCTTACACTGGCGACAACTTCTTCCTATCAGCCTTCAGTCGCTTTAGCCCTAATAATTTTCAATTAATTCAAGAACGCTTGCCAGAAATTCGCTTCGACTTACTACCAACAGAAATCTCAGATACAAACATCTACCACCAGATGTCTGCGAGCTATGTGCAACTACGAGAAAGATTCGATGGAAATACACCCAGACTTGATTATAATAAAGAGTCTACGCGTGTAGACCTCAGTTATCGAGCCGAGCGACCATTTAATCTGAAAGATTGGCTCACGCTGACACCAATCGCTGGTGCCCGTTTAAGTAATTACAGCGATCAAAAAGTAAAATCCCATGAGACAGCCATAAATAAAGAATATAGCCGCGAGATTTTTGAACTTGGTTTAGATCTAGAAGCACGCGCTCATGCCAGTTATCCAACGGTCAACGAAACCTGGGGGATTGATGGGCTACGTCATGTCGTGCACCCGGTTGTTCGCTACCGCTATTTCTCAGATCCTGATAATGTTAATGAAATCGCTGCTATCGATCGTCAGGTCTTTGATTTGAATCGCCCATTACTAGACTTGAGCGATTTAAGGAATATTGATGAAATTTCTGACACCCACTTGATCCGCTTAGGAGTGGAAACCTTATTTCAAACAAGAGCAAGAGATTATGGATCTCGTAACTTGGCGGCACTTAATTTATACCAAGATATACTTTTTAAGAAAAATGTTGGCTATGATGGCTCAAAACAAGAAACCTTTAATGCTACTTGGGTTGAACTCATCATGAACCCTGCCCCTTGGTTGAAATTCGACCTAGCTAGTCGCTTTCATACAGAGCGTTTCACCTTACAAGAGTTGAGAACTAGAACCGCCCTAAAAAGCGGTGAGGTGTGGGAACTTGGCTTTTCGACTGACTTGCTAAATGAAAATATTGATCAATACCGGCTAGATTTTGTCTATCGCATTAATGAGCGCCACGATTTCGTTACTGATTTAAACTTTGATGCTAAGAAGGGCGACTTAATTAGAGCAAGGCTTGGCATGCGCACACGCATAGGAAGTACATGGGAGTTGCTCTACGCGCTAACATTCAGGGAAAATGCACGCCGCGAAAGCGATTTTTCATTCGATATTCAAATGCACCTTGCACATAATAACTAATCAGCCACTACCATGAAAGAAGCACTCATACCAGACAATGATTTCGCTATTCGACTTCCTTCATTTGAAGGCCCCCTGGATTTGCTGCTCTATTTAATACGCAGGAGCGAAGTGGAAATCTATGATATTCCTATTGAAGAAGTTACTGAACAATACATCGACGCACTTAGCTCTATGGAGACCCCAGATCTTGAAGCAGCTGGCGAATTTTTTGTGATGGCTTCCACCCTTATGTATATTAAGAGTAGAATGCTACTTCCGAAAAAAGATCAAGGTAGTAACGAAGACGCTGAAGATGAGGATGTCGACCCACGCTGGGAGCTAGTCCAACAACTCCTAGAGTACCGAAAATTTAAAGAAGCAGCCGAAGATATCCGAAAACTCATCCTCAACAGTAATGATCTCATCTCTCGCATCGGGCCCAAAGATGCCATTGAAGCAATAGAACGCCCACTAATTCCTGTCGACCGAGTAGACCTTTGGAACACCTTTAATCAAGTGCTCAGTCGCCTAGCAGAGCGTATCGATCAAGGTCAAATTCACGCAGAACAAGTTACTGTCTCGGACCGGATGGAACTCATACTTATACGTATTAAGGACGAACGTAGCTTCTTATTTTCGGATTTATTCGAAGCCACTACTACTATTACTACAATCGTAGCTACCTTCCTAGCAGTACTTGAATTAACTCGTTTAAGTAAAATATCAATAAAGCAGGACCTTAGCTTTGGTGATATTCGTTGCCAGAGGGTAGAATAGGCCGACTCAAGGCCAAGAAATTTCGTATAATCCCACAGTCACTTATACTATGACAAAATACCGTTAAAGTAGTAAGGGCTCACTTGACAGAAGTTGTAGCTATACTCTAATAATATAAGTTATGACAGATGCAAGTAACGAAGAAAACTACAATACACCAGCGAGTGATGAAGAAGGAAACTCTGAACCCAAGGCACCTCTGCGCCTAGCTTCAACGCCACCAATGAGTTCAGATTTTGAATTGAACCAAAAAACCCATAATCCCAAGGTAAATACGCCCATTCAAACATCCGCTAATGTAGAAAGCCAGTCAGCTCCGGCCCCAACCAAAGTAGCCTTTGCCATTAAACCAAGAACTTCAAAAGCAGCACCAGACCCATCTATTTCTATTGATGAGGACATTGATCGTACTCCTACCAGCTTACTAATCGTCGATGTATTAACTGCCGCAGTTTCGCTCGCCTTCACAATCTTAATCCTAGAAGACATCCTCCCTTTTTTAAAATAACTAAAAAACCAAGATAGCAAATGTCCGAAAAAATCACCGAACTAGACAGCTCTAACTTTGACTCAACTCTATCCAGCAGCTCTTCACCAATCGTAGTAGACTTCTGGGCTCCATGGTGTGGCCCATGCAAAGCTATCGCGCCTATTCTAAATGAACTAGCAGAAGAACTCGGCGACACTGTTAAAATCTGCAAGGTCAACATCGACAACAATAGTGAAGTGGCTAGTAAGTACGAAATACGCGCTATACCAACTATCCTAATATTTAAGGCTGGCCAAATCGTAGACACGATCGTCGGGTTAATTGAAAAAGAAGACCTAAAGGCCAAACTCGGATGAAAATTTGATATTTGTATTAAAGGAACTAATATACCCTTTCTAATTATTAGCCATTTTTACTCTAGCATCCCAATTAGAAGACAAAAAATGCCGCCCAAGAGCCGAGCGACATTTTAAATACAAACAAACAAAATTACATACTTTAAGACGCTCTAAGTTAGACTACGTTCAATAATAATTATTTATAATTTTTATCTTCGTATCTTTTGAAGGATGCTATCCAGCAAAAATCGCACTAAATTGTATAAAGACAGAATTTATTATTCTAAATTTATACTGTTCCTGAATTCCTTCCTATTAACATCCCTGCGACGGCGAGCTTCATGTAAAAGGCGAGATTCGCAAGCGCGTGCCCACTCTAGTAGTGCTTCTGGGCGCAGAGCAAGGGCTCCGTTAGCTCTCGCGGATTCCCTTACCATACGATCGTTGCTCACCACTGTTGTATCAACAGATTTTTCTACTTGAGCAACCATACGCTCGATTACACCGTCGGCCGAGACTTCTGCCGGGGCATAAACAAATTCGAAAGTTTTGACCTTATATGGGTGCTCTACTTGAATACTATCTTGTCGGCTATCTAGCACTAAGACGATATGAAAACCCTCGGCGTCGTGGATGCTACGTACTATTTCAGCTAGTTGATCACGGGCTGCATCGAGACTACCCTGCATCACTTGACGCAAAGAATCAGTGGCACAGATCACGTTATAAGCGTCGATAAATAAATGATTCATACTTATCACTAAAAATCATATGAAGCAGGTAGAAAGTAAAGAAATTCGTCTATTATCAAAAGTATATTTTTTATGCACACGCTCTAGGTCTGTATTTAATTAAATCATAAATGATACGTAATAATAACCTAAAAAACTAGACCAAGGACTAGTGAGATTGTTAGCTATACATGTTCATGTTTTACATTGCTGAAAAGATCAGCTGAATCTACAAAGAGTCAATCGCTTATGCCCACTTACGTTTACCAAGAAATTCTCCCTGATGGTTCTGACGGTGAAGTCTTTGAGTATATTCAGCGTATGTCTGAGGAACCACTTAAAGCCCACCCTAAAACTGGAAATTCAGTGCGTAAGGTCTTTTACTCACCTAATGTATCTAGCAAATACACCGAAGGTGCCACACAATCCATGCTCACCGACGAGAATGTCGAGAACCACGGATTCACTCGTTATGAGAAAGATAAAGTCACAGGGCATTACAATAAAACGGCTGGAAAAGACAAACGCGCTCCCGATATAATCAATTCTGACACGCTAAAAAATAACCAATAAACTACCCCCCGCTTAGCCGATAAATTATTCCCTATTCCTCCTGCTTAGGGATTGGCTATTATTCTCCAGACGGTATTGGTGGCAAAGTTATGCGAGCGCGTTCCCCTTCAGGCCCACCGCCTTCTACAATTGCGCGGCGTTGGCCTTGCAGGAGCGTAATACGGTGCCCCGCCACACGCCCATCTATGTCCTGGACAACTGCCATCCCTTCGAGCACGACTTTAGATTCTTTCGGGAGTATCAAAGCTTTTTTAGATGTACTAGTACGACCTTTCTGAGCAATCAAAACATTGTCTACTGCTTCGATACACTCGAGGTCGAGTGATGCTTTACCCAGTGTATTAACATTATTTTCTATCCGTGTGGTCAGGTTTAGATGTTCACACTTAGCGTTTAGATTCGTCGCGGTAACTTCGACTTGATCAGAAAAAAGGAAGCGTGTACGTTCAGGCTCCTCGATCATCCTAAGATGTTGGCTTATAATAACCGTATCGTGTAACTCAACAGGAGATTCGGTTGCTACAACTGCACCCATACCTAAGCTAGGGCTAAAGGTATCATAACCCAGATCTGCCATCTCTGGTAGGCGGACTATGACAGGGGAACTAGCCTCTCCACGGATGATCGCCGTTTGTGGCTGTAGTTCCATACTTTGCCCAACCACGACGGCCTCTGCATTCGTTATTTTAGGGCTACCTGTGAGAACGGCTCGCTGGTCATCCAAGTAAAATACAACCTTATCTGCGGTCGCAATCTGGCTGCTTTGCTCGATGTACACACCACCAAAAGAAGTGATATCCTTAAATACTCCTACTTTGAATTCATCGTCTGCTTCGCTGAAGGCCTGACCAGAGCTATGCGCGGCAATGGACATTTTGTCAGCACGCATGTATAACTGTCCTGACATCACTTCAACTGAGCCTTCAAATCTAAACTGATTCTCAATGGCTTGCTCCTGCATAATTATATTATCAGCGAGCACAATAGTCTCTGAACTAAGCGATTTATTACCATAAATTCCCAGGCCGCCCGTTCCATAGAGAACCATCTGAGCACGGCCCACACTTTTGGCTCCCTTAATAACAATTTCGCCGTACTTACTGCGAATTGTATCGCCATTTAAATAAGCCCCTTTGGTTTCGACACTTGCAGAGCCTAAGATATGTACCTCACGATCTCGCGGAAAAAACTTAGCTTCATTACCTCGAACGCTTTTACCTCCTTGCTTAATTACGACATTCTCATTTGCGATCATTTCATTAATCGACTCTAATTTGTTTGGAGCGTTTGTGGGCACCCCACTTTCTCTACCTTGAGGGGGGTCCGCTCGTGCAATTAACTGTTCGCAGTGTAACTCCATTTGATCGGAAGCAGCGCCAACATTTCCACTAAACTCAAAATAATACGCCTCTTTATTTGTGCGTAATAAGAGGCGCTCACTTTGAATTTTAGTACTGGGCGCAGTACTCGATTGATTATCTATATTTTGAAAAGCGCCAGCTATAACCTGGGTGAAAGTGACCACAGTATCGCTTTTAACAATAATCTCCCTAGATTCACCCGACCACTCCCAGCCGACACCAGAAATCTTAAAATTACCCCCGGTGATCTCAATAGAATCTTCAGAATAAGCGCGGTTCTCCTTGAGTCGTAAGGTAGCCGTAGGGCTATCCATAGAAAGCTCTAAGGCCATGCGTTCATCACCAGAATAAACACGCATTGACATTCCTTCAACGCGCACTTGTTCTTCTCCATCATAAATGCCTTGTGACCCTTGGAGAACCCAATCAGTGAACCCATTCTCACCAAAGCGAGGAAGACGAAAGTTCTTCACTGGTGCATTGGGTGTCATTTGCCCATAGAGCGAAACGATGAGGCTGCCTAAGACGAGGATGACAAGAAATTGCGAATTACGCATAAATACAATAAACTAGTAGCAGGCTCTAGATTCCAGTCTAATTTAGGTAAAATCGCATAGCGACACAATGAGGATCTAGTTATTAGGCGTAGCGATCGCTAGCATGTACTTGCATACTATTTCTCTTCCTTAACAGGCTGCACTGCTTTTATGTGTAAATCTTTGAGTTGTTTCTCGGTAGCAAAGCCAGGGCTAGATGTCATTATTTCTTGACCCTTTTGATTTTTTGGAAAGGCGATAACATCGCGAATACTAGATCGTTGAGTCAAGATGGTAACCATGCGGTCTAATCCGAAGGCAATACCTCCATGAGGTGGCGCACCATACTCGAAGGCTTTGAGCATATAACCAAAGCGGCTCTCCACAATATCTTTGGGGATCTTGAGCACGTCCTCGAAGACTTTCTTTTGTAGAGCTGGCTGGTGAATACGGATACTGCCTCCACCAAGCTCCACACCATTTAAAACAAGATCGTAATGCTGACCACGAACCGCTTTAGGGTCCGAATCAAGCAGAGCTATGTCTTCTACAACTGGAGCAGTAAATGGGTGATGCGAGGAAACGAATCGATTTTGCTCTGTGTCAAAGAGCATAAGCGGGAATTCTATGACCCAAAGAAATTTATATTCATTTGGATTTATTGTTAGCTTGCTGCGTTTGACCAGCAACTGAGCGGCATCAAGGCGCACACGACCCAAGATTGTGCAAGCTCGTTCCCATTCACTAGCGGCAAAAAATACAATGTCACCATCTTCAATTTCGAGTAATTTATTGAGCTCATTCTTCTCCTGATCTGAGAAGAACTTAACAATAGGAGACTTCCACTCGCCTGCTTCACATTTAATAAAGGCTAAGCCTTTCGCACCGTGCGCCTTTGCCGAATCTTCTAGGCTGCGTAACTCACCCTGCGTAATATCCGCCAAAGATTTAGCGTTAAAAGCTTTAACAGACCCTCCCGATTCAAGCGTGCTTGAGAAGACCTTAAAACTAGATTTTTGGAAAACTTCAGCGCAGTCCTTAAGCTCCATACCAAAGCGCATATCAGGTTTATCGACCCCAAAGCGGTTCATCGCGTCAAAGTAGCTCATCCGAAGGAAAGGTGTCTGAATATCAGCACCAATAACGTCCTTCCAAACCTGCTTCATCAGACCCTCGATAAGGGCATACATGTCTTCGCGATCGATAAACGAAAGTTCAATATCTAATTGAGTAAACTCAGGCTGTCGGTCTGCACGCAGGTCTTCGTCACGGAAGCAACGAGCGAGCTGATAATACCGCTCAATCCCACTAACCATGAGCATCTGCTTATATTGTTGGGGAGATTGAGGCAGCGCGTAGAATGCACCAGGGTTCATGCGACTGGGCACAAGAAACTCTCGTGCTCCTTCTGGAGTGCTCTTAAATAGCATTGGCGTCTCCACCTCGACAAAGGCTTGCTTATCCATGTAGTCACGAATTGCCTTAGATGCCTTATGGCGCATCCGTAGTATTCTGGTGTTAGAAGCGCGGCGAAGATCAAGATAACGATGGCTCATTCGCAAGTCTTCGCTCACCTTATCGGCCGAATCATCCAACGGAAATGGAGGCGTCTTAGAAACATTAAGGATTTCAAGTTCGACAGCATGTACTTCTATCTCGCCTGTTGCCAACTTGGCATTGGCTGTCTTGCCAAGGCGCTTTTCAACTTTCCCACTAACGGAGATCACAGATTCTGGCTTTATAGAACAAAATTGGGCTTCTAACCCATCATTAGTTGGATCAAGCACGATTTGCGTTCTTCCCTCACGATCTCGAAGGTCTACGAATAAAATACCCCCGTGATCACGGACAGAGTCGATCCAACCACTTAAAGTGACGGACGAGCCTTGATCCGTTGCGCGGAGTTCAGAACAGTGATGAGTGCGCTTCATTAAAATAGGGATCAAAACGCCTTGCCCTTTAGAAACAAGCACGAAAATATGATAAAATGATATTCTAACTATGATAAAAACACTAGAATTAAAAGGCGGTCTCGTCGTAGCCCTACTCATTCTGCTTACTGGAATAGTAGGCGGGCTCTTCATTGTATTAGGACCCAAAGCGACTGAACGCTCTCCCGGCGTGGTTCATATTGGCGTGCGCTACGCGAACGAGAGGAGCTTAGAATTCAATCAGTATGGTAAAAATGGTCCGGGTGCGACGATCGAACTCATAGCTCCTGACGGTAGGGCTGTATATTTCTATGGAAACTTGCGGATTGGTCGAAATCTAATGCCGCTCAAAGATGTATCAAACGGTCCTTACATCGCCAGACTCAGCGCACCTGGATACCAATCACGTGAAGTGCCTATCATAGTTGAAGGGCGCATGATCAATCCGCCTAGAGGCGCTCAATTAGAAGATGGGACACTCGCAGACTACAATATGATCGGAGTACGCTTTGAAGTGGAATAATCAGCAGGATCTAACTAGCACTTTCGTTTACAAACGCCGGCTACTTTCAATTCATCACAATGTGCAGTCACTTGGAGACGCTGACTTTCTACATGTAGAGCGAGCTTATCTGCGACGGTTTTTCCGTACCAGTCCATAAAAGGTGCATCGATTTCAAAAATCTTTTCACAATCGGAGCAAATAACCTGTGCCTGAAAGGTGTTAGCATTGCGATTAGCCATGTAAAACTTGTGCTCTAGGCCCACATCGACCTGACGGATCAGCTTACTCTCTATCAATATTGGAAGCGCTCTATAAACTGTTGCTCGAGAGACGGAGCTATCGATTTCACGCGAACGCTCCAATAGGTCCTCCGCGGTAAAGTGATCACTACAGTCGTAGGCAGCATCTAAAATCGCCAAACGCTGGTTCGTTATGCGCAAGCCTTTACTAACGAGAAAGTCTTTGAAAGTCTGTCGTATTAATCTAGTAGTTTTACTTTCCGAATTCATGACGCTATACCAATAGTATTGAGACTCGTAGCAGGCTATTGCAAGACTGCTTTACACCTTATAGAATTTTATATACCTGGGCAATTTAGTCTTTAAGATATTCGGAAAACTTATTGCTACACTTAAGCATCGTCGAGCTTACCAAAATGCAAAACAAGTTGACGCTGAGTTCGATTGGCAAACTCTGGGTTGTGTGTAACCAAAACTAAGCTTTTAGCCGACTCGTCCGCGATCTCCAGAAGCAGATCCATAACTGCATGTCCCGTTAATTCGTCGAGGTTTCCAGTTGGCTCATCAGCCAGAACTAACGGTGGATCGTTAATTAAAGCACGCGCTACAGCTACACGTTGCCGCTCCCCACCTGAAAGTTTAAATGAGCTGTACGTGATTCGTTCTTTAAGGCCAACTCGAATTAACAATGCTTCTGCCCGTTCACGCACCCCTAGATTAATCTGCCCAGCAATACGTGCGCCGAGAAGCACATTTTCAATAGCATTCAACTCGGGAGCTAAATAGTAGTCCTGAAAAATAAATCCCATTAACTGAACACGATAAGTAGAAAACTTTGATATTGAATATCCCGAGACTTCATGCTCCCGCCAAAAAAGCTTTCCCGCATCGGCGCGCTCTAAACCAGATAGAACGTTCAACAGTGTTGATTTACCACAACCGGACTCACCCCTTATACTCACACTTTCGCCATGGCGTAGTGTAAAGTCCACTCCATCGAGCACAGAAATCTCGCCGTCAGCCCCCTGGAATTTCTTCTCTAGGGCTACGGATGCAAGCACAATATCATTCAATTTTTTCACGTATTAAGTGCAGTTTTTAAATTCTCTATATGGTATCAAAAGTTAGACGATATTACTCTCCGCGCAAGGCATCTGCTGGTTTGAGCCTAGCAGCTCGAAGCGCTGGAATTAGTCCTGCAAAAGTAGAGATGGCCAAGGCAAAACATGTGACAGTGATAAAATCGGAGGCTAAATAATGCACCGGTATGTCATAAACATCATACTGCCCGAGAAAATTGGTCTGCGTATTTGTGATGTCAGCATAAGCCGATAGTATTTCACTACGATAGTTCAGGCATACTAAAGCCGTCAGTATACCAGTGATAGTACCCACAAGACCAATGAAAAATCCTTGGAAACAAAAACTAAAAGCTACCTGATTCGGACGCCCACCCATCGCAACTAGGAGGCCAATCTCACGAGTCTTGCGCATTACCGCCATCATCAAAGAGATAGCAATAGAGAAAGAAGCGACCAAGATAATGAAGATGATAATAAACGAAATAACTCGTTTCTCTTGCTCTATTACAAAGAGAAAATCTTCGTTTGATTCAATCCAGCTAACAGCCTGTAATCCAGAAGGTAGAACACCTTCCTCTAAGTCTGCGCTGTAACCGTAGGCATCTATCCCTGGGCGTAGTTTAAGCGCTAAGCCGTGCACACCATTTTCTAGACCATAGAGCTCTTGCATAACTCGAAGCGTCGTGATCATAGTGTTACCATCAACTTGTGGTGAGCCCGTGCGGAATAAGCCAGCTACCTTGAACTCACGCGGTAATAAAATCTCATTCTGCTTTAAGGCTTCCAACATGAGTGGTGTAAAGACCTCGACCACCGATCCAGGACCTGCCTTTAAAGAATAAGCCAAGCCCTCGCCGAGGAAGACAGACTCATCGTCAAAATCCTCTCTATTGCCGATGGTTAAAAACTTCCCGATAGGTAAAACCTCTTCTTGTACAAGCGGATCAATTCCACGCACAAATGGAAACTGTGGTCGGTTCTGATGTTGTAGCATGACCACACCTTCTGCGAAAGGCACTGCAGAAAGAATATTATCCTGTTTCTCTAAAGTCTCAAGCAAATCCTCCCAATTATAGATTACCTCGTCCGAACGAATACGAATATCGCCCTGCGTCTGCGTCAAGCGATGGCGTATACCCTCACCGAAACCATTCATCACACTCTGAACGATAATTAACACACACACACCGAGCATCACACCCATGATCGACATGAGAGAAAAAAACGAAAATAACCGCCCCGAAGGAAAAAGTTGCTTCAAAGCGTGGTAAAGGTACCAAGGCATTCTATTTAATTTTTATTTTAATACCACGCCGCAAATAGGTGGGTACATCTAAGTCTTCATTATTGTACTCATTACGGTCGGTCTTCTCAAAGTAGCCACGCTCCCCGCCATTTTCAATAAATGTAAATTCATCTTGGTCCACCTTAGGTGAAGATTTTTCGCTAATTTTAGATCTATGCACTGGTCGTGGGGTGCGTGTGTCTCGCGATATCTGCGTTTCTATTTGAAGACCATTTTCTACAGTTTTTTTAGGCGTTTGCTTCGGCTCAGGCCTGCCTGCTCCTTCCATGTCAGCCTTACCTAGAATACAGAGCTCTAAACTCTGATTACGACTTTCATCAATGACGGCACCAAAGATGATATCTTCACGCGAACCAAAGCGCTTACCCACTTTCATCATGATCTCGTTTACCTTAGAGATGCCGAGATCTGCGCCCCCTATGAAATTGACAAGTATATGATCCAACTTTGCGGGACGATCACCTAGGTGTAAAAGGGGGCAGATAAACAAATCTTCAAGGGCGTCTTGTATATAGTTTTCGCCAGTTGCAGTGCTGGTGCCGAAGATGGTCTTACCCCCACGATTCTTAAAGACGGAGCTCAGCGAGCTAAAGTCCTGATTGATTAAGCCCGTCTTAAGGAGCATTGCACAAAGCGAATTTATACCGCGACCTATCCACCGGTCAGCCACAGCGAATGCATTTAGCACGCTAGTGTCTTCCTCTTCCCCCTCTTGCAGTAACACGTCATTAGGTAATGGAATGAGCCCGTGCACGAGCTGGCGCAGCTCGCCAACGCTTTCTTCGGCAATTTTTTTGCGGCGAGCACCTTCGAAACTAAACGGCAAGGTGGCAAAGACCAGAACGAGCGCATCCGTCTTAGATGCTACTTGAGCAAGCACTTGGGAGGCGGCACTTCCGGTGCCGCCTCCCAAGCCAACCACAAGAATAATTAAATCCATATCTGCGATCATCCGAGCTAGTGCGTCTCGATCCGACTCAGCGACTTTTTTACCAATCTCCAATTCTCCTCCGCAGCCGAGCCCACGCGTTATCGAGCGCCCAATAATTAGCTTCTCTGCTAGGGGTGATTGATTAAGCGCTTGCGCGTCCGTATTAATTGCAGCTAATCGCACATCTCCCAAATCATCGAGCTTAAGGCCGTCAACTGCATTGGTTCCTGCTCCGCCAATTCCGATTATCTTTATTTTGAGATCTCGACTTGTCCCATCTCGGCTATAAAATGTATCAGTTAACTTATTCATACCTAGTTAAAATTGAGCCAGTCCGAGAATTTTCCGATGATGCCCACGGGCTTGGCCTCTTCTTGTCTCTCCTCTTGACCAGTCAACGCGTAGCGCAGTAATCCAAGGGTGGTGCTATACTCTGGTAAACGGAGCTCTTCAGAGACATCGATAGGTCCATCAGAAACACGAGCTTCTAAATCAAAACACCGCTGGGCAGCCTCGGTAATACCAAGTAAATTTGCACTGCCACCTGTTAGTACGACGCCCGATGCAATATAACTCGGATCAAAGACCTTCGATCTCTCAAGCTGCTCTCTTATGATATCAAATACTTCACAGACCCGAGCCTCGATAATCCTTGTAATAGATGCGAGGGGATACTGGCGGTCTCCGATTGTAAAGTCACCGATAAGCCATACTTTTTCATCCCTATCTTCAATTTTATAATAAGCACGGCCATGCTTAAACTTCAATTCTTCCGCATTTTTAGTAGATACACGCAGTCCGATACTCAAATCATTTGTAATATGATCACCGCCTACTGGCACGACACCAGTCTTAACGATGTATCCCTTACGGTAGAGGACGTAATCGGTCGTACCACCACCTATGTCGATTACTAGAGCACCATTATCTTTTTCTGATTCTTCTAGCAAGACTACTCCAGATGCTAGACTAGATAGGATAATATCACTAACGTTCAGATCAATGCCCTGTATCACACGTAGACTATCCCCGACAACCTCGCTATCCCCGTGCACCGACCAGTATCCGACCTGAAGTTGGCGCCCCTTCTTGGATGACGGGTTAGATAACTCGCGCCCATCGAGTGAAAAAGGGTTTTGAATGTGATGAATGTAAATGCGCCCTGACGGGAGTGCGCGGCGTCTAGCGTCTTTTTTTGCTGCATCTATATCAATATTTTGCACCACGCTATCGGGCGAACTTACACTCGAACTTCCGACATTAAAATCGCCTTTTAAGTGGCGCCCTGTCTGCGCGAGATAAACTTCTTCGACACGGCACTTAGCATTCTCCTCAGCCTTTAAAATAGTAGCGTGCACGCAATCACCAGCTAAGTGAAGATCCTTTATCTCTCCTTTTTTAATGCCTTTGGACGAACCTATTGAATGTCCAATGATGCTGAGCTTCGATTCGCCAACGATTTCGCCTACTAGAACAGCAATCTTAGACGTCCCGATTTCAACGGCAGCAACTACTCTGGTTTGGCTCATTTAGTATAAGTGCAAAAAAGTTAATCTCAGTAAAAGTGCAAGCACACTGCAAATCAACTCCCATAGTAAAAGATACAGTAAATATTTTTAAATAACTTTTTACTTTCAAACTATGAGACCTAGGCACTATCTACAAAAAAGCCCCGACCTTTTAGCCGGGGCTTGTATTAATAAATGGTCTGTTTGATTTGAGCGATTATACTCTAGAAGGAGTTTACATCATTCCACCCATTCCACCCATTCCACCCATTCCACCCATATCTGGAGCGCCACCAGCTGGTGCGCTGGCTTCTTCGGGTTCGTCGGTGATCATACACTCAGTTGTAAGGAGTAGGCCTGCAACAGATCCAGCATTTTGCAGAGCGGTGCGAGTAACCATGGCTGGGTCTACGATACCGGCCTTTAATAGGTCAACATATTCACCAGTCGCTACGTTGTAGCCTGTCGAGGCTTTGGACTTGAGTACTTCGGCTACGATAAGCGAACCTTCCACACCTGCATTCGTACATAGCTGGCGAAGGGGAGACTCAATCGCACGGCGAACTATCCAAACGCCCAGCGCTTCATCACCTTCGAGGTCAGCGGCCGAATTCTCGATAGCTTTAGCAGCGCGAAGCAGCGCTACACCACCTCCAGGTAGAATACCTTCTTCGACAGCTGCACGTGTCGCGTGCAAAGCATCGTCCACACGGTCTTTCTTCTCTTTCATTTCCGGCTCAGTTTGGGCCCCAACATTAATGACGGCAACTCCACCAGCGATTTTAGCAAGGCGCTCTTGGAGCTTCTCACGATCGTAGTCAGAAGTAGTAGCCTCAATTTGCTTACGGATAAGCTTCACGCGGCCTTGGATGTCAGAGCTTTTGCCACCACCTTCAACGATGATAGTATTTTCCTTATCGATGGAAACACGTTTAGCTTTTCCTAGATCGCTAAGTTGAACGTTCTCAAGCTTGATACCGAGATCTTCAGTAATGCAACGCCCTCCCGTGAGGACAGCGATGTCTTCGAGCATAGCTTTTCGACGATCACCAAAGCCAGGAGCCTTTACAGCTGCCACATTTAAGGTGCCACGTAACTTATTAACAACCAAAGCAGCTAGAGCTTCTCCTTCGATGTCCTCGGCAATAATAAGAAACGGCTTATTAGTCTTGGCTACTATCTGAAGAAGAGGTAGAATTTCGTTTAAGCTGCTAATCTTTTTCTCGTGAATAAGAATATGCGCATCTTCAAAATTAACCTCCTGGGATTCCGCGTCCGTACAGAAATACGGTGAAAGATATCCTTTATCAAATTGCATACCTTCTACTACGTCAAGGGACGTTTCGATGCCCTTGGCTTCTTCTACAGTAATCGTTCCATCTTTACCAACACGATCCATTGCATCAGCGATGATGTCACCTATTTCAGCATCCCAATTAGCAGAGACGGTTGCAACTTGGCGTATTTCTTGACGGTCTTTAACCTTCTTACTTTGCTTTGAAAACGCGGCTGTTGCAGCAGATACAGCCTTGTCGATACCGCGCTTGAGATAGATTGGATTGGCTCCAGCTGCCACGTTTTTGATACCTTCACGATAGATACCTTCAGCCAAAACAGTAGCTGTTGTGGTACCATCACCTGCAGAATCAGCGGTCTTAGAAGCCACTTCACGCACCATTTGTGCACCCATATTTTCATAAGGATCCGAGAGATCTATTTCTTTAGCAACGGTTACACCATCTTTAGTAACAGTTGGTGCGCCGAACTTTTTGTCGAGGAGTACGTTGCGACCCTTCGGTCCCAGTGTCACTTTTACAGCACGAGAGAGTGTCTCGACGCCTTTAAGGATTTTTTTGCGAGCTGCTTCATCGAAAAGAATTTGCTTAGCCATAATATATTATTTTTTTATATTTTTGTTTAGAATTAGTGCCAATCACATTTATGCGATCACACCGAGAATGTTGTCTTCATCGACTAGGATATACTCTACCCCATCGACTTTGACATCTGTGCCGCCGTATTGAGGTAGGAGAACTTTATCGCCTTTTTTAACATTGAAAGGAATTGCCTTACCAGCATCGTCCTTTTTACCAGTTCCTAGGGCGACTACTTCAGCCTCCTGTGATTTTTCTTTAGCAGAATCAGGAATAATGATTCCGCCGCGGACTTGTTCGTCTTCTTCGATGCGTTTTAGTAGAACGCGCTCACCGAGTGGTTTAATTTTCATATTTATTATGTTATTTGTGTTTAGGGGATGTATGTTTTAACTAAAAAGCGCATACTTTTCATCAATGCACTGATGGTTAAAGTTTATTTCTTATCGTCATCGACGACTTCGAAGTCGGCATCGACAGCATCGTCGTCTGGCTTCCCAGATTCGTCTCCCCCAGGTTCACTGGTAGCTTCTTCTGGGTTTGCTGCACCTTCGGCTGCTTGCTGACTGTAGAGATCTTGAGCAAAAGACTGCATGATTTCCATAATCTTGTCCTTTGGAGTTTTGAGTGCTTCTGCTTCGGCTCCCTGATTTTCTAGTACTGCCTTAGCTTCTGTAATAGAGGACTCAAGTTCAGTCTTTTTCTCTGCTGGTATCTTTTCACCGAGCTCTTCGATTTGCTTTTCAGCTTGGTAAACGATGTTATCGAGTTCGTTCCGAGCTTCGACTTGCGCTTTCAGAGCCTCATCTTCAGCGGCATGGGCTTCAGCCTCACGTTTTAAATTCTCGACTTCGTCTTTATCTAAACCTGAAGAACCAGTGATAGATATCTTCTGCTCCTTACCTGTGCCTTGATCCTTAGCGCTGACATTGAGAATGCCATTGGAGTCTATATCGAAAGTTACTTCAATTTGCGGCACACCTCGCGAGGCGGCAGGAATGCCGTCTAGACGGAAGTTTCCGAGCACCTTATTATCCTTGGCCATAGGACGCTCACCCTGGAGTACTTTAATATCCACCGCAGTCTGATTGTCCGCATATGTTGAAAAAGTCTGACTCTTTTTAGTGGGGATTGTAGTATTGCGCTCGATCATCGCGGTGGACACGCCGCCTGCGGTTTCTATAGAGAGCGTTAGCGGAGTGACATCGAGTAGAAGTACATCGCGCACGTCACCTTGAAGCACACCTCCTTGAATAGCCGCTCCAATAGCAACAACCTCATCTGGGTTCACTCCTTGGTGTGGCGCTTTACCAGTTAGGCCGTTAGCAATCTCTACGACTTTGGGCGAGCGTGTCATACCGCCTACTAGTACCAGTTCGCCGATTTCATCTGCACTATGCCCAGAATCCTTAAGGCAGTCTTTGAAAGGTCCGACTGTTCGTTGGTAGAGCTCGTCACAGATCTGTTCCAATTTGGAACGAGAGAGCGCAATATTTAGATGCTTAGGACCCGAAGCATCCGCAGTAATAAATGGGAGATTAATATCGGTACTTTGAGTAGAGGACAGAGCAATCTTGGCCTTTTCAGCTTCTTCCTTCAGGCGCTGCAGCGCCATTTTATCGGCACGCAGGTCTATTCCATCGCTCTTTTTAAATTCTCCTATAAGATAATCTATCAAAGCGCTATCCCAGTTGTCACCTCCGAGGTGCGTATCACCGTTAGTTGCTTTAACTTCAAAAACCCCATCACCAATTTCGAGAATCGAGATATCAAATGTGCCACCACCCAAATCATAGACTGCAATAACTTCGTCTTGACCCTTATCTAAACCATAAGCGAGTGCCGCAGCAGTTGGTTCATTGATAATACGCTTAACTTCTAGCCCTGCAATTTGCCCTGCATCTTTTGTCGCCTGGCGCTGCGCATCATTAAAGTACGCCGGCACAGTTATGACTGCCTCGGTAACTTTCTCACCTAGATAGGCCTCAGCGTCCGCTTTCAGCTTTTGTAAAATCATGGCGGAAATTTGCTCAGGGGCAAATTTTTCTGCCTTACCACTTACCTCAGCTTCAATGTAAGCGTCGCCATTTTTACCCTCGACCACATTGTAAGGGAGACTTGCAGCTTCTTCCTGGACCTCCGAAAACTTACGACCGACCAAGCGCTTAGCTGAAAAAATAGTATTATTGGGATTGGTAACTGCCTGCCGCTTGGCAGCTTGTCCGACGAGACGCTCCCCGTCTTTAGCAAAAGCAACAACCGATGGAGTCGTGCGCGCACCTTCCGAATTTGGTATGACAACAGGTTCTCCACTTTCCATTACGGACATGCAAGAATTCGTAGTACCTAGATCTATTCCTATAATTTTACTCATGCCTGAATATAGCATTCCAAATGCCAGTATACTGACAATAACTTAAATTACTAATAAACAATAAGATACAAATTTTGTAATAAAAAATAATCGAGCCATTTGTTGCAAATTAATGCCAAAATGTCACACTTATTGTCACAATAACGCTTTAGATACTCACAAGATGGCACAGTCTGGCGAGAAATCCAAAAACGCAGTGAATACATTCACTACTAGAATTATTTATAATACTGTTAAGTGTTATGATGTTAATTGATTTGGTCAATTCTGCGGGGAAAGACTCCCGAGAGGGAGGTCTAGAATCTAAAATTTCCAAGCCGCAAGTTAGATTATTTACGCTATAAAGAGATGTGTAATAGCAAAAGAATAACACGAAAAATTACTTGTATTTAGTTGGTTATTTATTTTACTGCTACTTTCGCCGAGGTACTTGCTAATTTATTTAGTAATACTTCAAAACCCCAAACCTAAAATAAACATAACGTGTACTGTAAAAAATTATTAATTACATTTATGAGTTCTCTGTTTTTAGCAGTGTTTGCCTACGGCGGTCATTGCGCAGATACTCTGAGCCACAGTGGTTCTTTAAGCCCAACTGATTACGTTGGTATTAGCTTTTGGTTAGCGACAGCTATCATGCTAGCAGCAACTGTATTTTTCTTCATCGAGCGCGACCGCGCACAAGGCAAGTGGAAAACCTCCCTTACAATTGCTGGTCTTGTCACAGGTATTGCTTTCTGGCACTACCTCTACATGCGCGACGTATGGGTAAATACAGGAACTAGCCCAACAGTATTCCGATACATTGACTGGCTAATTACTGTACCTCTCCAGATCATAGAGTTCTACCTGATCCTTGCTGCTGTAACTACAGTTAGCGCGCGCGTTTTCTGGAAGCTTTTAGTTGCATCACTCGTTATGCTTGTGGGTGGATACTTAGGGGAAACTCAAGTACTAGGTGTTTCAGAAATGGCTGGATTTATAGTTGGTATGGCTGGATGGCTCTACATCATCTATGAAATCTTCAAAGGTGAAGCCTCCCAGCTTAATGAAAACAGCGGAAACGCTGCATCTCAAAATGCTTTCAAGACTATTCGTCTTATTGTGACAGTAGGTTGGGCAATTTACCCTATCGGGTATTTCCTTGGTATGGGAGATGCTAATACATCAGGAACACTTGATATAGTTTATAACCTTGCTGACTTAATTAACAAAGCAGCCTTTGGACTCGCAATTTGGGTAGCTGCTACCAGTGACAGCGCAAGTAAAAGCCACTAGTTTTTTCCAAATATGGATTTAATGACCTCAGCCTTGAGTCGCCTTGAGTGGCGGCTCAAGGCTTGTTTTTGCAGTAATACAATACTCGCTGATTTTTCGGATGATGATTATTTTTGGTCCGGCCAGAATATCCGCGGTAGAATCTGCTTGGGATTGGGTGCTGCTTACGGCGTATCTGAAGATGTAATACTCGATGTAGCTGCCTTAACGCAGCTACTGCACGACGCTAGCCTCATACATGATGACCTGATCGACGAAGATTCGCAGCGCAGAGGCTGTCCGGCTATTTGGAAGAAGTACGGGAAATCGAAAGCCTTATTAATTGGTGATTTACTTATCGCTAAAGCCTACGAGGTCGCGAGCGATTCTAAAGTAACTGATAAAATTAAGGTAGCGTGGACTAGCGAAATATCGTCTGCGGTTTCTACGGCTATATCTGGTGCTGTACAAGAGCTTGAATTCGATACCACTGAAACAGCCGTAATTTTAGACGAATATTTCGCTATGGCTTCTCGCAAAACTGGTGCCCTATTTGCTTTGCCGGCAAATTGCATTACACATGTCGTGGACCAGACCGACCATATAGATCTTTTAAGCGAAATTTTCCTCAATCTGGCGGTAGCTTACCAAATAAAAGACGACCAAAGTGATTTCCTAGGCACAAAATCGGGGCGCATGTATTCATCCGACTTAAAGAATGCTCGTCCAAATTTATATCACATATTGATAAACTTCCACATGTCTACAAACGAAAGCTTTAGCTTTATTAACGACTATCATAAGTCTTTAGTGGAGGACTCCATAGAGCTAGCTGAATCCTTACCTGATCAAGTTTGTGACACACTTAAAGAATTGCTTTTTCCTTTTATCGAACTCCAACGATCTCCATCCTCTAATAGGCTAATGCCCGTAGGTAGTTAGATACATACGGGCAATAGTTTGGACAACTATTCATTAGCATGCGAGAGGGCCCAAAAAGTAACAGAACTGCTATTATAGTAGGCGCCGGCTTCGGAGGAATTGCTACGGCCCTACGCTTGCGTAGACTAGGTTACGAAGTTACTGTAATTGATAACAACAGTCGAGCTGGTGGGCGTGCACAGGTCTACGAGATAGATGGCTTTAAATTTGATGCGGGGCCTACTGTTATAACCGCGCCTTTCTTATTTGACGAACTCTTTGATCTGTTTGGGAAAGATCGAAAAGACTATGTAGAGTTCTTGCCAGTAGAGCCTTGGTACCGCTTTGAATTCTCTGACGGATCTAAACTCGATTATGGCGGAAGCCTAGAAGACACTATTGTTGAGATCGATCGTCTTTCGCGCGGGGAAGGAAGGGGATATGAGCGCCTAGTTAATTTCTCAAAGGCGATCTTTAAAATAGGCTTTGAAAAACTATCGGATCAACCATTCCACAAATTCTGGATCATGGTCCAGCAGGTTCCTGCACTAATTGCTCTTAAAAGTTATCTTCCGGTTTACTCGCTAGTCTCGAAATTCCTCAAAGATGAGCGACTAAGAAGAGCATTTAGTATTCACCCATTGCTAGTGGGTGGTAACCCCATGAATACTACTTCAATTTATTGCCTTATACACTATTTAGAAAGAAAGTGGGGGGTATGGTTTCCGAGAGGTGGAACTGGCTCATTAGTAGACGCATTGGTCAAGTTAATGCATGAGCAGGGCATCCAACTAGAGCTTAACAGTAGCGCCAGTAAGGTTCTAGTAGAGGATCATAAGGCAGTTGGGATACGTAAGAAAAACGGAAAAGAAAAGCGCGCTGATCTTGTCATTTTTGATGCAGACCCAGCAAAGGTATACCGAAAATTAATCGACGAAAAATATCGCAAAAAATGGACTAATCGACGCATCGATGGGCTGGCATATTCGATGGGTCTTTTTGTTTGGTATTTTGGCACTAGCCGCTCTTACCCAGAAGTGAAACACCATACTATAATAATGGGGGAGACTTTTAAAGAGCTACTGGAGGAAATCTATGACCAAAAAGTGCTTTCTGATAATCTAAGTCTATATCTCCATCGTCCTGCAGCTACTGACCCAGCTATGGCCCCTGATGGTGGTGATGCGTTTTATGTACTAGCGCCTGTGCCAAACAAAAAGGCTAGCATTGACTGGAGCAAGGCAGGCGAACGAATAAGAATTCAGGTAGAGCAGCAGCTAGAGAATACTCTATTACCAGGGCTGCGCGATTGTACAGAAGTCTCTCATTTCGTCACTCCAGATGACTTTGAAGGCAAATTCAATACCTTGTGGGGATGTGGATTTTCAATTGCACCACTATTTACACAATCGGCTTGGTTTCGCTTTCACAATAAATCAGAAGAACTCGAAAATCTCTATTTTTGTGGTGCAGGCACACATCCAGGTGCAGGAGTGCCTGGGGTTGTTGCCTCAGCCCGAGTCATAGAGAAACTTGTACCTGCATCCAGGAACGACAGCATGAGCGATTTAAAAGCACTTTTTAAATCGAAGAGTAGGACTTTTTCGCTCGCATCATTCCTTCTTCCTAAAGCTCAGTCTGATGCAGTTTTTAGGCTGTATTTCGTATGTAGGAGTTTAGATGATTGGGCAGATGAGGGTATTACAGATAAACTTAATGATGCGATGTATGCATGGATGCAAAACCAGCCTCATGCCATATTAGACCATTACCGTTTCCTTCAAGCTAGATGGAACCTCGACAACAAGCCACTGACTGAACTTATGCAAGCTATGCTCGCAGAGCAGGAAGGAGTAAGGATTCAATCAGAAGAAAAACTACTTGAATACTGTTACGGAGTGGCAGGCACCATTGGTCTGATGCTGTGCGCTATTTTTGGCGTTAAAGATAAGGAAGCACTTGAGCATGCAAAAAATTTAGGGATTGCTATGCAGCTAACCAATATTTGCCGCGATGTACGCGAAGATGCCGAAAATGATAGGATTTATTTACCTGCTAGTTTATTTGAAGGTGGTATTAGCACCTCTGATTTGCTATCGGATAACGCTGACAAACGGGACAAGACCATTGCTGCTAAAGAAAGTTTACTTCAATTAGCTGACGACTTGTATGCGAGTTCAGAAGCAGGCATCAAACACCTTCCATTTAGAATACGGATCGTAGTTCGGTGGGCTGCAAGAATGTACCGTGAGATTGGTACTGTGATTCGTAGAAATCCGAATCATTTTCAGGAAGACCGCGCCGTAGTTAAGCGACCTAAGAAAATGTATTTTTTAATTCAGTGCCTCGCGCGCTCACTTTTTTCGAAGTAGCTAATGACCTACCTTGAATTCCTGATCATCTTTATTTGCGCACCACTGCTACTCACGCTGTGCGGGAAAAGCCTACTTAAACCAGTAGGAAAATTTGAGTATTTCCCGATTACTCTAATGGGCATCATTGCCTTGGTCTACACTACTCCCTGGGATAATTACTTAATTATGCGCGGTGTGTGGACCTATCCAGCCGGCGTTGTAACTGGGGTCTTAGGATATGTGCCTATTGAAGAATATTTTTTTATGTTACTTCAGACTGTATTCGCTGGTGTGCTGTGGACTTCACTGGTCCCGCACATTAAATACGCTAAGCTTAGATTTTCGTATCCTGGACTAATTTTGGCTCTTTTGGTCGGGCTTTTCGGCGCACTGTGCCTATGCTATGGATCCGGGACCTACTTAGGGCTAATTCTAGTATGGGCCTGCCCTCCACTTGCTCTACAGTGGGGGCTAGGATCACAGGTACTAATTAGATCTTTTAAAACTTGGGCGGCCCTATGGATTTGTTTCTCAGTTTATCTGTGTATTGCTGATTCTTATGCTATATCTGCGAGCATTTGGTCCATTACCGCAGCCACACGTACGGGTATAGGAGTCGGGCATTTACCAATAGAAGAAATATTATTTTTCTCTCTTACTAATTTGTTTGTTCTGCAAGGGCTGTGTCTGTGGCGTGCTTGGCGAGGGAATCTATCATGAAGTGGATCGAATGGCGCCCAGTTCCAGTCACGTCTACAGCTGTGAATATTATCCCAGAGAAATATTCGTGGGGATTAATCATCTTAAGTTTATTGTTTTTTTTACCCCTAGCAATACTAGGTACGATGAGTGCAGGATGGCCCATCTATCTACAGTTACTACCGCTTTTTATCAGCCTTTTTATTTTTGGAATGCCACACGGCGGCGCGGATCATTTACTATTATGGGGAATGTTAAAGAATGACTCCTGGTCTGGGCGCACAGTTAGTATCACCTTGTATACTTTAGCGGCGCTAATTTATCTAATCTTTTGGAAAATCTACCCACTAGGAGCCGCTCTCTTTTTCCTCGGCTTAACAATTTTTCATTGGGGCCAGGGAGACCGATATATTTCGCTTCAACTTCATAGAGCAAATTACCTCACCCGCTCTAAAATACTCAGCTCTCTTCACATACTTAACAGAGGGAGCATACCAATCCTTGTGCCTGGATTTCTGGGAAACGAAACTTATCGAGGTGTCATAGAGGCCTTAGTAAGTAGTAGTGGAAGACTAAGCTACCATGCGCACTGGGTCACAAATAACTCCATCTTATTCCTCCTGATCCCGCTCGGATTATTCGCTCTATACAACGTATGTTCTTTGGGTCTGATTGAAAAGTCAGAGGAAAAGTCGCTGTGGATTGATAGAACAGAAGGTTTAATTCTACTGATTTGGTTTTTATTTATACCTCCCTTGTGGGCGATCGGGTGCTACTTTGTATTTTGGCACAGCCTACGTCATACTCTTAGGATATTATGGACAGACCAACTAGGCAGTCAGTTAATCGAAACGGGAAAATTCGTTAGATTAAAGATTCGCTGGCTCGAGCTAACTAGTCTGATGACTGTAATAGCGCTCATCGGTATGTGGGCTGCCTTTGACATGTCTTTTTCTTTACGAGGGATAGAATTAGGTTGGCTAGCTAAAGCCTTAATTGGAATATCGGTATTAACACTGCCGCATACTATTGTGGTGTGTTTTATGGATCGTTTGCAGATCCGCTCTTAGTAGAGCGTATATGTAAGGAAATTTGCGAAGTCGCCTTCTAATATTTGGTCACCTTCAAAACAAAAAATTACTCATAAATTTTTCATCACAGTTGTTTGACGAGAGCTTAATATATTTTATTATTAATATTTAAATTCAAAAAAGTATTTTTGAAAGTTGTAATTTGTAATGGCACGCGCATCAGAAAATATCGTAAAAATTCTTAGACGGACTGCTAAATCTATCGAATCAAGCTCTAAGTATGCATGGGGACATGTGGGCATGTGTAATTGTGGGCATCTTATTCAGTCTGTTACTGCTCTATCCTCTTCCCAAATAATACGTAAAGCCCAGAAGTGCTACCTAGATGAGTGGTCCGAGTATGCTAATGATTATTGTAGTACCACTGGCTCACACGTAGACGACTTGATCAATACGCTGATAAAAGAAGGATTTGCTAGCGATGACATACATCACATCGAATACTTGTCGGATAAGAGTGTTTTGCATGCTCTTCCAAGTGGTTTCCGCTACCTCCAAAAAAACAATAAGTATGATGTCGCTTTGTACATGCGCACTTGGGCAGGTTTGCTTGAACTCGAACTCAAAGAGAAATCGAAAAAGTTAAAGGTTAATAAAGAAGCTCTGACGCTTAACTAGCTCTAATTCAATAAGGCGTGCACCGCAAGTAGTTTATCTTTACTCCTGCGGAATGGAAAAGAGGAAGTACTGCTTGTCTTCATCCATTGTCTTTGGGATGCTGATCATACCACTCTCATCTTTAGTCCATGTCGACATATCTCCACTTCGCTCAACCTGTAGACGAAGATTTGCTTGTCCGTTAGAAATTTCTATAAGTGTCGATCTTGGCTCATCCTCGAAATTTTTAGGTATAGAAATGCAAAAGAATTGCTTCTCTCTATCGATTGACATCGAAATGTCTATCAAACTATATTCATGCTTAGTCCACGTCGACATATCTTCACTTCGCTCGATCTGGAGTAGAAGGTTTGCTTGGCTATTGGAAATTTCTAAATGTGTCGATGCTAGTCGACCCTCAATAGTTTGAGGAGATATTAGCTCTAATAGGGCGCTAAAGTCATTATTCGAATCGGAGCCTACGGCGACCACATCTCCGTCGCCGAGACCATCACCGCTTGTATTGTATAAATTAGGATTGGTTTCGTAAATTATCAATTCCTCGTAGTTTGTGAGGCCATCTTCATCAGGGTCAGACAAATCGGGAATAAAGTTAGCGGTTATAGAAAGATCTTGGCTCATTATAACAACAAGTGGGTTAGGATTGCCACTGGCGTCGCCAGACCAACGGTCAAATACATATCCTGGCACCGCACTAGTAGTAACTGTGGCCTCAGTGCCATCTAAATAGCTGCCAGCGCTACTTACGCTACCGCGTTCGGTGTGCGAGACACTGAAATTTAGCTCCCAAAGCGGCCGACCGAATGCCTATCCAAACTGGCAAGGGCGGAGGGATTCGAACCCCCGACCGTCGGTTTAGAAAACCGATGCTCTATCCAACTGAGCTACACCCTCAACAATACCCAATTAAGTTGGGAAAAGATTTAAAACTAGCAAGACATTCCACAAATCCCCATAGCGTGTGCAAAGAAAAGCCCCACCATTAGGTGAGGGCTCTGGTAATAAATAAGTAGAGCTAAGAATTAAGCGCCGACTTGGAAACGAGCGAAGCGCTTGATCTGCATATTCTCGCCCATCTTGGCGATCATTGCAGTTAACAACTCTTGAACCGTTAGATCCGGATTTTTGACGAATGCTTGCTCTAGCAAACAAGACTCGCTTAAGAATTTATTAAGCTTTCCTTCGACAATCTTTTCAATCGCAGCAGCGGGCTTACCTTCGGCTTGCCCTTCTGCTACTTTACGCTCGGCGGCGAGAACCTCAGGATCGATGCTATCGCGGGAAACACACGCTGGGTTCGCTGCCGCAACATGCATAGCAATATCTTTAACAAACTGTTTAAAATCATCGGTTTTCGCTACGAAATCACTCTCACAGCTGACCTCAACTAAAACGCCTACCTTTCCACCTAAGTGGATGTAGGTATCTACCAAACCGTCGCTCGCTTCACGACCTGCTTTTTTAGCAGCAGTAGCCATACCCTTTTTACGCAGAATCTCTACAGCTGCGTCAACATCACCTGCAGATTCGACTAGGGCTTTCTTGCAATCCATCAGTCCAGCTCCTGTGCTCTCGCGCAATTCCCCGACCATTTTAGCATTAATTTCTACACTCATTTTATTTATATTAATTAAATTTTAAAAACATATCAAAGATTTACTACTTTGATTCATCCTCTGATTCCTTTGTAGCTTCTGTAGCAGCCTCCTCTACAGGAGCTTCTTCCACAGCAGGCTCTTCTTCTGCTATAGCTTCTGGTTCCGGTACAGATTTCTCTATATGAGCTACTTCTACTGCCGGCCCTTCTTCTTCAACTGAATCTTCATCTTCTTCTCCATAGCCAGCAGGTAGAGTCACTTCAATATCTTCTTGCTGCTCGAATACTTGATCACGTTTTATAGGACCTGCACTTTTCTGTACTTTCATAGTTTCACGTTGGGAAAGACCGCTCTGCGCTGCTTCGAGAATCGTATCGACGATAATACGAATTGATTTCACCGCATCATCATTACCAGGAATCGGGTAGTCCAGCATAGTAGGATCCGAATTAGTATCGACTAGACCTATTACTGGGATACCCAGGCGCTTGGCTTCTGTAACTGCAATCTCTTCGTTTTTAGTATCTATAATAAATACTGCAGCAGGTAGTTCGGATACTCCGAGCATGCCTTCAAAGTTACGGTTCATTCGGCTCATTTGGCGACGTATAGCAGCTTCTTCCTTACCTGGAAGCTTTTCCAACTCGCCTTCTTGGTCCATTTTGAGAAATTTACGATATTTCGCAAGTGAGCTCTTTATGGTAGTAAAATTTGTGAGGCCTCCACCCATCCAGCGATTCACGCAGAAAGGCATATTGCTAGCTGTGGCCGCCTCGCGCACGATTTCCTGCGCTTGCTTTTTAGTACCGATAAAGAGGATGTCTTTACCAGAAGCGATTATCTCTTCTACTTTGGCGTATGCTTTTTCAAGAAGAGCGTGGGTTTTCTCCAAGTCGATGATCGAGATGCCGTTTATGTTATCGTACACATAAGGCTTAGACTTTGGATTCCAGCGGCGAAGCTGGTGACCGAAATGTACGCCTGCGTCGAGTAGGTCTTTTGGTGTTATATTCATTATAGTTTCAAAGCCCGAATTAATAGCTCGGGAGAAACAAAGTTTCTTTTGGTATTATGTTAGTTAGCGAAGCGAAATGCCCCATCTCCATTACTCTTGGTGAATAATGAGCAAAGAGGGATACCAGTCCCCCATCACAAGGCAAGCGTAAAGCGAGAAAGCTAAGGCTTTTTAATTAAATGAACGACCGCAGCCACAGGTACTATTTGCATTGGGGTTTTGTATATCAAAGCCCTTCCCGTTCAGACCATCGTCAAAATCAACCACACTGCCGTTTAAATACTCAAGACTTGTTTCATCGATCAGAAAAGTGACTCCGTTACTTTCTAGAACTTGGTCCTCCTCTTTTTTTTCGTCAAAGGACATACCGTACTCGAAACCAGAACAGCCCCCAGCGTCTACGAATATGCGTAGTAATTGACCCTCCTTCGCCTTTTCTGCTTCTAATTGGCGAATTTGAGTTACGGATCTGTCAGTGAATGAAAGCATACTCTAAAAGAACTGAGTTAGCTAATGCTGTCAATAACTGCCAATAAGTAGAGGTGCAACGTCGTCCCTTAATCAAAAATGAGAGCTAAGAATAAAATCCAGTGAGGAAAATAGTCCCCCACAAGCAACTTGAATTAATAGAAAAATATAATAAATTAGATTAGAAATATACTAATATATCAATAATTCACAATTTTCATAAATAACTTAATCTAATTTTAAAAATACACTAGCATTTTTCATGCTAGATTGATAAATATTCTTGCACAAAAATTTAAAAAACTTTCTCAAATTTATTAGCAAAAAGTAGTAACAAAGCCCAGCCCTAATGACTTTAAGAACGAAAGATAACTTCGAACGTTTATAAAAGTGTGAAGAGTTAAAAATCAATATATAACTGGTCCCTAGACTAAGACCATTATACTTATTTAAATACCCCTCTAAAAGATTTAGCCAAAGATTCGTTAAGTAATCTATTAAAAACTAGCATGAGCTCACAAGGTTTCCAGCAAATACAAAAGCAATCCCAGACGCTAGTTCTGGCGCCACAGTTGCGCAACTCTTTAAAGATTCTACAAGCGCCCGCTATGGAGCTGCGTAGCTCTATTTTAGAAGAATTACAAGCCAACCCATTACTAGAGGAGCTAGCCCTAGACAGCACAAGCATTGAAGAACATAAAGAGTCTACAAACGAAAATGAGCGCGAGGCTAACGAAGAGCTTAATTTCAACGCAGATGATTTTGGGGTAATGGAGCGGATGAGCGAGGATATGCGCGAACAGTTTGCTCAAGAAAATACCGGACAGCCCTATAATCCTGAGAATTCGGCACGACGTGATTACTTTCTCGACTCCTTAACGCAGAGTACTTCCTTGCAACAACACTTAATTAGGCAAGCAGAACTAACTGACTGCAGTAGCGAAGAACACGAGGCGATTCTTTATTTAATCGGTAGTATTGACGATAATGGATACCTAAATGAAACCATCTCAAATATTGCATTAACTGCCCAGATTCCTTACGGAATTTTACAAAAAGCATCGAGCCTACTAAAGGGCTTCGATCCTGTTGGCATCGGAACAAAAAATCTAGAAGACTGCCTTGCTACTCAACTAGAAATGCGTGGACGCGGCGATTCGCTTGCAGCTGAAATTTTGCGCGAGCACTTCAGTCTATTGGTACGGCGACGTGTACCCGAACTAAAACGAAAGACAGGTGCTAGTCCAGAAGATATACAGGCTGCTATAGAGGAGATATCGACCCTAGAACCAGCGCCCGGAAGGCGCTTTAGCACGGACTCTAACACTATAGTCGAGCCTGATGTGTCCGTCTACCAAGACGAATACGATCAGTGGCATGTCGTACTTAATAATGACTATATACCTCGCCTGCGAATAAGCAGTACCTACAAAGATATGCTCTCCAAAGGGAAATTAAGTAAAAGCGAGAAGGAATTCATGCTAGAGCGTATGCGCTCAGGGAAGTTTCTCATTAATTCAATCGAGCAACGACAGCAAACGATCGAGCGAATCACTCGTGAGATACTAAAATTTCAAAACGATTTTTTTGCTTTTGGTGTTTCAAAGCTTCGTCCGCTAACTATGGGAACCATAGCCGACACAGTCGGTGTACATGAAACAACTGTAAGTCGAGCGGTAGCCAACAAATATATTCGTACTCCGCATGGAGTCTTCGCGTTTAAATATTTCTTTACTCCAGGCTACGAAGCGAAAAATGGCGAGACTGTGTCGAACAAAACTATCAAAGATATCATTGTTCATATCGTTGAAAAAGAGGATCTAACTAGTCCATTTAGTGATCAGAATATTGTCGAGCAACTGAAGGAAAAAGATATTAAAATCGCTCGTCGGACGGTCGCTAAATACCGAGAAGAACTTGGTATACTGCCAACGAACCTGCGTCGCCGCTACGAATAGATAGGCATAGCGGTTCGTCTTATCAATCCACTGCCAACCGCATCGCACAGAAGTCGGCCACGCTGCGTTAGACGTGCCTGAGTGCCAATTAATTCAACCAATCCTTCTGAATTAAATTTCACAAGGGCGTCCTCTAATTCGTCCCAACAAGAAGCTTGCGCAAAGCGCGCCTTTAAAGAATCCAGATCGACGCCACAGTTCATTCGAAGACCAAAAACGATCGCGTCGGTCAGAAGAATGTCATCGCTTAGTGCCACGCACTCGATCTTAGGGAATTCTGATCCCTCCAAAGCTACACTCCACTTTTCCAAATTCGCAGGTCTTTGGTAACGCTCCCCAGAGTATTGGCTAGCCGCGGAGGGGCCACAACCGATCCATTCGTACATCCGCCAAGTATTCATATTATGCCTACACTCGCAACCTGAAAGTGCAAAGTTGGATATCTCGTATTGCTTGTAGCCTAACTCATCTAGTAGTTCCCACCCCCTTTCGTAGAAGCGCAACTCTTTGTCTTCGTCGATCGAAACCTTACCCTGTGAGAGTTTTAGGTAAAGAGCCGTATCCTCTTCAAAGGTTAGGCAGTAGGTAGAAATATGTGTTGGAGATAGCCGCACTGCTTCACGAATATCAGCCTCCCACTGATCTATACTCTGTCCAGGAATAGCGAACATCAAATCGAGGTTGGTCTGATCAAAACCTGCGACTTGTACCCGCTCCCAAGCATTGTAGATCTGCTTAGGGTTATGTAGGCGGCCGAGCGATTCTAGTAGTCTTGGATTAAAGCTCTGAATGCCCAAGGAAATGCGACTTACACCGAGCTCGCGCAGAACCTCTAGCTTATCAGCCTTTACTGTGGATGGAGCCATCTCGACAGTCCACTCCTTCGGTGGCACAGCCAACCGAGCGAGCATCGAATTCCCAAGGCGATCTAAGTCTTTTGCAGATAGCAAGCCCGGTGTTCCCCCTCCCCAAAAGACCGTGTCAAAAGCTCGATTGGAAGGTATCTGAGCGAACTCCAAGTCCATCGCTTCGAGATAGATGTCCAGATCTCCACGCAGGGGCTTTTTCTGATAAAAAGAGCAAAAATCACAGGTCGAAGCGCAAAATGGTACATGGCAATAAAGACCTAGTGCTTGTCTATTCTTTAGCATGGAAGCGGAAAACTTTCGATCTGTTGGAAAAATAGAAAAATGGCTTATTCTTGAAACCTAAGAGCCCTTTATCGCTGTCTTACGACTTAGCAATGCTTTCAAAAATTCGTTCAAATGCAAAAATGGCATTGTCCATGAGTTCGAGGCTAAAACTTTCGTCAGGAGCGTGCAAATTATCCAAAGGTGTGAAGAGTCCGATCATAATTGCATCGAGGCCCGCCCGCTTTTTAAAGTCCGCAATAACAGGTATGCTTCCGCCCTCACGTAAATATATAGGAACTCTGCCAAATTGATCTGCGATAGCCACATCAGCTGCCCGAAAGGCACTCGCTAGGGCAGGCGGCTGATCGACGGGGGTGTTAGGACGATCAGGAGGAACTACTAAATACGCCTCCGCAATGCCGCCCTCCCGAATCGATAAACTAATACCCTCGGGGCAACGACTATGCACGACATCAATAATCTGTTTTTGAACCTTAACCGGATCCTGATTTGCCACGAGTCTGCAGGTAATCTTAGCAAAAGCTTCGCTAGGGATGACAGTTTTAGAGCCTTCTCCTTGATAACCGCCCCCTATACCATTGAACTCGAGGGTGGGACCAAATCGAACAGCTTCGAGGGGACTCAATCCATTGGCTGGATAGAAAGCAGATACGTCAAGAAGTTGGCGATAGCTCTCGAGTGTTTCAGGATAGCATTTGAGCTCGTGTCGTTCCCAATCAAACACGGGCACAACATCGTCGTAAAACCCTGGTACATTTACTGATCCATCCGGGTTGTGCAAGGAGGCACAAATTTCCATCAAGGCTTGGAGTGGATTGTAAACTGCTCCACCATGAATACCGGAGTGCAAGTCACTTTTCGGCCCACGTAGTTTAATCTCTAAATCTACAAGACCACGCAAAGCAGTGGTTATAACTATTTGCTCTGTGTTCGGGATACCTGTATCCGAGACTAACATAAAATCAGCCTTTGCTAGTCGTTCAGCGTATTTATCAAAAAAGGTCGACATGCTCGGACTGCCAATTTCTTCTTCGCCCTCTATCACGTAGGTGATATTAAGCCGAAGGCCAGGGTTCTTTTCGAGTACACGGGCAAGCGCTGCCATATGCACAATAGTAGGCCCCTTGTTATCGGCTGCACCCCTGCCATAGAGACGACCGCCACGCACCGTAGGCTCGAAAGGCTTGTCTGTCCAAAGTGAAAAGGGATCCGCTGGTTGAACGTCGTAATGTCCGTAGAGAACCACGTGGGGCCAATCCGGCGAACCGTGACGCTCGGCAAGAAGTATTGGATGTAGATCGGTCTCGACAACTTCGACCTTAAAGCCGAGTTGCTCTAGTAGTTTCTTCGCATATGCACGCGCGCCACGCATGCCCTGCGCATGTGCGGAATCCGTAGATACAGAAGAAAATCGGATGTATTCTTTAAGTGATTCGAGTGGTACTTCCATAGCGTGGTTACTTTATAAACTGAACTGGTGTGACGATTAGAATCTAAATGTAAAATTTTGAATACTTGTAAGTGTAACTAACAAAAAAGCTCGATAGCTATGCAGTTAGTGGAAGTTTAAAGGCTAACGCCGTTACTATTTTTATAAACTCGCATGGCTTCAGGCATGTATTCTTTAAGCCTGCGTATACGCGTGCCACCAGAAGGATGAGTGGAGAGAAACTCTGGAAGTACTCCACTACCTAGGGAACTCATACGCTTCCAAAAGTCAATTGCTGCTCTTGGGTCATAGCCTGCCTCAGCAGCATAGAACAGACCGATCTGATCAGCCTCATTTTCGTGGTATCGGCTGTAAGGTAGCATAACGCCAACACTAGCACCAGCTCCGTACGCAGCAAGAAGTAAGCTGCGGTCCATACTGTCCATATCGCCAGTACCGAGCTGCAGAGCAAATGCCCCACCCGCTGCGATCAGTCTCTGTGAAACGCGCTCGTTACTATGCCCCGCTGCAACGTGCGCCACCTCATGGCCTATGACAACAGCAAGGTCTTCATCACTCTTCACTGCTTGGAAAATTCCAGTATAAACTGCAACTTTACCCCCCGGCATAGCAAATGCGTTAATTAACTCGTCATTATCGAAGACTACAAAATCCCACTTTGCATTCGGCATATCAGCCTTAGCAACTCGGGCGATACGCTTACCGACACGTTGTACCATAGCATTGTACTTTGGATCGGTAGAAATCACGCTTTCTTTTTTGATTTGGCCAAATTGAAAGGCTGCCATCGATGCAAGTTGATCTGAAGGAACCAAATGAAGAGCAGATCGACCAGTCTGAGACACCGTGTAGCAACCGGATAGCCACAAGGTCAAAAATACGGATAAATTAGCCAAATAGTTTCTAGTAAACATTACTAAATATTGATCATATAACTCAAACATGGCAACCCAAGTTAGAGACTTTTGTGCTCGTCGTGAAAGAGCTTATAACTAAAAAGGTGTAATGAAAAATCGACCACTAACTAGCGCGGAGAAAAAAGAGTTGCGCGGTCTCGCGCAACTCTTGAAGCCACATCTTCACATTGGCAAACAAGGTCTGAGTGAAACAGTCCTTACGGAGGTAGAGACCGCTCTGACTAAAAATGGCCTAATTAAAATCCGTTTTGAGTCAGAGCGTTCTGTTATCAAAAAATGTTCTACCAAAATTCAAGAAAAGCTTGGCTGCGAATGTATAGGCAAAGTGGGCAAAGTTAGTGTATTTTTCCGAGATATGCCAGAAAGCGCATAGACCCGCCAATATGTAAATAACACTACCCCTTTTTTTCTTTACGATGCTCACTAAAACAAAATCGGGATTACTACGCTACCAATGCTTAATAGGCGTGGCTTCTATCCTCTTCGCTTTAGATCAAATAACGAAAATATTAATTATTAAAAATCTAAGAATCGACAGCTACGATCGAGTAGAGGTAATCGAAGATTTCTTCTATATTATTCATGTCGGCAATGAAGGCGCTGCTTGGGGTATGTTCTCCGATTACGGCGAGTTCTTATCTATAGTCGCAGTCCTCGCACTAATTACCATTTACCTGCTAAGGCATCATTTGGAATTACACCGACTTCCAATGCAGTTGGTCTTTGGACTACTTATTGGTGGCATTTTAGGTAATACCCTCGATCGATTGGTGCATGGACACGTTATTGACTTCCTGGATTTTAGCTTTCCATTCAGTGTACCCTATATCATGCCTACAGGCCATTATCCCACTTTTAACTTAGCCGACAGCGGCATAGTTATCGGAACGATTCTTTACCTAATACTGAGCTATTATGACACACGGGTGAAGTCTACATAAACACAGGTCTATTTGTGCATCTCTTATGTTCATAATAAAGCTAATCCTTTACCTTCCCACTCGCATCAGCTTTGCGCTGACCTGATCAAGCTCTGCCTCATGCACAACTCGCAAGGGGTCGTAATGGTCGAGTAAAGTCCAAAATCGCTTACTATGGTTCATCTCTGAGAGGTGTGCCAGTTCGTGAAGAATAATATAATCCTGAAGAGCTGGAGAAAGTAAGAGCAGTCGCCAATTTAATGAAATGCCGCGCCGCGCCGAACAGGAACCCCAGCGACTGGATTGGTCACGTACCGACAAGCTTCCATATTTTAAGCCAAGGCGCTTAGAGTGATAAGCCACGCGACAAACTAACGTGTCTTTAGCAAATAGACTTACTAAAGCACGCAGATAGCATTCTTCAACACGCGGCAAGCGTAAGACCAGGACCGCACCGCCTTGGTCAAAAATATAATCAGCTGAGCGTTTTACACTAAGCTCGATACGTACATCAAATACATCGCCGCTAGCTGTTAAATACGGTTCCTGCGTGAGCCACTGCATAAGAGAATAAACTTTCGGAGCAGAGCTTAGTTGTCCTTCTAACCATTGCCTTTGTTCATCGATAAAATTAGCCACCTTACGATCGCTCGTGTGCCAGGGTACTGAAGCGATAACTTGGTTATTTTGTCCGATAGTTAGTCGCAAATGCTTAGTGCCTTTACGTCGCCGAATTAAAACGGGCGCCGTCTCTCCAGCGGTAGTGATGAAATTCATATTCTTAGTATATAACTCAGAACTCTTCTATCTTATCTAATAGATTCTGTGTGTGCCGCCGCACCGCTGATTCTGGATCGATACCACGACTGCAGCAGGCCGCTGCAATCTCGAAGAGTTGCTTTCCTAGCTCAACCTCGTCGCTCATTGAATCCGAGGCAGCGTCTATAGCATTTTGGTCGACCAAGCCCTCCACAGGAATCGCCATCTTTAGAATCTGATTATATACATCCTTCGCGTACATCAGTGCGGGTAATTGGCGCGGTAAATCTTTAAATTTCCCAGCCTGCTTTGGACCTCGCTTACGCTCAGCTGACTTAATTTTATCCCACTGATTAAGAGCAGCATCTGAGTCTTCCAATTCACTAGATCCGAAAACATGCGGATGGCGGCGGATGAGTTTCTCGTTTACCTCTTGACAAATGCTCTCAAAGTCAAAATGCCCCAATTCCTGCCCCATACGTGCATGCATAATTACTTGCAAAAGAACATCACCGAGTTCCTCTTCCATGTGATCTAGATCTAAGCGATCGATCGCTTGGAGCAGTTCGCAACATTCATCGATTAAGCATTTGGCGATCGACTGGTGGTCTTGTTCAATATCCCAAGGGCATCCCGTCTTGGGGTCGCGTAGTGATGCAACAGTTTGTATTAAATCATCGATTGCAGGCATACAAATAATATGGATTTAGAATTACTCAATCGTCAAGATTTGCCCACTCGATCCGTTGGGCATAAAGAAACTATCGCCAGCTTTAAGGCCTATCAAACATCCTGCCAACGGGGACTGCGCGGTAATTACCGTCACTTCTTGACCGTCTAAGAGTATACTCTGTCCACCTGCTATACTTGCAAAAAAGAAATATTCAACAGAGTCACCAAAGCTACAACTAAAAAGCGCCCCTAAGCATACATTAGAATAAGACTTAAGTAAATCTTCGCGTTCGGATTGCAGATTTTCAATAGCATCCGCCCATTGGCGGGCTTGACTGGCTTGGCCTGCTGC
>CACKVQ010000005.1 GCA_902603705.1 Puniceicoccaceae bacterium
TCCATCGTATGCTCCAAAAGGCCTGTCTTCGTCTGCGAGCTATGGACTATTTTACTGGGCAGTTTTTGATAGGTATCAAGTTTGGCTTCGACCTACGGTGGGAGGCGCAGTCAAAATGCTTCCCTACTCAAGACAGCGTGGTCTTAGGCAGACTGCTCAATCAACTATGGGAACAGCGCCCCTCTGAGGTGCCCGAGCCCACCAAGGTGAGCGTCACCCTGACTCGCCTAAAGCCTTCGACTTCCCACACGCCCTCACTCTTTGCTGAGGATAACCAGCCGCGCCGTATGGAACTACAGCACGCCATGGACGCGATCAATAAACGCTTTGGCGGACGCACGCTTTACTACGCCGACGCTATGGAAGCTCAAAAAACAGTCGATGCTGCCCCGATGCGTATCGCCTTTAATCACATCCCCGACCTAGAATTAGAAGGGGACGAGATGAGGCGATAAGACTGTAGAGCGCTAGGTGTTACGATGTGGTCACGCTTTTAGCTAGTCCCCCATGGGAGGCTCTTACTGTACTTCAATAGACTCAAAAGACTCAACTGAAACTGCCGCAGCAGCAGCAGCTTTCGCTTCGAGGCGTTCTGCAGCGACCGGTTCAATAAAGGTAGGCAGGAAGAGAGCTAGGACCACAGCGAACGCAGGGCCAAAGAAGGCCTTACCCGCATCACGGAACATAAGAGTGGATACCTTGCCCTTACTACGGACATTGTATAACTCAATTATTTGACGATTATTTTACTACAAAAAACACTAAAATATTAACATTTTTGTAACATAAAGGCCACAGAACCGAAACATTTATAATGTATGACATAGTTATTCTGTTAGGTAACAATATAACAAACTATTCAAATAATGAAATTAATACTAAGTTTTATAAACATATTAGCATTAACTGTATTGGTAAATACGCAAGTAAGCGCCGCCGAAGGACACGTAGATCCCTTCGAGCAGATCTGGAGTAATGCCACTATCTATAATAATAGTGATAATGATATCCTACAAAAACTAGTTTCTACCGGAAGGTTGCAGGCAGATTATGCAAATTTTGATGATCAAGACGCTGGAAGCTTAAACGACACTCCATTTCGCCGTGCCCGGATAGGCTTTAAGGCTACACTCTACAATGACTTTACCGTCCATAGCGAGATGGACATGGACTTTAATGATACGGATCCTATCTACAATCGCTTGACCGATTCTTATATTGCTTGGCAACCAGAAGATAACTGGAAGATAAAAATCGGCAAGCAGTCTGCTGGCTTTACTCTAGATGGTGCTACGTCATCAAAAAAGCTAATTGCCATCGAACGTAGCAAAGTAGCTGGTAATATTTGGTTCTCGAAGGAATACTTTAATGGTATCTCCTATTCTACACAAAGAGATGCTTGGAACTATACCGTAGGTATCTTTTCTAACGATGGCGGCGCAGAACTTGATGATGCCTTCGAAGAGAGCCACTTCCTACTGCTCTCTGCAGGGTATGATTTTACAGATAGCTTTGGCGGCGACAAGACTGTGATGCGTCTAGACTACGTTCACCAAGAAGAGCCAAATGATTTTGATAATTTTAATACAAAGAAGCACGAAAATGTAGTTTCCTTAAACGGGAAGTGGCAAAAAGACTCGCTCCACTTCTGGGGCGATATTGCCTATGCGGAAGGCTTCACTGGATATGAGCTTTTTGCAGTGCAATTAATGCCATTTTGTGACCTTAGCGAAAAATATCAGCTCGTTAGTAGGTACACCTATATTCACAGCTCTGACGATAATCAGATTGGTCTTAGTAGATATGAAAAGAATCTCGTGTCTGGAAAAGGAGATGAAGTTCAAGAACTATTTCTTGGGTTAAACGCTTATTACTACGGACATAAGCTGAAATGGCAAAACGGGATACAATTTACTAAGATGAAAGATGCTGCCAATGACGGTGGAGAGTACGAGGGTGTAGGTTTTACCTCAGCAATCCGTATAAGTTGGTAATATTAGAAGGTATTATAAATTAAAAGTAGAGTATATATGCTTTAAATAGCTATGACATTAAACCCTGACTAAATCTATACTTTTTAATTCCTTGGCTAGACCCGCGGTAGTTAAAAATCTAGGGACTTACTTGTTTAGCACAGGTAAGCAAAAATACACGCTAGTACCTTCTCCTATTTTGCTCTTTGCAAAGACTGTGCCACCGTGTTGTTGAACAATATGTTTAACGATACTTAATCCTAGTCCAGTGCCACCTCGTTCGCGGGAGCGCCCTTCGTCGACTCGATAGAAGCGTTCAAATATTTGTGATAAATGTCCATCTGCAATGCCTGGCCCGTCGTCTACCACTGAACATTCAACAATTGAATTATCCTCCTTTAGCTCAGCGTTTAACTCTATCTTAGAAAATCCAGGTGCATAACGATACGTATTCTCTATAATATTATCTAAAACTTGTTGGATTCGGAAACGATCAAAATATAATTCTCCTATTGTTTGCTCCACATTTACAATAATTACTTGTTTTTCTGGGTCTAAGCGTGAGCGATATCCCTCAGCTACTTCTTCGAAGAATGATGCTAATGGCTGTTTCGATAGACTAATAGATTCAGGGAGAGATTCTAGGCGAGATAGTGTTAAAAGGTCTTCTACTAACACATGCAATCTTTCAGCATTATTGAATATTTTGTTTGCGAACTTATCTCTATCAGAAGATTTGATTTTAGTATTTTTATCAATTAAAGCTTCTGCAAATCCCTTGATAATAGTTAATGGCGTTTTTAGTTCATGTGACACATTGGCGACGAATTCGCGTCGTGTTACTTCAAGTTTCTTAAGTCTACTAATATCATAGAGGATCAGTAGTTTTGAATCCATCTCTTCACTTTTATTAGCTCTTATCTGGCTTAATGTAACCTCCATCCACAGAGCTTCCTCCCCTTTTTTGATTTCTATTTGACATGGCTCTATTGACTCTTCTGCAAGAGAAGACTCAATAAACTCTACTAGTGACATGGATCGTAAACTATTCTCTATACGTTGTCCTTTGAGCGTTTTCCCGTCACGAAACAAGTTCTCAGCTGCAGAGTTTGCAAATTCAATAATCTTTTCTGAATCAAAGACAATAATCGCTTCATGCACTGCATTTAACAAGGCTTCTGCTTGATCTAAATGAGTTGTCTTTTGATTAGCTACTTCTGAATGCTCGTCAATGAGTGTATTAATCGAATCAATAAAATTGGCAGCATCTAGTCGCTCTAGTCTTTTTCTTGATAATTGAGGCAGTATTCGACGACGTTTATGAATGGCTGCTTCCATGGCTCGCAGTAAAGCACGCAATGTAACAACTTGATAAAAGAGTGCTAGTGAAACTGCTAAAAGTATTATAGTAAAAAGCCAGTTCATTAAATGCTAACTGCACGATAGCCTACACCACGTACAGTCTCGATGAGATGCGCATAAGGACCCAGTTTCTCTCTCAGTCGACGAATGTGAGTGTCTACAGTACGAGTCTCGATATCAGTGTCGTAGTTCCAAACACTTGCCAGTAGGTGCTCTCGTGATTGAACCCGTCCTTTTCGTTCCATCAGCAATTTTAATAGCCGAAATTCAGTAGCCGTAACTGAGATATGACTACTATCGATCGTTAGTTCGTGAAGGGTCTCGTCAATAATAATACCACCAATTTGGATGCGTAAATCGTTTGTTTTTACATCTGATAATTTAGTTCGTCGCAATAATCCTTCTACTCTTAATATTAATTCCTCTGTACTAAAAGGTTTCGTTAAATAGTCGTCTGCACCGTGTTCTAGACCTTTAACTCGATCCTCAACTTCACTTTTGGCACTCAAAAATATAATCGGTGTTAATTTTATTCTAGGATCACTTCGTATAATCTGGCATAACTGCATGCCATCTAAATCTGGCATCATTACGTCTAAGATTATTAAATCTGGTGTAAGATCTCTGACTCTAGAGACAAATTCTATAGGCTTGTTAAAGGCCTGTACACTGAACCCTTTTAATTCGAGCGAATATTTAAGCAACTCGGTGACGTCTGGTTCGTCGTCGCACAAAAGAATCTGAGAACCTTTATGCTCATTCATAAGCTTAAATATCTACAATTCTTCGCATAAAACTAATATTCAAACATTTAAGAGTTATAATAATCTCCTGTTTGAAGGTAAATAACTTCTTCTGCTAAATTTTTAGCGTGATCAGCTATACGTTCAATCGACTTCGAAATAAATATAATCTTAATTTGAGTAGAAGCCTCGCCTAGCTCATTATCTAAATCGCCATCTAATTCACTCGATAATGTTTTGTAATTTTCTCTGTTCAGGCGATTAACTTCACTGTCGCGATGCACAATACTACGTGCTAACTCTAAATCCCCTTCTATAAATGCGGTGATAGCATCGCCTAACATTGAAAATGCAATCTCTCCCATTTCTGCAATCGCTACAGGTTGGAAAACTTTGCCTTCACGTCTAAGAATACTGCTGGTTCGCTTAGCAATACTGTGTGCTTCGTCACCCACTCTCTCAATGTCATGGCTAGCTTTAATTGCTACTAAAATTAAGCGTACGTCGCTAGAGACCGGCCCACGCAAAGTGATATATCGTACTGCATCACGATCAATTTCTACTTCCAGCGCGTCAATTTCGTCATCCATTACTAGCGCTCTTTCAGCTTTTTTAAGATCACATTCTACAAAGCCCTCCAGAGCAAGCTGCCCAACTTCACGAGCTTTCTCGCTCATGCGAATAAGTTTACTTCGAATTTGTTCAAGTTCTTCGTGAAAATAACGCTGCATAATAATTATTTTAGAAAGTAAATATACTAATTATGATATAAGCAAATACTTAGCCAAAACGTCCTGAAACGTAGGCTTCTGTTTGTTCATTATTAGGATTCATGAAAATCGTATCGGTCGCGTCATATTCTATGAGTTTTCCAAGGTAGAAGAAAGCTGTTCGATCCGATACACGCGCAGCCTGTTGCATATTATGCGTAACAATAACAATAGTGTAGTTCTTTTTTAATTCATGTATAAGCTCTTCGACCTTAGCAGTAGCCACTGGGTCGAGTGCTGAGCACGGTTCGTCCATCAGCAAAATTCTAGGCTTCACTGCTAGAGCCCTAGCTATACACAACCTTTGTTGCTGGCCGCCAGACATCCCAAGTGCACTCTCTTGAAGCCTATCTTTAACTTCATCCCAAAGTGCAGCACTTCGTAAGCATTCTTCAACTACTTGATCTAATATCTCTTTTTTCTTAATACCTTGAATACGAAGTCCGTAAGCAATATTATCATATATTGATTTAGGGAAAGGATTTGACTTTTGGAAGACCATTCCAACGTGTTTGCGTAGCTCAATGACATCAACGTCTGGTTTGTTAATATCCACGCCATTGATTTTAATATTACCGCCTTTTGTATGAGCTACTTCAATAAGATCATTCATCCGATTAAAGCAGCGCAAGAAAGTTGACTTACCACAGCCAGAAGGACCTATGAACGCTGTAACTTGTTTCTCATATATGTCCATTGAGACATTAAATAGTGCCTGAGTGCTGCCGTAGGCGAAATCCAATTCGCTAACTTCGATGATAGGAGTACATTCCTTCAAGCTCGAATTTGTTTTAGTTACCATAAAAACTAGGAGGGTTAAATATTATTAAAATGAATTATTTTAAATATAAATTAGTACATTAATAAGACTATACAGGTTAGTAAGATTCTATTTACCATTTATATTTTTTTCTAACTCTCGCACGAAGCACAATGCTGCTGAGGGCGAAAAATCCTACAATAAAAAGAAAAACAAAGGCAGCTCCGTATTGCATATCACGGGTATATTCATTTTGAGGAATCTTAGAACTGACAACATATATATGATAAGGCAATGCCATCACACCTTGAAAGAAAAAGTCAGTCCATTCATTCAGGCCTTCCCAGGGTAGTTGATCTCGTAGAGCAAAGGCGGCAGTGAACATAATAGGGGCAGTCTCACCTGCAACTCGAGCTATACCCATAATAGAAGAGGTCAATATACCTGGCAGAGCGTAAGGTATAACGTTAGTGCGGATAGACGTCCATTTAGATGCTCCAAGGGCAAGTGAACCTTCCCTGAAACCTTTCGGTATAGCGCGCATAGACTCCTCACTTGCTGTAATGACGACAGGTAGCGCCATAATTGCTAGTGTGAACCAACCAGCAATCATGGAGACGCCCCACCCAAAAAAGAGAACGAACATCCCAAAACCAAATAGACCAAAGACAATAGAAGGTACTCCAGATAAGTTTAAAACAGATAACCTAATTATTCGCAAAACACGCCCAGGGCGGCTGTATTCACTTAGGTAAATTGCACATAGTATTCCAAGCGTTAGAGCAATTGCAATAGAGCCAAAAACTAGAAGGCAGGTCCCTATTATAGCTGGACCGATACCGCCGCCACTGTATGCATAGTTACTGTATGTATATTCTTCTGAAAAAGGAGTCTGGTCTAACTTACGATACTCGGTGTCACTAAATAGCAAGCGTCCTTCTTTGCGCTCTGCATCAAGTTCTTCATACTTTTGCTCCAATGTTTTTAATTTACTCTTGATTGAAGCTACACCAATATCATCCATTAAACTGAGCCCTTTAAGTTCGCTTCTTAGCGCAACCTGTTGCGCATTAATTTTCTTTAATTCTGCGTATATAAGTTTAGGTTCATACACATGCAGCGTCTGTGGTTTCTGCGTTAGAAAATCAATGTTTATAAAAGGAGCGCGTACATTGAATACAGCTTTGGAACCATTGTAAATTATGTTAGCAAAAAGATACCCTGCTGCTAAAATAACAATGTAGGTAGCAATTCTGAAAAGCCATTTAATAACGCCTTCTGTCTTTCGTTTCACCGATAAGTCATAGGAGAATAAATGCGGCTTATTTTTGGTAGTCATAGCATTCTAGCTCTCTAGCTTACCGTATTTTTTTACAACTCTCTGGGCGCTATAATTAATTAACAATGAGACGAAGAAAAGTACTATCCCTACCATAAATAAGGCACGGTAATGGAGGCTGCCGTTAACTACCTCACCCATTTCTTGAGCGATAATACCCGTCATAGTGTGAACAGGTTCGAAAAATACACCAAAGCCATCAGTAAAGTCAGGGATCTTGATTCGGTTCCCTGCACAAAGTAATACTACCATAGTCTCCCCAATGACCCTCCCAAATCCTAGCATAACAGCAGATATTATACCTGAGAGTGCAGTAGGAATTATTACGCGAAGCGTAGTCTGTAAAGGAGTGGCACCTATAGCAAAAGATGCTTCTTTAAAATGATGTGGTATATTATTAAGAGCATCTTCAGCTAACGTAAAAATCGTAGGTATGGCCATAAGTGCAAGTAAGCAACCTGCAGTGAAAGCGTTAAGTCGCTCTTGAAGGGGGAAAAAAGGAACCCAATGCAAGAATTCACTTTGCGAGAGAAAACGCATGGCTTCTCCAAAAACGACAACTCCGAAGAATCCTATCACTACTGAGGGTATTGCGGACACAAACTCGATGTAGGGCTTGATAAAATTACGTTCGACTGAACCTGCTATCTGGTTAACATAAATTGCAGCTCCGATACCGAATGGAATAGCAAAAAATAACGCAATTAACGAAATAAGTAATGAACCTGAAAGCAGGGGAAGCAACCCGTACCAATCTTGCTGATCGCTGGCAGTAATCCAATCTTTTCCTCGAATGAAAGCACCTATTGCGTGCCAAACTGATACTTCTTTTGTTGAATTCCACGAGGCCAGAGTCTCTAAATGGATAGCTGATTGATTAAAGAAAATCGCATTTAGATCCTTAAAACGATCGATGCGATCAGTTATAGATTGGCTACCAAATGTAATAGCATTAGAGCTTGTTATTATGTCATTAAGTTTCTTTTCGAGACGAATTAATATATTTTTATAGGCTTCTTGGTCAGCAACAACCTCTTTTACGGTAATACTAAAATCTACTGGCTGAATCATACGCTCTACTTTAACGTATTCTTGCTCTAACAATTTTATAAATAATTCTTTATCTTCTAAATTAAGCTGGGCTCCTTGTTGAACTTCCTCCGCTCGCTGCCGCATATCAGTACCTTCATCGTAACCTATGCTACCCGAAAGCGCTGCCTCACGTAGACGCAATCCAAATGTATTGCGATTTTCTTCACTCCAAGATAAAGCTGATTCTTTTAAGCGCTTAATCTGAGCTACATAATTGTTAAGTGTCTCGCGTAGATTCTCGTTAGTAGTGTGTTGGTCGCGTGAAGCGATTGCTAAATCCATCTTATCTTTCACGAAACTCCGAATTTCTCCACCTGCCCTCATATAACCAAAAAAGAAAGCTTTAGCCTCTGGAGCCATCACTTGCTTGTTTATCTCAGATTGAGTCAGGCCTTCCGCTCTGAGCGCATTTATCCACTCTGCCTTAATATCATTCAAATAACGAGTCAGCGAAGCATATCCCTCTCTTTTCTCTTTTAGAATATCGACATATTCCAAGCCAGATAGTCGATATTCTTTTAAACTTTTATGGTATAAACCAATAAAGCCGGCTCCTTCTTTAAATAAAAAGATTGTAATGAGGCCGAGAACCAGGATGGCGACCATCGCCGTACTGCCAAAAAATTTCTTTATGATACTATCAGAGTCTAAGCCTAGGAGTATCGACTTTCTATGACTGAAGGAAGTCGTACAAGAATCTGTTTTTTTGCGACTTAACATCTATATCAAGTATATGATAAACGTAAATTTTTTATGCAATACTAGGTTAAGCTTCTTATGTTACAATTGTGTTACAATGTAATTCAGGTAACTTTATACTACTGCTACTTACATACTAAAAAAGGAGCCGCTATAAATAGCGACCCCTTTATTATAACTAATCTAAGTTAAAGCTACCTTTAATAAATCGAAAGAAAATTTACACGATTTACAATATTTTGACCTTCCGGGCTCATGCTAAACCCTATAAAATCATTTGCTAATGGGCTAAGTTGCTTGCTGTTGTCGATCAAGTAGTAAAGAGGACGAGCAATGGGATACGATGGATCTTCAGGCATCGAGCCATCTACTGGAAGGACCTTTACCCCAGGCGTTTTTATGTAAGCTAATCCAACATAACCAATGCCATTAGGATTATTTGCTACTTCTGCTGCAATTTGCTCGTTACCTGCCATTTTTTGAGAATCAACTCCGTAATCTCGAGAATTCATTCCTAATTTCTGAAAAACCGCATATGTTCCAGAAGAAGTATTTCGTGTGTAAGCAGATATTTCGCCAGTTTGGGCTGTTATACCAGACCAATCGGTTACGTCCCCTGAGAAAATAAGTTCGATCTCTTCGAGAGAAATACTTTCGATCAAATTACTTTCATTTACTATAATAGCGATACCGTCTTTAGCCATCGTAATAGCTTTCATATCTACTCCCTTGGCTTTAGCTTTTGCTACTTCCTTATCCTTTGGATCGCGTGAAGACATTCCAATTTCAGCAGTAGCATCGATTACTGAAGCTACGCCTGTCGATGACCCTTCTGCTGCTATCTCAAACGCAACTTCGACACCTTGTTTGTTCATTTTAGCTTTAAAAGCTTCAGCAATCTGTGGAACCATTTTAGCGCCAAGAGTGTCCGAGCCCTTAATAACAATTGTTTCAGTGGCGTAAACTGTTCCCATTGTCATAGCAGTAACTGCAATAAGGCTAAACAGAGTATTCTTTATTTTCATTTTTCTAGTTTGTATTGATTTATTTTAAGCAATGTTCATTATTTGTATTAGATTACTTGGAACTTAAATTACTATATAAAACTAATATTACGATTTTATGGCTTTTATGTTACAAGTAGGTTAACTACTCATACTTGCTACGAAAATAAGTATAGCTAAGTAATCCAGTACGACGGTGTCGGTTTTACCTCCGCAATCCGTATAAGTTGGTAACGTTAGTAAGATTGCCTCCGCATTAAAAAGAGAGCGTTAAAGCTCTGCATGTGAGCAGTGTTAAAGACCTGCCTCTTTCTCTGCTTGTCGTGCGGCATCGTCGTTCACTTCGGTTTCTTGAACCTCGTCATCTGTCTCATCTTCAAAAGCTAGTTCGTCACTTAGGGTAACGCGCTTATATCTTACTTTGTTCAAGTCTCGTGGGTCGTGATACAAAAATACTAGACTTCGCTCTCCTTGTTTCATCGATATTCGGCTTTTCTCGATGATCACTGCTTTATCGCCCTGACCTGCTGTCGCTAAAATAAGCGGAACCAGAAATTTACGAGTATCTCCGCTAACTTCAAAGTCTCTCGCACTCATTGGAGATAAATCTCTTATGCGGCTACCTATCTTAGCACGTATTTGTTTTCTAGCCAAATTGATGCACCTAACAGAATTTTCTGAGAATTTAGATGCACTTATATCAAATATCCTCGAAACTAAGCGCCCACTCGGATCACGTATAAGCAACACTACCTTACGTCCTTTCGCTCCTAGGTCTGCGCCAACAATAGGAACGTGAGTTACCACGCCTTCCTCGTTAATTACCTCTTCAACAAATGAAAAATTACGCTGCCCAGTGTAACTAAATTCGCGAGTTAACGAACCCACTCTGGCGCCTATGCGTCTAACTTCACCTTTTGATATATACTTTAGATTTATGCCTGTAGTCTTGGTTCGAGGGCTGTCCGTCTCTTGGTAATTAATAAAAAATAAACTCAAATTATAAAGCTCCTGTTCAGGAATAGCGCCTACCTGAGAATATAGATTAGATCCTATTAGGATCGAACCAACTATAAGTTGTAATAGAATGGTTTTCATTTCCCTAAGCTATAAGACTAAATGTCTTCCTTTGAGACCCAACCTTGAGAAACGATTTGATATTTACGCCCAAAATTTAGATTGGTAGGTGAGCTAGCTGGATTATACGCGAGTTGCGAGGAATCAATATATTCAGGAATGCGTTGAACAACGATTTCGTAATAGGCCTGCTCAGACAACTGGTTTGCTCCAGCACCAAACCCGTTTATGGCATCGCCACTCGAACGTATAACGAAGGTATCACTGCGAGCTTGAAGCAAATGTCCTATCTTGCTAAGTAAATCCGCTTGTGTCAGTGAACCTGGCATACCATCTGTACGAGGTCGCTCTTCTGCGGTTAGATCCCCCTCCTCATAGAGGGGATAATAATCGAGATTTTGATTTTCCCAAAAACCAGAATTACCAGATTCTAGTCCATTTATCCCAGACTTATCGATAGCTGCCTGTAACACACCGCTAAATGCAAATTCCCTTGTACTTGTGTCCAAGGAGCGATTAACGAAACTAGAAACACTTGTAAATGGATAGGTGAATCCATTAGTGTCGGCGGTTGAAGCACGTAACCTGATCTCAGCGACAATCGCAGACGCTAGACTAGCTATTTGAGCATCAGTCAGACTACGGAAACCTGCAGCAATCGAATCAGCATCCGAACTCAAATCAGGCAATGTGCCAGTCGAGTCTTCAAGCGCTTTTGCAAAGCGCGAGAAGTTGTGCAACTGATCGGCGGAACTAGCGCTACCCCCTTCAATATTGTCGATCTCGCGCATAGCTCCGAGAATAGACTCCCAAGCAGCAACCGATGTAGAATTAATATTAAATGCCCCGTCCAGCATGAGGCGCGCTGCCGCTTGTTTTTCATTTAATAGACCAGCCGAATTTCCAGTCGCTGCATCTCTTAAACGGGCATTAGGTAATGGGAAGCTGGGTGACTCGCTAGGTTCTATTCCCGAAAAATAATACCCATCCCATAGCGCAGAATTTAGCTCATAAGAATAGTCATAATGACACCATTTGACAGATGCACCCCCGTTCGTTGTATAGCCTTTCGCGCTTGGATCAAGCTTGGATGCATTTAGCGGCAAGTGAATATCCGGAAACGAATTGCCTATGGCGTGTGCAGGTATTGAGTAGAGTGCTTGATGAACATTAGCGTGATACTTTCTGTGATCGCTTGTCGAGCAACCATTAGAAATTTCTAAATCATTATTGGTGCCGTAATAATTGAAGAGATTAGCGTGCATTAGGTGCCCAATACTTAGGGGCCTAGAGATGTCATAGATAATCGCTTCATCCGAACCACTTGTACTATTGATACCAAATTCTAGCCCAACTGGCGCGTTAGCGTACTCTGTCCCTGGAAGATAATTCGCTGTATTATCATTTGAAAAAGCTGTACTGGGGCCACGCGTATACATTGTGGCAATAGATCCCCAGAAATCTTCTTGTGCATTAATAGGTCTTTGCACGACTGGAGCGGTTGGATTAAAATTACGATATAAATGAATCGGCACTTCGTTCGTATTATTGAAAGGCATATCTGGAAATTTAAGTGCTGCGGATATACCAAAGGTCTTGCCAGCAAACTTCCAATGATCCATTGCGTTTAAGTCAGCTGCTATATTAGTTCCAGGATCCGTGTAACTTGCTCCGTCAGATGACCCGAGCGGTTGCAAGAAGTTATTAAAGCGTGGGCTGTCCAGAAGCTGCGCGCTAAGATCATCAATCCTATTTAAACGAATCACTCTGGGATTGTGACCTGTCTTCTGGCCGTTACCAGTCATTGTGTCCCCAATCCAGGCGTTTAGACCCCAAAATGTAAGCGACTTAAAGCGATTAGATCCATCAAGATTGAAAGTATCATCCGTACTCAAATCGTACAGATTAAGCACCTGTCTCCATGGATTACCACCAGAGTTTTCGCCGCCGCTAATTACTGGCATCACCCTTTTAGTTGCATGTTGCCAAGGACTTCTTTCACCTGCATTGTTAGTAGCCGATGCGCTGTAAAAAAATTCTTCAGCTCCTGAACCAGAAATTGGCTGAGTATAAAAACCATTCATATTTCCTGCCGACCAACCTCCCGGGACAAGGATATTGTTTCTGCCATTACGCGAATCTTCTGAATCAAAAATGGAATTATTCGGAGGCGTGAAATTATATGCCTGACCTGCAGGAATCGTCACAGGCTTAATCCTAAACTTAATGACATTTCGGTAAGTCGTTCCTGCAGACCATTTTCCCATTGTAATTTGTGCCACGCTTTGCCGATTATACACAGTTCCATTAATTGTACCTTCGTCTTGAATACGACAGGACCAAACCTCCATTCTGCGGGGGAATTCACACTCTATGCCTATTTCTGGAAGCTCTAAATCTTTGTTATACGGGTTCCACAGAGTTATCAGTGGAAAAAGTCCAATGCTATAATTATAGCCTCCTGTTGTCCACTCATCTCCCACACCGTTGTAGTCAGCAAAACCGTAAAACGGCAAATTCCAGCGGGTGACCACTGGCGCAATCCCTACCTGCTGGGTTGTAGGCATACGAAATTGAAGTGACTCAACACCTTCTGTATTTATTGCCAATTGATAATAGTCAGCAAGTTGCTCCCAGTTAGGGCCTCCTGGATCTCCTGTCGATTGCGTAGCTCCGAAGGGCGCAAAGATTGGTCCTGACATATCATTTGGTAGACTAGACAGCGCAGTGGAAAGATCGCGCTTAAGTCCACCATCTTTTGTATTGGCTAGCACCCCACTAGAATGAACCGTAAAATCATGAAAGAATTCGCGGCTCACGCCATCAAGACTCGCACCACTTGGTAAATCCTCCTCTAAAAACATAGGAATATTCTTGTGACTAGAAATCTTTGAAGGATCATAGCCGATTCCTTTCCAACGAGAATTCGTGCCAGTTAGTAATTGATTGCCATCTAAGTTACTGACCGCTGTCGGATCTGCAACCTGAGCCATTGCAGTTCGATAATAACTATCTTCCAGATCAGCACTATTTAAAAAAGGATCTGCCATGTTCACGCGCGCCTTCATTCCTTCGTCGCTCACCCAAAAGGCGTAATGACCTACTGCCACATTATTATCCCCAAGAATTTCAACCTTAGGTGCTATGACCGTATCGTTCCGATTGATGCTGCTTTTGTTAGCCACGCTACCACCGACTGTGGCAAGGTTCATTGTATCAACAGATACCAGGGAATTAGGATTCAGTATAGGACCGTTCGGATCATTCCCGCTAACGAGCCATCTTGCTTTGTGGCCCCCTAATTCGTCAGCCATATCAAAAAAATCACTCGTACTTTCTTTAGAAGACCACACCCCAGTCCAACGAGATTGTCCGGCAATATCGCCGGAACTCGGATCTAGCAATATATCGGCGCGCGCAGTGACTCGTTGATCAGGTCCCGTGTAGCGCTGCAAATCGCCCAGAGCGATCATTGCGCCTAATTGCGCATTTAGGCGCGCTCGCATTTGCTGCAGACCAGTAGTGGCACTCTGAGACTCCACCTGTACAAGAGTCGAAATGCTCAAAACAAGCAGTAGCACAAAAGCCATTAACGATAGCGCAATAACAAGGGCAAATCCGCGCTGAGACGAAGGGAATTTTTTCATCATGTATGATGTTTTATTTAAGCGTATGAATCAGCAAGCGTCAAGAGCGTGGCGCGCAGAGCACAGAAAAACTTCCGTAAATAACATGAGATTATCGAAACTATAATCGGACATGCGCGAAGCATAATACGCCAGTAATCCTTAAAGAATTAATAATCATAAACTAACAATTACTAAATAATTCTTCTAAACTATAGTTTAATTTTTTTAATTTTAGGCTCAACAACCCCAAAAATAGCGTCTAAGTTTTTATAATAAGTACTTTTACCCCTACCCCAACGATGCTTGAGCAAAAATATGTGTTACTGCTTTTGGAGTGGTACGACTATCGTATCCACCGAGGCGTAGCGCGAATAGCTCGTCAGTATGGCTGGCAGTTGAACTGTCCTAAAGATCCGGTCACGAATGAAGGCATTCTAAAGGGATGGCAGGGCTCAGGCTGCATCGCCCTACTCCAATGCACCAATACGCTCGAATACTTCCGTTCTCACGACATACCCCTCGTCGATATGGGACTAGGAAATCACCATCTTACGATTCCCCGAGTCGTAACCGATAACAAAGAAATCGGGCGGCTTGCTGCAGAGCACTTTCGTGATCAGGGCTATCGCGAAGTGTTTGCCCTGAATCCCAGCGGCGTTAAAATGTACGAAGAGCGGCTAAAGTCGATCCGCCATTTTATGCAGGCAGACGGCGGCGAAGTTACGGTCCTAGAATCTAGGACTATGCAAAAAGAGGTATTCAATGAGCTGCGATCCTTAGCCCTAGGTAGGAGCCGTAAGCTGGAAGAACTCTCTCTAGGCTTTTTTGCTTATCAAGATACAATGGCCGCAGAAATGATTTCCCTATCTAGGCAAAATAATCTGCGAGTACCAGAAAACATCGCTGTACTTGGCGTAGATAATGACGACTTAGTAAATAGTGGGCTAAATATCGAACTCAGCAGTGTAGACAGCGACCTAGAGGGCCTAGGCGTCGCAGCAGCGAATATACTAAATAAGCTCTTAACTGAACCGAAGGAATTTGGATCGCAGCAGATTGTTCGGCATACTCCCAAAGGTGTGGTCATACGCCAAAGCACAGACTGCTATGCGGTAGAAAATCCTCTAGTCGCCAACGCGCTCCACTGGATCAAGAATAACTACTATAACGGCATACAGGCTTCGGATGTGGCAGAAGCAATGGGGGTAACACAACAAGGCTTACAAAAAGCATTTTCAAACAACCACAGTAAATCACCCGGCCAAGAAATTCGACATCAGCGCACACTAGCCGTCTCGCACCTACTAAGGACCAGCGGAGCGAACCTGAGCACAATAGCCAAGAACTGCGGCTTTTATTCCGTCAATTCACTCATTAACAGCTTTCGTTCTATGTACGGAATAACTCCAGGCAAATATCGTAAACAGAAAAATAGGATTCCTGAAAAATAACACCTCTACTTTGACTCTATTCGTTACGAACTACTCGCCAGAAAGCCTCTGATTCCCCAGTATTAAGAATTACGGGTCGCGACATTGTGCTCTGGTACGCAGTAAGAGTCTCTAGATTTGCCCAGGTTATAAGGTCCGTCGATTTCTGTAATGTGTAAGAACGAGCTAGTTCGGCATTCCAATTAAGAGAGGAAGCAGACATCCCTGCCGCTAAGGTGACCGAGGCAACTATCTTAGGCTGCAAGTACTCGTAGACCTGCACGTGATCGAGGTAAAAAGTCACACCTTGAGCTATGAGCGACAGTCCCGTAAGGTTACTTGGGACTGTGTAGTCACCCTCAATCAGCAGAAACTCCGAATCATTAGCCGCGACGCTACCGACCGCTACATAAGTCACTTCGCCAGAGCCTTTCGTTTCCTTCATATCAAGTTGGACTGTACCCGAGCTGTTGCTCTTAACCCACGCAGATATATGATAGCTTTTTCCTGACTCGAGAACAGTTAACATATCCTGCTCTATCCCCCCATCCGATGCGATAGTAGTGTTCGTTAATGTAATGCTGTCTATACGCATGTAGTCACCAGGGGTGCCATTAATTGTTGGATCAGTCGCATTGCCAGCACCCGCTCCGCCCCAAGAGCCATTTGAGGGGGAGAGTGTATTAAAGCGTATCCCACTAATGCTGCTCAAGCCCGAGCCGCTCGCAATCGTCTGGTAGGCACCGCCCTCTCCGTCTTTTGCGAAGGCCGTCCAAGATCCGCTATCAAGATTTCCAGTAATCCGTAAAAAGCCTCCGCTGGGCTCGTAACGCCACAAGCTGTTCTCAAAGGTATTGCCGAAAATATTACCACTAGCTAGCCCCGAAGCACTAACACGAAAACCATTACTTCCAAAGGTTTCGAATCGCACATTAACTGAACTGCCTTCAGACATAAGTGAAAATTGAATCCCTTTACCTGCCGCCGAGGTAACACTATCCCAAGCGCGACGAAGGTCCCACTGAGAAATATCGACTTCGAAATCAAATTCGCCAGAAGTAATGGCAGAAGCTAGAGTATATAAACGGTAGGAAGTATTCGTCCCGTTAGCTGCTAAGTTATCATCTACATTCGGAGACTTCTGTTCTTCGGTGTAACCGATATTCAGCACGCTTACTCCAGCCTGATTGCCAGCGCTTGATGTTTGCACTTTAAACTGACCATAATTCCAAGAGCCAGTATCACTGCCATCATTGAAAAGTGCATTACTATTAAGTAATGTACCGTCGATACCATCAAACTGGTAATCCACAATTACCTCGCTACCAGCAGTAGCGCTACTGGTGACCAAAACTGATTTATCGCCCGCTAATGAATTCGAGGCATTGAGTACTGCGGCTGTCGAGCCACTTACTGCCCAGTTACTCAGGTTGCTTTCGAAGCTGCCGTTTGCTATCAAGTTCTCTGTACTTGCTAAATCAAGTGATGCAAAGAGCCGTTGTTTCAGCATAACTTTCTCCGTGGCATAAACTACATTGTTTGCCTCATTGCTCCATTCATTGGGATCCACCAAATGATCGTAGAATTCTTCTGATCCGTCGCTATAACGAATATATCTATAATTCTCGGAACGGACCGCGTGATGATTAAGCGCCCACGGACTTTTAGTATCTGCGGGCCAATCCACCCTAGCGTTATGCAAATGAGATAGCGATACGCTCGGGCCATTCCACTGGCCTTCTAGCGGCGCCTCGAGTAGCGGAGTTAAATCGCTGCCATCAAGTGCAGTATTATTCCTATGCGGTCCTCCGTTCGGATCGGCTGGCATACCGCATAGCGCATTCAAGGTCGGATAGAGGTCGATAAGCGACACCGGTGCACTGCACTCTAGCCCGGCCACATTGGCTAGGCTGCCACCTGAGCGCATCTCTGGAGTATAAATAACCAACGGCACTCGGGTCGTTTCTTCCCATGGGGTCGTTTTAGAGGAGTGATCCTTCTCGCCCAAATGGTAGCCATGATCACTAGTCACAATCACAATCGTGTTGTCAGCATAATCACTAGTCTGCAGAGCATCCCAAATAACGCCTACTTGATGATCGGCGAAAGCGACACAAGCAAGGTATCCCTGCACAAAATTTAGCCACCACTCATTCGCCCCATTACCATAGTCCGCCTTGTACTTATTCATACCGCTCTGATAGCCCCTATTAAGTAAATCGCCAAAAGGCCTACCAATTGCAATTTCAGGAATATCGGATAAATCATCTACACTAGGTAGGGGCGGTAAGCTTACGGTGTTATTTCCGCTTGCGTCTCTGAATAGATCAAAAAATTCCTTTGGCGCATAAAAAGGTGCATGCGGCCGATTCATACCCACGACCATGAGAAAAGGGTCCTCATGGGTCTCAGCCAATTTGTCTTCCGCCCACTGTGCAGTTATCTCATCAGGCATCAGGTCGCGAACATCTCCATCGATGCCCAAAGGACCGCCCTCACTCGTGTAGTTGAAAGGTCCACTTTTCAATGACCACTGATAACCTCCGTAGCCTGGAGTATCTCCAGGATTATTATCCAATGAAGCAGTGCTAGGATAATAGCCCCAATTACTCGTGGGCATGTCTGGATGCTGCACTCCTTGATTACTCCCGAATTGCACACTAGTTCCGTCCCACGGAAAAGGGCCAAAATCAACTGGACCGGCTCCGTCATCCGTTGGATTATCAGTGAAGACAGAGTTATCGTCATGACCGTTGTGAAAAATCTTACCACTACCCCACACCTTGTAATTATTACCCTTAAAATGCTCCATCAAAGTAATCGCATCACTCAAGATATCAAAATCCCGCCAGTCGTTAGATTGCTGGTCAAACCCATAGTAGCCGCTGGTACTTGGTAATAGACCCGTCCACAAACTAGCCCGAGAGGGCCCACAAATTGGTGCGTTACAATGCGCATTGGTGAAACGAACACCCGCCTGCATGATCTCTTCTATTCGAGGTGCTTTGGCATCGACATGCCCGCCCATTCCCTCGACTGAGTCGTTCAAATCATCGCAAATGATAAATATAACATTAGGCTGCCCAGCACAGAAAGCAAGTGGGGCACAAAAAAGAAATAGTATGCTTAAAAACAACACTCCTTTTTTGAAAAAAGAACATCTCAAAAGGGGAGTATTCATTCTATCGATTTTAAATAATTCTATGGCTCTTTTTTAACTTTTTAAAATCGTAAAATAGCAATAAGGTTATATTAAACTATCTACAAACTAACACCTTTTTTACTCCACTCTTAGCCTGAGAAATCCACTAGCTCCTGAAGTTGTTAAGGACGCTTCTTTTATAGTCTTAGAACCTATTGTATCTGTAACAGTCGAAGTGACTGGCGACCAAGAATTGGTATTTAAAGAACCGGTCGTTTCAGGAACAATCGTGACGTCGTCTCGAACAGATACTTGCGGGTATAGTAGTCCAATTGATCCCGAAGTATGAAAAACCGAGACTTGGTTATTGTTCGCCTTAAGCGGATGTGTACCCATGGCATATTCCATTAGATTGATAATACCGTCTTGGTCAGGATCTTCGGTATCAGCGAATTCTGATGGATTACGTCCTGGGCTCTGGTGAAGCGATGCCCAATGCGACTTCGTCACCGGATAGCTTGCGGGGACATTATAAGGCGAGGTCTGCATGTCCTTCTTCCAGCCGTCGCCCACATAATCGCTACTATCAGAATCGTGCAGTAATCCCTGTAATTCCGAAATAAGTGCGGCATAAGTACTGGCTTGGGTATAAGCTAGATTCTCGGCCTCTAATGGATCATTATGATAATCGTATAGCTCAACGAAGCTAGCTTGGCCAGCAACCACTCGGCTGGCATCTGGATCATATGTGTTAGTCCCAAATTTCCCGTAGTCCCCGTTGGTCTTCCACCACTCGGTATACCTGTAACGGTCTGTACGAATACTGTAGCCCATACCCTTACCCCCGCCAGCAGCAGACAAAGGTCTGTCTGAATCATAACTAGATTTGTAAGAAATGTAGCGTTGATACTGACTAAATGCCACAGATTTCCACGGTTGTTCGGGGTCTTCTAAAAGCGGCACCAAAGAAGTTCCTTCCAACACTTGGTATAACTCAGTATCATTTTCTGCTGTAATTCTAGTCGTTGTAGATGGAATAGGTAAGCTACAAAGATCGAGTAAAGTCGGGAAAATGTCCACTAACTCAACAGGAGCGCTAGTCATCTTACCGCGAGAGCCAAGAGAACTCATACCTGGAGATCTAATAATAAAAGGTACCCTTGTTGAAATTTCATAATTACTATGTTTTGCCCAGAATGCGCCGTGGTCTCCTAAGTGAAAGCCATGGTCGCCGAACAAAATAACTATAGTGTTATCCGCTATAGAGTCCGCGTCGGATCCATCACCATTAGGATCTTCTAAGGCGTCTAAGACCTTTCCGAGCTGAGCATCAATAAAGGAAACGCAGGCCATATAGCCATGAATTAAGTGCCTTGCTGAATCCACTGATGGCATCCTATCGTTGAAGAAAATACTCAAGTCGGGCTCTGCGACTGTTGGTAAATAGGTTTCTCCGTCGCCATAAGAAGAAGGCTCTCCACCATAAGGTGACGTAAATGAGTTAGTGCCCTCTGGCATATCCCTAACTCCCTGATAAAAACTCATATCAATAGCATCAGGGTCATAAAGATCCCAGTAGTCTTTCGGCGCGTTGAAGGGTAAGTGTGGCTTTTGGAATCCTAATCCCAAAAAGAATGGGGTTCCATCGATCGCGTATTCCGCTATTTTCTCAACCGCCAATTCAGCAGCGCGACCATCCTTGTAATCGCTGTCTTCAATTTTTGTTACACCATCTCTCTTATACTCTCCAACGTCTGTTGCCGAGACGCTACTTGAGTTGGCCACAGCGGTTTTATCCCAGGTATTCCAAACACTATTATTATCGCCTCGTTCATAAAAATTAAACCGCCCAGTGCTTGGATTCTGCCAGCCTTCACTCCATGAGTCGGCGCCTGCGCTGTGATCGTCGTCCTGTTTGCTACTGGTTTGACCGTGAAAAATCTTACCTACCCCGTAAGTCTTGTATCCACTCTGATTGAATTGCTGAGGGAGTGTGACCACATTCGGCATAATATCCCTAAAATTGGTCTCAAGATTCCAATTTCTGGTTGTATCTGGGCGAAGACCCGTTAAAAAAGATACACGTGATGCAGTACAAATTGCCTGTTGACAATGCGCATTAAGAAAGGTCACCCCAGATGCAGCGAGGCGGTCAAAATTAGGGGTGCCTGACTCTCCATTAATTGTAATCGGTCTGAGTGGATCGTCTTCCCCGTAGACATTAAGTAAGGGTCGTAAATCATCTACTGGGATAAATAGTACGTTATACTCGCCAATCGGGTGGTGCCTATCACGGGTCGTAATCGCCGCACTTGGAAGGATCGTTACTGACACAGTTTCATGCTCAATCCTCGAAGAATCAGACGGATCGCTCATTTCAACAACTATTTCGTAATTGGCCTGGCTGGAATAGACTGGGGCATTTATGAAGGTCAATTCTCCGCTGCTTGAAATATCGAAGTCTGCAGCGTCCGCCCCAGACAAACCATAATCTACCGCGCTAGCAGTAAAAGTACTCGGAGTGTAAGTTCCGACTGAAGTGCGCAGCTCAAGCAATTCAGTGTATGTTATTGGACTATAGGACCCAGTCACCTCTAAATCATCCATTCGGATTTGCTTACTATTACCTGCAGCTAGATCTGGAAGAGTCCAACGCAAGGTAATCAATCCAGCATTCTCAATCGCCGGAAGTGAGCTGAGATCTGCCTGCCAAAAATTATTGTAGGAGGAGCTACCAGCGTTATTGCCTGTTTGAACAATGGCGTCTTCTAAGCCCAAAGAGATACCGGGTACTGCGGTAAAAACTCCCCCATCTAACCTGTATTCGAAAGCACTGAACCCGTCCACTTGTTGACCAGAAGTAGTCTGCGTGCCATTCAGACGATACCTTAATTCTACGTTAAGATCCTCGATACCTGTAGTATCTAGCGTAATTTCAAAACTATTCCCTGTAGATGGATCATTGTTCTGCCCCGTGTTACTAACATACCAACCGAATGCTCTTCCAGGTACCCACACAGACCCGTCAAACGCGGTCTGATTCGCCCCGTAGTTACCCATTCCTTGGTTAGTCTTTCTAGTACCAGCGTAACTAAAAGAAGGGGTTCCGCTGGGCCAAGTATTTACGCTGACAATTTCTGTAAATGTCGCATTAGTCGGACCTACGCCCCCATTTTCCACCTGAAATGCCCAGTATGCCCCAACCTCTGTCCATTGTGCTGCATGAGCAACCAACGCTGTGGCGAAAAAGTAGACGATACAAAGAGTGCTAGGTAATCGTAGCATGTAGTAGGGGTTTGGGGTTTAGAGGAATATAATACTATAAGCCTTTAAACCTATAATGCAAAGTACTAAATTATCATACTACTAAGAACTAAACTACTACTTTTAATGTGCCAATAATGTATGAAAGTGAAACTTTAAGGTAAAACATATCGGTTTTACTAAACAAATAAATTGCTGTAGATAAAATCGGGTAAGACAAAGCAATAAGTTTCATATTCTTCACTTTATGCTTCATTTTGACCAGCTTTGCTTCACAACTGTATTTTGATAGTTTACATGCTATTTTTCTTATGACATTGCCAACAAACTCCTTTCACGCTCAACATTCTCCAATGGGAGCTCACAGCTCTTTTACTGTCGGCATGCACGGCGCGCAGGGCGGTATGGCTCTCGAAAAAGGTGGGCCTGCCGAAAGTGCCGTTTTTGTCGGCTATCGCAGTGCCTCTGGGCAGATGGTAACCCTACCCTTTTATAAAGGTATCTCCAACGAAGCTGAGCGCTACAGCAAGCCAGAAGAAGCAGCCGACAAAGGACTAACCATTTTAAATGAAGATGAGATCGAGCGAAGCTATGGATGGGCAAGTGATAAATTTAAGGCTAAGGGTATTACCTTCAAAATTTCTACTCCGTTTTTCTCCATTCCAGACCCCGCAGTAGCAGATGATGAAACTCTAAAGTTTGCATCCCTGCCAGCGACTTTTCTCGAACTAACAATTAAAAATATTAGCAGTGAAAACTGGGAGGGCTTTTTCGCGCTCGAAGGAGCAACCCCTTGGACGCCGCTCTCACAAAAAAGTGCTCATAAGGGCATGGTCAGTCGCGAGAAAATTGGCTTCGCCTGTGACACTCCTGGCGTGGAAGAATTTATTGAATTTGGAGTCGAACAAGCTCTAGAGCGAGAATTGCGCACCCCGAATTTCGCTCTTGGGCCTGTCGGAGGGATTTCGTTTTCAGTAGAGCCTAGTTCTTCGAAAACAATTCGTATTGCGCTCGGCTACTACATTCAAGGACAAGCGACTTTCAACCAGAGCGCATCGTACTGGTATACCCGTCACTTTAAAAATATCTACGAGGTCTTTAACTACGCACTGCAAAAGTCGGAGGAGTACGCCGCCATTGCTGGCGAGCGCGATGCTGAGCTAGAAGCTAGTGGCTTAAGCCAGTCGCAGCAATTTCTAATCTCACATGCGACTCGCAGTTACTATGGCTCCAGTGAGTGGTTAATAGACAAAGCAGGCCAAGCGCTCTGGGTCATTAATGAGGGCGAGTACCTCATGATGAATACACTAGATCTCACTGTTGATATGATCTTTTTTGAGCTCCGGCAGAACCCTTGGACGGTGCGCAATGTCCTCGAGCAGTTTGTCACTCGCTACCGCTACGAAGATAAAGTTTTTGATCCTAAGGATCCAAGCGCACTACTCGAAGGCGGGGTTTCCTTCACTCACGACATGGGGATAGGTAATCACTTCAGCCCCGAAGGCTACTCTTGCTACGAATGTATCGGAATCGATCGCAAGTGCTTCTCATACATGACCTGCGAGCAACTAACGAACTGGGTCTTGTGCGCCGGGCTCTACATTAAAGAGACCGGCGACACTGAGTTCCTTGTACAACAAAAAGAGCTACTCTTTCAGTGCCTGAATAGCCTACTCAATCGCGACCATCCCGATCCCAGTCAGAGAGACGGCTTGATGAGCTTTGAAAGTTCGCGCACACAGGGCGGAGGCGAAATTACAACCTACGATTCTCTAGATCACTCGTTAGGCCAGGCTAGACGGAACGTTTACTTAGCAGGCAAATGTTGGGCTTCTTATCTCGCTCTTGAAATGATGCTCAAGCAATTGGGCGAACTCGGCCAAGCCACAATCGCTCATGAAGCTGCTGTGCGCTGCGCCTCCACTCTAGAGGGAGCCTTCGATCCGAAGCTTGGCTACATTCCTGCAGTCCTTGAGGGAGAAAACCGCAGCGCTATTATTCCTGCCGTAGAAGCGCTCATTTACCCATGGAAAATGGGTCTTAAAAGCGCAGTCTCGGAGAAGGGTCCTTTCGGCGGGTACATAAAAATGCTCAAAGCGCATACAAGATATGTCTTACAGCCCGACGTGTGCCTGTACGAAAATGGCGGATGGAAACTCTCGAGCAGTGCAGACAACTCTTGGATGAGTAAAATATGCCTAAACCAGTATGTTGTTCGCAATATTCTGGGGATTGAATATGGGGGTGAAGCCCTCGCCGATGAGGCTCACGTCCTCTGGCAAGTAGATGGCTCCAAATTCTACGCCTGCTCCGACCAGTTTGCCTCTGGAAAACCAATCGGCAGTCTCTATTATCCCCGTATAGTAACTAATATTTTATGGTTAGATTCTGATGATTTGAAATATCACTCCCTTTAATAGATAAAAGTGTCTTCGCACAACGCCTTCCTATTTTCTCACCCCTTATCCAATCTCATCTATGTTACCTCCCCTTAAAAAACGCGATATTTTCAATTTCAGCCTCGGAGACCTAGGTATCAACCTAAATTTCCAATTACTAAGTTTCTGGCTTATGTATTTTTATACCGATGTCTTTGGTATCAATGTACTGCACGTTGGAGGGATTCTGCTAGTTTCAAGATTATGGGACGCCATCAACGACCCGATGATGGGCTTTATCGCAGATAGAACACGGAATAAAATTGGAACCTATAAACCATTCATTTACTGGGGCGCGATTCCACTAAACCTCATCCTTATCGCGTGCTTTAGCATGCCGGAACTGAGCGATACCATGAAAGTAGTCTACTGTTACTTTGCCTATATTATGCATGGGATGATATTCACAGCTGTTGGAACCTCCTATAGCGCAATGGGCACTATAGTAACGCAAGACCAACAAGAACGCGCAAAGATTTCTACAATGAGAATGTTTTTTGCTGTGGTAGTTGTCATCACAATAGTTGGGTCTTACGTCAGACCATTTGTGATGGGAGAACCCATAATTTTGGAGTTTATTGGGAAGGAATTACTCACATTGCAAGGCCCTAGCTTTAAAGATGAAGCGCAAGGCTGGTTCTACACTTCTGTAATATTTGGAATAATCTCCACGGTAATTCTATTTTATACGGCTCTCACTACAAAAGAGAGGGTCAGAGAGCCAGTGAAAAAGTATGAACTAAAGGACTTAAAAAATATCATTTTTAAAAATGATGCATTGATGATCTTATCTGTATCCATGTTTTTGAATACCGCGATTTGGGTGATTCAAAATGCAGTTTCTGGATACTATTTTAAATATGTAGTAGGAACGGAATCTTTGCTGACTGTGTTTTTTCAGTGGATGTTACCCGCAAATATAATCGGCGTGGTCCTAACACCGATCTTGACTGCGAAGTTTGGGAAAAAGAACATATTTATTTTAGGGAGCCTAATAGTATTTTTTGTAAATTTTGTTAGGCATTTTATACCCATTCCAACAACTGAAGTTTATACGCTATTTATTGGACTCTCGATGGTCGGTTCTGCTTCGATGATGTTTTGCTCTATATGCCAATGGGGTATGGTTCCTGATACTATTGAATATGGCCACTGGAAAACTGGAATCAGAGCCGAAGGTCTTCCCCTAACATTTTTTACTTTTATGCAGAAATCTGCTATGGCTTTTGGTGCAGGAGTTGCATCTCTAGTTCTTTGGGCAACAGGATTTGTTGCAAATACTGAATTATCAGGATCCGCATTGAGTGGCATTAAACTTCTCTACAATATATTCCCAGGCCTATTTTCACTCTCATGTTTAATTGCCTTACTCTACTACAAGCTAGGCAAGGAAAAGTACGACCAAGTTTTAGCAGATTTAAACGTACGATCACAGAATGGTGGCGATTCCTAGCTTAAAGCATGCGCTTAAATATTCTTCAATCTTAGACTAAAGGTTCGCTAATTTTTAACTCCAATACACTATGCGTTCTTCGCTCGTAGCTCCAGTAGGACAGCGCCAAGTACACTTAGATTTTCATACTTCTGAACATCTCGAGAATATAGCATGCGCATTTAGCAAAAAAGATTTTCAAGCAGCCTTAAAGATGGGGCACATTGACTCCATCAATCTATTTGCAAAGTGTCACCACAGCTGGAGCTACTACCCAACAAAGATCGGACGCATGCATCCGAACCTAAACATCGACTTACTCGGAGCGCAATTAGAAGCCTGCTCCGAAATAGGGGTTAAGGCCCAGATATACTACACATTTGGCTGGTCCGCTAATGATGCGCAAGAGCACCCTGAATGGTGTGCAAGGGATCGGGATGGAAACTTTATAACTAACGGAAACTTACCCAAAGATGTCGCCCCAGCCGATCCACTGCCAGACTTCCATTGGAAATTCCTATGCCCAAACACAGGCTATCACCATCATGTTTTAGCGCAAGTTACGGAATTGTGCGAACGCTACGAGCCTGATGGCTTTTGGTTCGATATCTATCAAGCCCATCGTCACTGCTTTAGCGAGGCTTGCTGTAAAGATATGGAAGAGGCCGGAATTGATCTCGAAGATGCTGCGGCTGTAGAAACATTTAATGCCAGTAAAATGAAAGCGCATTGCTTGGCTCTTCGGGAATTAATCGCAAGCTACCACCCAAATGCTTGTGTTTTTTTTAATGGAACGACCGCAATAGAAGGAGGCATTAATTTCCGCCAAAAAATGTACAAACACAATACAGTACAAGACTTGGAAGATTTACCAACTGTTTGGGGCGGCTACGATAAATTGCCACTGCAATCTAAATATTTCCTCAAAGCTGGTTACAGTATTACTGCTATGAGTGGTAAATTCCATACGGCATGGGGCGAGTTTGGCGGCTTTAAGCACCCCGAAGCCTTACGCTATGAAGCCGCCTCTATGATCGCATGGGGAGCTGCTTGTAACTTTGGAGACCAATTACACCCGAGTGGGAAAATGGACCTGGCTACATATAAAAATATTGGGCACGCATATACTTACGCGAAGAAGATCGAAGCCTACGGTGTCGGCGGTATACCCACATCGAGACTTGGTTTCTGGCGTAGCTTTAGTGAATCTCACGACGAGGGCCTTGCTAAAATTTTACTCGAAAAACAAATTAATTTCGACATCGCAAATTTTGCGAAGAATTTGAATGCTTTTGACGTTATTCTTATTCCAGGCTCTGCCTGCCTAGACGAAAAAACTGCTGCTTGTCTAGGCCGATTCACAGACGCTGGAGGGAAATTGATCGTAATAGGCGCTGGAGCAATGGATAGGAATGGAGAAACCCTTCTAATAGATATTGGAGCGAAGTATGTAGGAAAGGCAAATTATGACCGAGATTACCTCCTTGCTGGTCCAGAATTGCTGACAAATCTGATCGAGAGTCCATTCCTTAATTTCAAACCAGCTAGTAGATTCAAGCCAGATCTCGGGACCGAAATACTCGCTCACTTGCACGAGCCTTACTTTAGCCGGACGCTAGAGCATTATTGCTCTCATCAGAATACGCCCCATCGCTTGGAAACTTCTGAGTGCCCTGCTATAGTCCGCAAAGGTAATATCATTTTTATAGCGCCAGAATTAGACTGGATGTATCTTAAGCATGGAGCCCGTCTGCACCGAGACCTCTTTATCAATGTTTTGAAGTTGGTTCACAAGCACCCAATGATAGAAGCACAGCTGCCTAGCGCGGGGCGCCTTGCATTTATGCATCAACCCCGTGAGAATCGCTACGTCGCACACCTTCTTTACGCGCCGCCTATACAGCGTGGAAATTGTGAAATTATAGAAGACATGCCCCCCCTCTATGAGACTTCGCTACGATTCGATCTTCCCGAAACCATCCTCTACGCGACGCTTATCCCAGAACAACTGAATCTCACAATTACTCAGGAAGGCAGCAAATCATCCGTTACAATTCCTAAATTCTCTTGCCACTGCGCAGTAGCGCTTACCTACTAATGAAACTACTGTCTATACTTGTCTGCGGATTAATTATCTCCGCCAACCTGCGTGCGGTGGCGCATCAGTCATGGGAACTGGCGGGAGCACGCGAGCGAATTGCTGCCCACCGAATGGGTGACTTTAACCTACGATTTCTTCTTCCAGATGGATCGCTCCTTAAGAGTGGCGCTAACTATCAACTGGAGCAAACCGGTCATTCTTTTCGTTTTGGCGGATCCTTGGCCTCTGATTGGCAGGCTCCAAAGCAAGATTGGTATGACGATTTCAAAGCGCTGTTCGCTAACTTGTTTAATTATGCCACGATTGATTTTTACTGGGCCGTCCATGAGAAAAAGCCTGGTGGGTGGAGCTATAATCCTGATTCTAGGGAAAAACTTAATTGGGCAAAGTCGCAGGGTATGACTCTTCGCGGGCATCCACTAATGTGGCACGAAGTACTACCTGATTTTATGACAGACTCCGAGCGAGATACCTCGGATATCGAAGCGGACATTTTAAGTCATGTAAATCGCTTATTAACAAACTTCCCAGAGATCGATGAGTGGGATGTCTATAATGAGGCCCCTGGGATCAAATGGCGTGAAAAAAAAGAGGGTGTGCGGCGATGGTTTGAATCGGTGGGAGGCCCCTCAGAAGTGACGGAGAAAATGATCCGTACTGCTCGCTCGATTCACCCGAAAGGGCGCTACATCGTCAACCACTACACAGATCTTGACTTAGAATATGAAGAGCTAATCGAGCATTGCCTCTCAACGGGGGCAGATTTTGAGGTGATAGGAATTCAGACTCACATGCACACAGAGATGGACTCCATTGATGAAAGTCGCCTCTGGAAGGCGCTAGAAACCTACAGCCGTTTTGGTAAGCCCCTTCATCTTTCAGAAATTAGTATTTTGAGTTGCGAGCGTTTTAGCGACTGGGATAGTTACAACGCTTGGAAAGATAAAGTAGATGCTTATGACGCTAGAGGGCAGGATCGTCCGACAATTCCGAGCACTCCAGAATTAGAGCGCTACCAAGCCGAGCTTACGAGCGACTTTTACACGCTAGCATTTAGTCATCCTGCTGTAGAAGCTATAATTTGGTGGACCATCACAGACGTAGAACCGTGGAGGGGCATGCCGGCAGGACTTCTCAATACTGAAGGTAATCCTAAGCCTGTTTACGTGGTGCTCGATAATCTAATAAATAAGCAGTGGCGCACTCGCATGGAAGGCACGCTTGATCTCACAAGCAGCTTGCAAGGTCGCGGATTCTACGGAGATTATAACATAAAAATAAAGCACAATGGACATAACTACCGAGCGGAATTTAATTTAGAGCGCGGCATGAAAGAGCCACTTACTTTGAACCTCAAAGCAGAATGAATCGAATGAAGCATTTGCTCAAAATAAGCGCGCTTATTCTCACGTTAATCTGCTGTGCCGAAGCCGGCGAGTCACGGGCGCCAAATATTATTCTAATCATGGCAGATGACATGGGTTATGAATGCATCGGCGCATACGGTGGGACCTCCTACTCCACTCCAAATATCGACCAACTCTCCGCGCAAGGAATGCGTTTTGAGCAGTGCCATGCTAATCCTGCTTGCACGCCTTCGAGAGTGAAGATCATGACTGGACGTTATAATGTCTATAATTATACACGCTTTGCTCAACTAAAACGAGGAGAAAGAACCTTTGCACATCTTTTAAAGGAAGCGGGGTATGCTACCTGTATTGCAGGAAAATGGCAGCTTGGACAGACCCACGATGCCCCGAGACATTTTGGCTTTGATCAGTCATTGTTGTGGCAACATACGCGTAGTAATTTCAGTAATGAGACGCAAACCGATACGCGTTACGAAAATCCTCAACTAGAGCGCAATGGAAATGAGGAAGATTATCATAAAGGAGAATTTGGGCCAGATTTATTGGTAGATTATATAGGGCAATTTATTAAAGAGAATAAGCACAAGCCATTTCTAGTTTACTACCCAATGCTGCTACCCCACTCTCCCTTTGTTCCAAACCCAGACTCTGTAGATTGGAACCCAAAAAGTCCTGGCGCTACGCGCGGTAGTATGGACCCTGATTACTTTGACGACATGGTCCGTTATACTGACAAGATGTTAGGCCGTGTAGTAGCCCAAGTTGAGGCAGCGGGCCTAAGCGAACAAACTTATATTATCTTCACTGCCGATAATGGAAGCTTGGGCAATACCGTCTCACAGATCTCTGGGCGGGGAGTGCGTGGCGGGAAAGGGCAAACTACTAATGCTGGTACACATGTCCCTTTATTAGTTAAAGGCCCTGGAATCAAAAGTGGCGCTGTCTATCCCGGACTCATCGACTTTAGTGACTTTTTTCCGACCTTCTGCGAGATTGCAGAAATAACCCCCGACCCAAAAGTAGACATCAACGGCCAAAGTTTTTTTTCGCAACTTAATGGCGAACTAAGAGCACCGAGAAAGCTAAGCTACTGCTGGTATGCGATTCCCAAATTCATGGAAAAGAAATATCCTAATATTAAACATATTTCATGGGCACGTAGTACCCGCTACAAACTTTATCGAAATGGCGACTTCTACGATCTCAGGAACGACCTTTTAGAAACAACTCCACTCCAAAAAAATCAATTAGATAACGAACTCACTAAATTGCGGAACGAAATGGCGAAGCTTATTAAAGAACACGACGCCGGAAGAATGGAATGAAAACAAAAATTTTAAGACTCATTATGACTGCATTTACTTTATCAAATTACTCCAGCGCTGCTGCTGAATCCAGTGCCAATGGTTGTTTTCGATTGGATGAAATTCAAGGGCGTCACGTCTTGGTTAATCCGACAGGAGATCCTTTCTTTTCTCTCGGGGTCAATCATATCAATGCGATACAAGAGAACTCCAAGTACGACCTATTAGATAAAAATTTTAATGGCAGTTGGGACGCCTTTTCAAATGCCGCAGTTGCAGATTTAAAAGCCTGGAGCTACAACACTGCAGGTTACGGCTCACCAAAAGAGATCTACCCGCTCATTGCCTATATGGAGGACTCGTTCTTAGAGCGTAATTCTAATTACCTATCAGATGAAGAGTTCTTCTACCCGGATGTTTTTGATCCGGAAGTGCAGGCTGAGAAGTTAAAAAAGCTACAATGGATGTGCCGCAATAATAAAAACCCCAATCTAATCGGCTACTACTGGACAGACACTCCACAGTGGGACTTAGAGCGCTCCTTTCATACGCGCGGCACTAATTGGGTGCTCGCAATCCGTGAGCTTCCCGCGCAAGCGCCTGGAAGGATTCGCTATGAGCGATATCTGACAGATTGCGCGCACGAGGGCGTCACGGCCACCGATGAGGGCTTTCTCGGAATTATTGCAAAAGAACACTACAAACTAATTGGCGAGGCAACTCGGCGCTTACACCCAAATGCTTTAATCTTTGGCGAGCGCTACTTAATGCATGATCATCCCCAAGTAGTTTTGGAGGCTGCTATGCCATACATTGATGTCTTGTCTATCCAACCAGGAAATGACCTATTCGAGGAGGAGTACTTCGACGCACTTTATGCTTATTACGGAAAACCTATAATCATTTGCGACCATCAGTGTAGCTTCCCCACGCCAGAGCATAGCGAGACGATGTGGAAGCAATTAGAGAGCGAAAGCGCTGTTGCCGAAATGTATCGCAAATATGTTACTGCTGCCGTAGCTAAGCCCTATATAATTGGGTATCATCGCTGCCAATATATTGATCGCTACAACGAGTACCCAGGGGTACTCAAACAAGGTATCCTTCGCGAAGATGGCTCCGCATACAAAGTCCTAGAAGCTGCCATAACCACCGCAAATGCATCCGCGTTAGAAACATTTGCTGATAGCATTAAAAGTACTAACTAAAATACTAGATTCATAAATAAATGAACGCTGTAAAAATTAACTTACTTATAATCGTTGGAATTTTATTAACATATAGTCTCTTGCTCGCTGATGCCGAGCGACCCAACTTTATTGTGATCGTCGTTGATGATCTTAGTCCTGAGAATTTTAGTTGTTATGATAATAGCGCCGCACCGACTCCAAATATAGATCAATTAGCGAGCACAGGGGTGCAATTTCTTACCGCATGGGCCACTCCAATGTGCTCTTCTTCCAGAGCATTACTTACAACAGGACGATACCCATATCGCACAGGAGTATGGCACAACGATCTTCGTATCAATAATAGTAGAAGTGAGCGTTATAATTGGACCACGCGTCATCTGACTTTTGCTCAAGCACTCCGCGATAACGGCTACCGCACTGCTTTGATCGGGAACAATATGGCCCTAGGGGGAAAAGTCGATGGCTCTGCCGGCTTCGATGAATTCTGCCACCGCGCAGATCAACCGAGCGCTATTCCAGAAGGCGCTGTATTCACTGGTCTTTATGAGGGTAGGTACAACTTTCCCAATGCTCCAAGAATTCCCTCGCGCTACTGGCACCCATGTATTGTTCAAGATGGAGCACTGCTCCAAACAAGTCCTGATGACTTCGGCCCTGATATTTTCACAGATTATCTAATCGATTTTATAAAGCGTAATAAACAGGAGGCATTTCTGGCATATTATCCCTTAAACTTAGTCCATGACATTGCAGGCGGGGGGCTACCTACAATGCCTTCTAAGGGGCGCCCCGGAAGCAACACGGGAGGTTCAGTCGCTGATATGATAGTTTATATTGATCAGACCATCGGTCGACTAAATAAAGTGCTTGAAGAACTTAATTTGCGCGAAAACACTATTGTTATTTTCGCCTCAGACAATGGTGATTCTGCCCACGGCATGAAGATGCATGCGACCGAAGACGGGCCAAGAGTTCCCCTAATTATTAGCGCACCTGGGATTGTCAAAGTACGTGGAGCTACCAAGGAATTAGTGGAGTTTTCTGACCTCTTCCCCACTCTTATAGATTACTCTGAAAGTCGGTTGCCTGATAGCTACGCGCTGGACGGGAAAAGTCTACGCCCCTTTTTAAGCGGCGAACAAGATACACACCGCGATTGGATCTTAAGTTATATCGCTACTGCTCGCATGGCACGAACGCGGGACTGGGTCTTAGAAGCGGTGGATCCAGTTTATGGTTCTGATGAGGGGCGACTCTACTTTAGTAATGGGGAGCATACTCGCTCTAAGTACAAACTAGTCGAGGATACATCCTCGCCTGCCGCCAGAGAAGCTCACAAAGGACTAATGAAAATTCTCGAGTATAATCCTTGGCCTGATCGCAGTGACCCCAAGGTTGCCGCTGAGATCCGCAGCTATGATCAGATGCCTTACAAGCATTACCTTGAGACAGGTAAGCCACTACCTGAAATCAACTCGGGGATTGCACATGAAGTTAAGTCTAAAATATGAAAAATATTCCTAAAAATGTACGCTTACTCCCCGCCTTCCTCTGTACGCTTGCATCCATTGTAGCCAGCGCAAGCGGATCTACTCCAAATATTCTGTTTATTGCTGTAGATGACTTGCGTCCAGAATTGGGTTGTTACGGGAACACTCAAATTGTTTCGCCCAATATAGATCGTCTCGCTGCTTCCGGGACGGTATTCAAGGAGGCCTATTGCCAAGTGCCTGTTTGCGGTGCCTCTCGAGCGAGTCTTATGACGGGACTTTATCCCACCCGAGAACGCTTCCTAAACTACCATACTAAGGCGGATATGGAGGTGCGTGGAATATACGATCTCCCTGGCTGGCTGCAAGAGCATGGCTATACCACTATTTCAAATGGCAAGATTTATCACCAAAAGGATGACTTCGAACGATCATGGACTGAGATTAGTCACCCAGGGACTTTCCGCCAGTATGTTCTACCAGAAAATATAGCTCTACCGCACAAACAACAACCACCTTTCGAAGCCGCGGATGTCCCAGATAATGCATACCCAGATGGTAAAACCGCTGAAAAAGTAATCCGTGACCTTGAGCGCGCAAAGGCAGCGGGTAGCCCCTTCTTTATCGCGGCTGGATTTAGCAAGCCACACCTACCTTTTAACGCGCCAAGTAAGTACTGGGATCTATATGATCGAGCATCTCTGTCTTTACCGGATAATTATTATGTTCCAGAAGGTGCGCCGCGACAAGCTCTGCACAATTGGAATGAATTACGCGGACAATATGGTGGAGTTCCACAAAAAGGTGCTGTCTCTGACGAGTTAGCTCTTCATCTAATTCATGGTTATTATGCTAGCGTCTCTTATGCCGATGCCATGATCGGCAAAATACTAGACTCCCTAGACCGTCTAGGCATGAGTGAGAATACCATTGTAATATTATGGGGTGATCACGGATGGCAACTCGGCGAACACACCCTATGGTGCAAGCATGCTTTATTCAGGACTTCTTTAAATGCGCCACTGATTCTACGAGCACCAGGGTACAAATCGGGGCAAAAAAGCTCTGCGCTAGTAGAATTTGTTGACATTTATCCTACCCTTTGCGAGCTAGCAGGTATTGATTCCCCTACCCACCTGCAGGGGCGTAGCCTCGTGACTATACTAAAGGATCCCAACGCAGAATTTAAACAGGCAATTTTCAGCCGTTACCAAAGCGGGGAAGCCGTAAAAACTGACAAACTAAGTTATGCGCGGTGGTCTGGGGGTGCCGAAATGCTCTACGACCATAACAATGATTTAGACGAAAACGTGAACTGCGCAAATGATTCTAAATATGCCGCTAAAAAGGCGCGGCTATATAGTTTATTAAGATCTCACCATCAGGATGTACGCGCTGCCGATAACACTTATGCTAGTTCTAAATCTGCACAAGATATGATCCGTGAGAACAAGCCCCCTGTTTGGAAAAATAGGAGCTTTTCACAAAAACCAGCTAGGGTTGGCGAAGCCTATAGCACGTACGTTAACTTTCGGGTGACTGATCCCGAAGGAGACGGGCTTATTTACGCAAAGGTCTCTGGAGCACAGTGGCTTCAACTTACTAATCCTAGTTACGGACATTTTGAAGGGACGCCTTCGGCTGCAGAGGTTGGGGAGCATAAATTAACTGTCAGTGTCTGTGATGGAATAAATCCACCAGTAGAAGCGAACATGAGCGTATTGGTCCGCTAGGCAGCAGCATCAAAAGAATTCAATATAATATGGAATACTTTTTAGGAATTGATGTCGGAACAGGCAGTGCCAGAGCTGGGCTCTTCGACGGTGAAGGAAATCTTCTCGCCCACCACACTAAAGCTATTGAAATGTGGCAACCCCGAGCTGATTTTGTAGAGCAATCAAGCGACAATATTTGGGATTCAATTGTGCAGTGCTGCAACGCTGTCCGCCAAGATGCTGAGATAAGCGCTGAGCAAATCAAAGGTATCGGATTCGATGCAACTTGTTCCCTAGTTCTATTAGACGGCGCGGGTAATCCTGTCACCATTGATTTAGACGGAGGTGACGAAAAGAATGTAATCGTTTGGATGGATCACCGTGCGCTGAAAGAAGCCGATGAGCTAAATAAGCTTAGTGGTAAGCACGAAGTTTTCGAATATGTAGGTGGGAAGATCTCCCCTGAAATGCAAATGCCCAAACTCCTCTGGATAAAAAAGCATTTACCAGAATCTTGGCAACGGGCGGCTCACTTTTTTGATCTACCCGATTACTTAACTTATCGCGCAACAGGGGCTCTAACTCGCTCGCTGTGCTCTATGACTTGTAAATGGACCTATCTTGCCCACGAAGTAAACGCAGGCAGACCTGGCTGGCAGGCAGATTTCTTAGAACACGCCGGCTTAGGAGAACTCTCGCAAGAGAAGTATGTACGAGTAGGACAAGACGTGCGCCCAATTGGTGAAACAATAAGTAAGGGACTGAGCGAAAAAGCGGCGCTTGAACTAGGGCTAGCAATTGGCACAAAAGTTGGGGTATCTATCATTGATGCTCATGCAGGTGGGATTGGCATGATTGGCATGGCAGAACCTGAAGGATTTCCGCCAAACCTTGATCAGCGACTTGCCCTCATTGGAGGCACCTCGTCCTGTCACATGGCGGTGTCCAAAGAGCAACGACCCATATCAGGCGTTTGGGGCCCTTATTATTCCGCTATGGTACCTGAGCTATGGCTTAATGAGGGCGGTCAATCAGCGACTGGAGCCTTGGTAGACCACTGTATAAAAAACCACGGAGCTAGCGAGGAAGCGAAAGCTGCTGCCGAAGCCGCAGGTCAGGATATATACAGTTATCTCAATCAAACACTCGTAGCCCATGCACAGAATGGACAGATCGATACTCTTACTAGCGAGCTTCACGTATGCCCCTACTTTCACGGAAACCGATCCCCGCGTGCTAATCCATCGTTAAAGGGTATGATCTCGGGACTCAGACTTTCTGCTAGGGTCGAAGACTTAGCACGAGTCTACCTCGCTACGATTCAGGCGATTGCCTACGGCACAAAACATATTATCGACGTGATGAATGCCTCTGGCTACGACATAAATACTTTGGTCTGCTGTGGTGGCGGCACTAAAAATTCAGTCTTTATGCAACAGCATGCTAATGCAACCGGGTGTCGCCTTTTGATACCACAAGAACCCGAATCAGTTTTACTTGGTTCTGCCATGCTAGGGGCCGTCGCGGCAGGCACCTATGAAGACCTACAAACTGCTATGGTTGCTATGTCTCGGCCCGGGACTGTTATACAGCCGCAAGCTGATTTTTGTGAATTTCACAGCGCCAAGTACAAGATATTTCATCGACTCTATGAAGACCAGCAAACTTATGCTGAGATAATGCGCAGCTATAAGTAAATGCTGTTATTAAATGTTAGCTTGGCGTGAGCGCTAAAGAGATCTTTAATAATAAATATGATTTATGATTCTGAAAAACTTCTTCTAATAGCTGGCCCTTGTTCGCTAGAGAGTTTGGACACCTGTCGCCCAGTCGCTAAGGCCCTAGCAACGCTCCAAGAAGAGCATTCCGAATTGAATATTCTTTTTAAGGGCTCTTTCGATAAAGCAAATCGTACCTCTGTCGGCAGCGACAGAGGTACCGGCCTAGAGGGCGGATTAGAGATCTTTAAAGCTATTACAGAAGAATACCGGCTAAAGGCAGTAACAGACGTTCATCATCCCGAGCAGTGCGCAGTAATTTCTGATCATATTGATGTTCTTCAGATTCCGGCATTTCTCTGTCGCCAAACCGATCTCCTCACAGCTGCTGCAGCGACTGGCCGTACGGTCAACGTAAAGAAAGGGCAGTTTCTCTCTCCACATGAGATGGCATTTGTCACCAATAAACTGGAAGCGGCGGGGGCGAAAGAAATTTGGCAAACCGAGCGCGGCACTACATTCGGGTATCAAAATCTCATCGTAGATATGCGTAGCTTCAGTATAATGGCGAACAACGGATACCCAACTATTTTTGATGCAACACATAGTGTGCAGATTCCTGGTGGATCTGCTGGCGTTAGTGGTGGCCAGCGCGAATACATCGACCCTCTTGCCCGTGCCGCTCTTGCCGCAGGCGCTAATGGCATCTTTCTGGAGACCCATCCGAACCCAGAAAAAGCGATTTCCGATGCCTCTAGCCAAATCCCACTCAGTGAACTATCGACGCTAATAAGAAGCCTACTTAGGGTGTGGCGATCAGTGAAATAAACCAAGACCAATGAGGATAACAGGAGGACGCGCCCGCGGCATCCCAATTAAAGCCCCTAAAGGTGAAGGTACCAGGCCTGCTACTGATCACATTCGTGAAGCCATTTTTTCGAGTCTCGGCAGCCGCGTAGAAGGCAGTCGCGTAGTAGATCTATTCGCTGGCACTGGTAGCTACGGCCTCGAAGCGCTAAGTAGAGGCGCGAGCCACGCTACGTTCTATGAAATAGATCGCAAAGCGCTAGCGTGCTTAAAAGAAAATCGAGATATGGTATTAAAATGCTGCCAACTTTCTGCTAGCTCAGCGCAAACAATCACACGGAACCTATACTTAAAGGATAACGATGGCCAACGTGCTGACTACATCTTCATCGATCCACCTTACGATGGTGTCGAAGCAAACCTTAGGCGTATTTTCGCAAGAGTGGAACAGCTATCCACACCCGATGCCTCTGTGATCCTGGAGCTCCCCGGCGAGCTAGAACCTAAAGTTGATGGCTGGAGACTTATACGTCGTTTAGGGAAGTCAAAACGTGGCAGTCCAAGCGTCGCAATCTTTAAACGATAAAACTAGCACGACAGAGATTCTTATCAGAGTGCACTAGCTCTTTGGTGATTCTAGCTCGCGCCTAATAGGCACATATTCTTTTAAACGCTCTTTGATCTCCTTGTATTCTGGATCCTTCACCAAGTTACACCACTCCATAGGATCTGTTTTATGATCATAAAGTTGTTCCGTACCAGACTTAGAAAATACAATGTAGCTATAACGGCCGTCATAGATTCGATGCCCGCCAAATTGATAGTCCGATAGCGTTGGTTCACTCCACTCCATATCTGGACTAGAAATAAGTTCAGCAAAACTGCGCCCCTCGTTTTCTGGGTTCACCGGAAGTCCGCATAGATCTAATAAAGTGGGGTACATATCAATTAGGTTAACCACGCCCATACTCTTTTTATTATTAGGTGTCACCCCAGGCACCTTGACCATCAATGGTACTCTGCAAGATTCCTGCCAGAGCTGCGTCTTACCATATTTCTGCTTTTCACCCAAGTGCCACCCATGATCGCTCCATAGCATTACAATGGTATTGTCCGCATACTGGCTATTCTCAAGCCCATCTAAAAGGACCCCTATGCAGTCATCAACAAATGTGATATTTGCAAGGTACGCTTGTACTGCTTCTTTGTGTCGGGCCCCATAAGTTTCAACCCGCCTCCAAGTCGAATGTGGCTCAAGCGGCTTGTCCCATTTATTCAATATATCCTCTAAATCATCAGGTATTGTCTCTGGTAAAATAATGTCTTCTAGCGGATACATATCGAAATATTTTTGGGGTACCCACCACTGGAGATGTGGCTTACTTATGCCAACAGCCATAAAGAAAGGCTTATCAAACTGACGATCCCTAAATTGCTCAACCGCCCACAGCGCTGTCTGGTAGTCCTTCATTTTAGTCTCATCATTTCCTACTGTTGGCCCCCAATCAAAGCCCGTGGAATGATAGCCCTTTTCGCCTGGTAGATTAGGTAGTCCATTTACAGGTCTATCCTTGCTAATCGGTCCGGCCCAACCATCAGCAGCGTGCCATTCATCAAAAGCCCATTGACCTTGGTCACCACGTTCATTTCCTTTGAGTGTGTGTGCGTGAAAAATCTTACCCCGAGACAAACTATGATAACCGTGCTTGCTAAAATACTGAGGTAATGTCAGTAAGTCTCTGGCCTTTGGAGCATCTCTAAGATTTGTTTTATTACCATAAACTCCTGTACTGTGAGGAAACTTACCAGTGAGTATGGAAGATCGCGAAGGCCCGCAAACCGTTGATGGAGTATGTGCATCGTACATGACTAATCCACCGCGTTGGTTGAATTTATCTAGATTAGGTGTCTTGACCTGGGGGTTACCCTCGAACACGCCAACCCAGTCATTTAGATCATCGATAGCGACGAACAATACATTAGGACGATCAGTGGCTGGTAGAAATACTGAAAATGTGAAAAAAGAAAAGACTAAGCTCAGTATTACTTTCATAGCTCTAATAATTAATTACCCGTTGCACCCTGAAGAACGACGAGATCGCCACGGGTTTTCCCTACTTTAAGAGTATGCTTATCCATAGTATATACAGGAGCGGCAAATGAAATACCTCCTACTTTATGAGAGTAGACCAATTCTCCTGTCGCTTCGTTGGTCAACTCAACAACAGTATTGCTATAAGGCAGGTCCACTGTCTGCAAATATCCTACTGGCTTGCGCCCGTCATTATCAGAGGCAAAAAAGGAAATCGGCCAACCTGGATACTGAGCAGCATCTCCCGCACTAAGATCAACAAAGCGCGGCCAGCACTCGAAGGTAGTTTTTCCGCTGGGCTTGTGGAAACGCACTATTCCATACCCATCTCCGCGCTTTTCACGCACTTTTCGGTCTTCCGGATTAGCGTATGCTAACATGGTAATCTTATTTCCTAAACCATCTTCATAATCCCCTACCCATTTATTGGGGCCGCCAACAGGCGACCCACCTCCTACTTCCTCGTCCTCAGGATGCCACCAACGACCATAAATAGTGTTCACAATAGCTGGGGCTGTGAACGCGTATGGTCCATCGCGGTAATAATCAATCCCGTGCCGAACTGTCACCGCAAGGTGCTGATCCCCGCACAAGTGTGAAGCATGTGCACGTCGCAGCGCTCTTAAAGCCTCATTACGAGGTGTCTGCGGCCAGCCGTTACAATCAAGATCCGCCAGTAAGCGTGAAGCATCTTCATTACCGTGGATATGAACTGCTCCGCAAAAAGCGGTTTGTGATAGAGCAGCTTTCATAGAGATGCCGCTCCAGTCACGCGCCCATGCATCAAGAAAATCAAGTTGCCGCTCTCCGAGCAGCTTAAGCCCGGGCAGATCTACTGCCGCACGATCGTAGGAGGGATCAGTAATGTGGTCTGGCCTTGGGCCCATCTCAGGGATATTACCAAGCGGTGCGGACTTAAATTTACGATCCTCTAAAATAGCAAAACTGACACCGCCAACATTTAAATCTGTGTAATAAACACCAATCCCTTGCTCTATGGGAGTAGCATCGTACGGGTCTGGTAAATTCCAAGTTTGTTGACGCTCCACCATTTGGACGAAGGAAGCAGGAAACATGTAACCGCCATCTGATGCTCCTTTGATGCCCGAAGATACTTTTCCCCCTTCACCCCAAATGTTGGGATGGCCAACATCGTGGTCGTCGAGAATACAAATTGTAGGACGGTCTTTCATTATATCTGCAAATTGTACGCCAAATTGTAGCCATCCATAAGTAGCTTCATCATGAGTGTAGTTCTGATCTCCAGCGAAGAAAAGTAAGTCAGGATCATGATATTTGAGATTATCAACCGTTTGTTTTCTGGTATCGAATTCCTTATCAACCGGGGAATTACAATTTAATGACCCGATAACTATCGTATCCTTGTTCGTTGGATCTGCCCGCACCAACCCCTCGAACTCTGAGAGATTCCCTAAGCTTAACCGATAGGGAACGTTCTTCGATGAGTCCCAGTCATCCACACGAAAATGAACCGACCAGCCTGGATATTGTATAGGCTCTTCATCGACCGAGATCCACTTGCCATCTACTTTAAGCTGTAGGGTAACTACTTTCGGTTCATCGGGTAACAGAGGGAAGCATTGCGCGGTTAGCTTTAAGACTCCATGGTCCTGTGTGTAGAGGGCAAAGGCTAAGGCCTGGTCTCGATCGATAGACTGGAACCATTTTGAAGCACGTTGATCATAACCTGTAAGCCCTCTCTTTAGCTTAACGTTCCACCATTGTCCAATTGCAGCATTGTCAGATTCACTTGCGTAGGTCGTTTCGGTTCCGAATGGAGCAGGATCACTGTAGTCAATCGCAGAATACCCAGTCGCCGCGGAAGAAGTAATCAAGGTGAAAAATACAATTATCCTCTTTATCATTAGTAATATTCTATCTTATTAAATATTATTTTTGACACTCGTGAACATAGTCAAATTGCGTGCTTCTAATGGCTATTTACTAGCCTGTAGCCGGTAATATGGGAGTCGCTCTAGTGGCACTTCGACCTCAATATCCGCAGGCCCGACGACCTTCGATCCATCATCTCCTGTCCAAATGCCCTCAGGAAATATGATTCTTCGAGCTCGGGCAGAGGCCTCGACTACAGGAGCAATCAGTAGGTCATCCCCTAGAATAAACTGATCTTGAATGTACTCGTATCCCTCGTCCGGCCAGAACCAGGCCATCGGCTTTACGATTGGCTCGCCCGTTCTGGAGGACCGGTGCGCTAGAGCAAGGATCTCTTCTCCAAACTGAGCGTGTAGTTTCGCCATTTCCTTGCAAATCTCATTATTTTCAGGACTCAAAACCCGCCAAGGGGCGACCGAGAACTGCATCATTGGCATCAACGCATGAACTTGCGCAGAACGCACAACTAACTCTTGGTCTATGTTATCTAACTTTAGAAAAGACTGGTACTCGCCCCCTCCAATCATATCAGGACATGTATAGGCATACCCCATTAGTCCCTGTGCAATCATTCCTGGGATTAGCTGCCTTAGGTCTCCCCAATCCGGCCTTTTATCACGTAAGCGCTGAGCTAGTGGTAATCCAGCCATCTTCCAAGAAGCACGATATTCATTTAATGGATATTTCAGCCCAAGCTGTGCGAAGTATTCTGTATGCTTGTTTGCGATACTGTCCTGCTCAAATGAAATTATGCCTGACTTGTAGAATTTGGCGTCACCTGCATCAAACTTAAAGCCGTCCACGCCGTATTCCTCGACGAGAACGTCTAACTCACTCTCGATCCAAGCGAAGGCGCGGGGATTACTTAAATCAAGCATGGCGCTTGCCCCATTCCACCAGCGAATCACAGCGGCCTTATTTCTAGTATTCGCCCAAAGAATTTTCTGCGTACGCTCGGGATCAAGATGTAGTAAACCCTCTGCCGCTAGATAGCGAAAGGTCTCTGTATCAGACGTTACAAAAGGGCAAATCCACATCATTACTTTAAACCCACTATCATGGAGATGGCGAATCATACCTTTTGGATCATCAAAACGATCTGCTCTAAATCTCCAATCTCCATAGCTTCTCTGCCAATTGTCATCAATCATCATAACTCCAGGTGGATAGTCATTGCTTAAAATAGCATCGGCATATAAACGAATATCTTTCTCGTTTTGATTATAAATCAATTCAATCCAAGTATTATACTGGGGAGAGGTGAATAGCAATGGGTCGGGGATTTTTCCATTTGAAGGAAAGTATTTTTGGGAAACCGCAGCAAATGACTGAGCGAGGGAGTCGCCTTCATTGCCTACGTGTACCGGACCCATTGTATTGTCGATGATCAATGCCCCACTTTTGAAGCTATATCGATAAGGCATTTCCGACCAGATATAGCGCCCTTTAGAAGAGACTAGTACAGGGCTTGCTTGGTTGCCCTGATTATCACCGTAGAGGTTACGCTGTAGCTCCGTCTCTTCAGTGTAAGGCATGCGGAATCCGTCCACACTAAGTCCGCCCCACCAACACTCGCCCGATAGTAGCTCTAGCTCGATCGTTTCTGATTGCACATATGTAAGCTCGCTCGCGTTAAGCTGAGCCAGCACAGCAAAAATAACTACAGACAAAAATGTTGCGGGTGATTTTAAGTATTTTAGAATCATTTTATAGGTTATTAAGGTATACTAGACAAGTGAGCTAAATTACATAAATTTAACGCAAGAAAAAATAGAAACAATAGTCATCTGATAATAAATCTAAACTGACAGAAACCTAGTCAATTCTACGATTTGTATAAATTTTTCAGACTAGTACTAATCATTAACCGTGACTCCATTTAGGATAACTATCTACCGCGTATGTCCAATTGCGCAATCGCACCCTCCCATCCACCTGCAAGTAAATCTGAAAGCTCCTTTTGTTTAGCGGCGTGTTCGATAATATCCGCCAAATTATTTTGCTCCAAAGAATCGGATCCAAGATCATACATCTCCGAGAATCGAATAGCTGCATTCTCATTATCGCGTTCCGCGTAGTCGACCCATTCGGTATATCTGTGAGACTTTGTTCGAACTGACTTACCAAGATGCCTGCCTTGCCTACATACCGTAAATGCTGCTTTTTTCCAAGCTAAGTCTGGAGTTTCGACTAGGGGGAGAAAAGAGATACCCTCTAACTTGTCGTGCGGCAAATCAATATCTAATATATTACATAGCGTTGGGTAAAGGTCGACTAATTCAACTATTTCTTGGCAGATCGCACCATTGGTGACGCCTGGAATCCGGACGATTAGAGGCACTCGCGTAGCTTGTTCAAAAAGGCTGATCTTACTCCACATACCGTGCTCGCCGAGATGGAAGCCATGGTCTGAGGTAAAGATAACTATTGTGTTGTCTGCCTGACCTGACTCTTCCAGGGCTTCTAGCATCAAGCCAATCTGATCATCAATAAAACTCGCACATGCATAATAGGCATGAATCGCAGCTTGGGCTTGTTCGGGAGTTTCTTCGCGTATTTTAAAAATATCCCAATTGCGTCCATGACGCTTGGCTACCGCCGGTATATTCTTATCCAGCTCTTTTTTCGCCTTGGTAAGTTCTAGTGCACTCGGTTCATAAAGGTCGAAGTACTTCTTGGGCGCGATCAGAGGTGTATGAGGGCGACTGCTACCATAAGTAATAAAAAACTGTTCACCACTAGAAGCATGCTCACGAATCAGATTAGCAACTACTCGGGCCTTTGTCCCATCTGGGTTACGCTCTTCGATGTCACCACTATCGCCGATTAACTCAGCAGATAAAGTTTGGAATACTTCACGCCCCCGCTCCCATTGCTCCGAACCTTTTACTGCATTCGCCCAGAGCTCTTTACGAACCTTCATTGCCTCAATCATTTTTGCGTCCCACTCCAAGTCAGAGGTATAGGTCCATGCCTTAGGAGGATTAGGGGGGGTACCCTTGGGAATTCTATATTCGATTACCCTACCTTTATAACCGTCTTGTTTCCCCCCTCTTAGCATCCCATCATATGCTGATGACTGAACAAGAGCATCCCAGTTATGGTGAAATAACTTTCCTATCATGTAAGTCTTAATAGGGTGGCTCTTTAGAGTCTCACCAATTGTAGTCGCCCAACCTGGGATAACTTCTTGGAACTTATCACCATTACTAAAAACACGTGTCGTGTAGGGTCGTAAGCCCGTGTTAAATGAGCTGCGCGAAGGGTTGCATACTGGGTTCTGGCAATAAGCCTTCGTAAACAAGGTTCCAGTTTTGGCAAATTCGTCAATGTTCGGCGTTTTCACTTGTTCGTTTCCGTAAGCACCGATAGCTGCTGCAGACCAGTCCTCTGGACATATAAATAAGATGTTCATTTTCGATAGGTCTGGCAATGCGGCCTGAAGAACCGCGCCTAGAATAAATTGAGCAAAGGCAAGTCCAGTTAGGAAATTAGATTTATAGTTCATAATATTTTTGTGGTTTTATTTGCCGCTTGCCTCATGGAATAGAGAATATTCGGGGTTTACATTTGCGTTCTTAAAAATATCGCGATCTTTCCAGAGGTCATAAGTCGCACGGAGTTGCACATCGCTTTCCGAGTATTGTCCTTGGTCATCCGTGTCATTGATCCAATTTTCTAAAACTTCCCGATGCCTAAGCAGTACAGCCTCAAAATCAGGCAAGTAGGCTAAATTGTAGATCTGGTGAGGATCTGCAGTAACGTCATACAATTCTTCCCGAGGTCGCAAGCCAAACCAATGTTCTGCTTGATATTCAGTCAGTTCTCCGGCCTCAAACAAGCGCCGCATATCCATCGACGGAGGGCGGTCGTCGCGATAACCCGGCTGCATCAAAGGGCGGTCTAAATAATAGTTTCGTATATAGCGATATCGATCTGATCGGACTGTACGTATCCGATCAATAGTGTAGTCGCAACGATCACGAGCGCCTATCACATAATCTGCAGGGGTGTACTCATGCCCAAAAAGGTTCTGGCCATCCAAATGATCGGGCAGCTCTGCACCTGCTAATGCTAGAGTTGTCGCCCCGACGTCTAGAAGAGTAACCAAATCATTGACTACCTGCCCAGATGGAATTGCAGCATGCTCGCCCTTGATAATCAGAGGTACTCTCATCCCGCCTTCGTAACAAAACTGTTTATGTCGAAGAGACGTATTATGCCCATGGTCAGAGAAGAAGAAGATTACAATATTGTCCATCTCGCCATCGGCTTCGAGCTGCTCTAAAATCTCAGATATACGAACATCCGATCCACGCGCATTATTAAAGTGCACGGACCATGCATGTCTAAGAGCTGGTGTACTTGGGAAGTAGGGAGGTAATTCCACGGCGTCGTCCGCAATAAAATCAGAGGCCTCTAAATAACGCCGATCGCCCTTCCCTCCATCGATTTGAATCTGACCAAACCATGGCTGTCTCTTGTCCTCACGAGCGCTCCATACATCTTTAGTATAGGACTTCCAGTTTTTCGCCTTATTCCCCTGCCATCCGTTCATTCCTGCGATATAGTCTTCTTTGGTACCTACATCATAAAGTTCCCGACGGTCGTAATGAAAATTGTAGTCATCCTTTCCGCTATTAAATGTAAAGTAACCCTGCTCGCGCATAAGCTCTGGGATTGTCTTCATGCCCATTGGTAGATTAATACGTAAAATCTCTGGAACAATCTCCCCATCAACCGTACGACTAGAGCGGTGCTGATGCGTGCCAGTTCTGGTATGCATCACTCCAGTAATTAACGCGGAACGACTTGAGGAGCATACCGGAGAGACCGCATAAGCACAATTAAAAAGCACCCCCTGCGCTGCAAGTTGATCTACAGTTGGCGTATGACCTTGGTTTACGGTATCTCCATAACATCCAAAAAATGGAGATAAATCCTCGGCAACAATCCATAGAATATTAGGAGCACGCTCTGTGGTAGCAGACGAGAACTGCAAAAGTAAAAACAGGATTCCAAAAAGCCGCTTCATCTCACTAGCATTAATTCTTATTGCCCATCACCTCGCGCACAACGTAACGTCTGTCTGGAAAATTAAAATTAGGATTTGGGTGAGCTGTCCGCGCATTAGCCATCAAATCGGATAGCTCTACAGCAATCTCAGGATAATGCTTTGCAAGATTTTTGCTCTCCATTGGATCTGCTGATAAATCATAAAGCTCTATGGGCGAATCTGGACTAATTGATACGTCGTAGCGCACCCCTTTCCATTTTCCTTTACGTACCGCCTGCCGGCCCTTCATTTCGTGGAACTCCCAATATAAATATTCGTGGTTAGCTTGCCCCTCCTCGCCTAGCAGAGTTGGCAAGAATGAGAGGCCGTCTATGTTCTCTGGTGTAGATTGATCAGAAATTTCTGCAAGGGTAGGAAAGACATCCCAGAAAGCTGAAATATGATCAGTGGTTGAACCTTCTGTAATAGTACCTGGCCAATTAGCGATCATCGGCACTCGAATACCTCCTTCATAAAGGTCACGTTTCTTTCCCTTGAAAGGGCCATTAGAATTGAAATATGCAGGATTGTGACCTGCTTCAGAGTGTGGCCCATTATCGGACGTAAATATAATCAGCGTATCCTCCGCAATTCCCAAAGCTTCTAACTTAGCGACTATGTCGCCTACATAATCGTCTATACAGTTCACCATCGCCGCAAAGGCGGCATGCGCTTCGGGTTGAGATCCATAAGGACCCCTGCGGAATCTGGGCCCTTCATCGGTCCCTACATAAGAACTCTCCGGCAAAAACTTTCCCCGATATTTATTCATATACTTTTCTTGTGCAAACATTTCAGCATGTGGCTGAATAATTGCGTAATAGCAAAAGAACGCTTGGTCTTGATTCGATTCAATAAAATCAAGCACTTCTTGATGGATCAAATCGGGCGCATAGCTTCCTGTCTCCATGCCGAAATTATCCCAAAGAACTTCAAGCTGATCATCATCCCAGAGGAAATACGGATAGTAATGGTGTGCGATACGCTGACAATTATACCCATAAAAGCGATCAAAGCCCATGTTAAGAGGTTCACTTGGAGTCTCTGGCGCACCCAACCCCCACTTCCCGAAGATTCCGCTAGTGTATCCGGCACGCCTTAACATCTGGGGTATGATATAGGTGCTCTCCGGCAACGGATACTGGCCTTCGGGTTGCCACTCTAAGTTCCCACGAACTGGCGCGTGACCAGTATGCAGACCTGTGAGCAGTGAGGCCCTGGAGGGTGCACAGACTGTGCTGCCAGAATAGTGGTCCGTAAAAATCATCCCCTTACGTGCGAGCTCATCTATGTGAGGAGTCTCAAAATGTGACTGCCCTAAAATGCTCAAATCACCGTAACCCAGATCGTCGGCTAAAATGTAAATGATGTTTGTGTGTGGCTTGGCGTTAGCAAGCAATGCAAGCAACAATGTGGAGCTCAAGGCGTATACTAATTTTATCATATTATTTAAATTAAAGCTTCGAATAGTATCTTTTGTCATTGATTCACAGCGATGAAAATAACCCCATTAACGGGTATTTTAACTAGTTCATTCAAGTCGAGCTTACTTTTTTCCCAGATGTTGCGTAAGCTAATCGATGAACTCTCTTTTAATCCAAGTTTAGTCGTACAAAGCACGAAGGTTTTGACTACCTCACTACGATTAAAAATAGCAACCCATGCAACTTGCGAACTACCCCCTTTTTCTGTCTTCCAAACTTCTACCTCATTATGTTCATAAATGAGCGAGCCCATAACGCCATTTTGGTTACACGCAAGCATGTCGACATCTGTAATTAGATTCAGAGAATACGAATCTAAAGACGGTAAATCTCCCCCCATCATTAAAGGGGACGCAGCCATAGCGCGCATCGTAATAAAAGTCTCCATCTGATCACTATTTAGCTGACATATGCGGCGCACTCCTTTCCCAGCTAAAGCAATATCACCCTTATCCATAACTGTCTTTTCACCATCAGAACTTGGCGGGGACATAAGCTGTAATTGACCGAATGGTATCATATCCATGTCAATCCAGAACCCGGGCTGTTCCTTGCCTTGCCATTTACGCCAAGCTTGAAAGCATAAATCTATGTATTTTTGTTCGTCCCAGACATCAGGCGTAACTCGAACCATGTTACTCATTCTAAAATAATCGATCGCATCTGGATCAATCGTATTACCCGGAGAAAGGCTTAAAAGAATCGGCCTGCCTGTTTTGGCGATTGCTTTGGCGACTGCCTCGACTTCATCTGGGTGCGCAACGATGTCGTCGTATTTAATCATGTCCACTCCCATGCCGGCAATGTGCTCTATCAAGCTATCGTACCACTCCTGCGCTCCTGGCTTACTCATATCTACCGCGTAGCAATAGTGGCACCAGTTGCAGTTCTCGTCAGGGTTCGTATTAGCTATATCACGCGCCGTGTATCGAGTTCCTTTGATGGGTAGGTCCATTTCATACGCCTTCCGAGGAATCCCTCGCATTAAATGCACACCAAATTTTAGCCCAAGCGCATGACACCTTTCTGAAAGCGCCTTTAGGCCATTAGGGAAATAAACTTCGGAAGGCAGAAAATGCCCGTACTCATTAATGCGAATATCGTGCGCGTGTTTCTCTGCTGGAAAAATAGTGTCTTCCTGCAGGATGTATTCGCCGAACCATCCGTTATCGATAACGAAGTATTCGTAGCCATATGGCAGTAACTTCTCTGCCATCGCCTCAAGGTTGGCAAGGGCGGCCTGTTCGTGTAAATATACGCCATAACTATCAAAGCTATTCCAGCCCATTGGTGGAGTCTGCGCCAGCCCCTCGTCTGCTGTAGGAGATGCAGTTAGTGCTCGAACTGACAATACAAACATAAGTGAGGCAGTTATAACTAGTATGTTCATAGTGTGTCTTCTTTTTCGGCACCTCCTAGATCGTGGTGTAGCTTAGCGCGATCCTCCAACTCATATGTGTCTTTTCCATTGGATATTATTCATCCTTTTCCACCCTTCTTTGGCGACTCAGAAACTGTACTCATAGTTTCAACGTAAGGCTTCAGTTGCTCGCTTAGTCTCTTAACTAGCGCCGCATGCTCAGGGTAGTCTGCAAGATTAGAAACCTCATCGGGGTCATTTGCATGGTCATATAGCTCACGGCCTGCTACGCCCCTTTTCCACTCAGTATAGCGCCAACGATCCGTACGAATCGAAAACCCGTATGCTTGACCTCGCGAATGAATTACCTGCGAAATTGCCGGCTTATCCCAATCGGCAAGTGGGTCATTAAGTAGTGGCACTAGGCTCTCTCCTTCTAATACCGGTGGAATATCATGTCCAGTATGCTCAACAATTGTCGGATATAGATCCACTAGTTCGACAATTTGGCTGCAAGCCTGAGTCTGCGCACTAATTCCACCTCCGGCGATAATAAGCGGAACTCGAAGCGAACGTTCAAAATTTTTACGTTTATACCAAAGACCTTTTTCCCCAAGGAAGTATCCATGATCAGACCAGACGACAATCAGCGTATCATCCATCAGATCCTCTCGCTCAAGAGCATCCATGATGCGCCCAATCTGGGAATCCACAAATGAGATACAGGCAAAATAAGCCTGCTTACATTTACGTGCTTCATCTACTGTAATGTTCGAACCGACGTAGAATGGCCACTTCTTTCCTGAGTCTCGCAGGATCGCCATCGGCGGAACATCTTCTAAATCCTTTTTTGACTCAGCAAGGTCAGTCATAGTAATGGCCTCAAAAGGATGCAGATCGAAATATTTCTTTGGGGCGACATACGGACAGTGAGGATTAAAAAAGCCCGCCGCTACAAAAAAAGATTTATCCATATTGCGCTCTATCATTTCGATCGCGCGCGAGGCGACCATGCCGTCGGTATGTTCTTCATCCTCACTTACTGGGTCCCACCAAGCCATCGAAATCCCTAAGTCCTCTTTTGTATTTGGGTTCCCCTTTTTCCCTCCTGGGTAACGAATGATCTCGTCCTCAAGCAGGCTGTCGATTCCTTGCGGATTAAAGCGCTCCTGCCAGCTTAACTTATCGTCATTACCATTAGTGCCGATCTGGCTCGGGTTCCCATAGTGGTAGATCTTACCTACGCGCCCAACATAATATCCCTTGTCTTGGAAAAACTGGCCGAGGGTCAGCGTTTCGGGACGCTTACTGCGAATATTATCTCCTAAGCTAAAACAGTCAGTAGTGTTAGGGCGAAGTCCCGACATAACACTTACCCTACTCGGTCCACAAAGTGGCTGCTGGCAGTACGCATTATTGAACTGCACACCCATCTTTGCCAAACGGTCTATATTGGGCGTTTGTACTTGCTCGTGTCCGTAGCATCCAAGGTCGGTATTTAGGTCATCAATAGCAATGAAGACAACATTCATCGGCTTCGCAGTAAGTACGCAAACTGCAGCTAGGCTAAATAAGAGATAGCTAGTAGTTCTAAATAGATAAGACATCGCGGATTTTTATTTGAGCGTACTTAAATCGCGGCGAGCCTTAATCGTATCGTCCATCTCTTTGATAGAATCATCTTTTTGACTCTTTGGTATTTCTTCTGCTTCGTACGCTGGTAGGTATGTCTTTAATTCTGCCATCACCACAGCGGCACTCTCAGGAGCAGAATGCGCTAGATTAGTCCACTGCATGGGATCATTCTCCAAGTCGTATAACTCCTCAAATCCCCTAGCATAGGAGGTGTAATGCCACCGCTCAGATATGACAGAATGATTTCCCTTGCCTTGGGTAGTTAGGGTCGGGCGCCAAGCAAGATTCGGATTCTCTAGCAAAGGCCTGATAGTTGTTCCGTCTAATTCTTTTTCTGGCAAACCGCATAAGTCAATCAATGTAGGATAAAGATCTATGAGGTTCACATTACGCTCACAGTCCTGGCCAGTTTGCATATCAGGAGTTTGAATGATCAGCGGTAACTGCGTAGCTTCGCGCCATAGTGAGGCCTTACGAAACTTTAATTTCTCGCCAAAGTGCCATCCGTGATCTCCCCAGATTACAACGATAGTATTATCCGCGTATCGGCTATTTGCTAAGGCATCTAAGACGACTCCTACACATTCATCCGCATAGGAAACCGTGGCTAAGTAGGCTTGGACCACGTCGCGCATTACGCCGTATTCTAGGCACCATTGAAAATCAACATGCGGCTTGAATGCTGCTACGCCGTACGAGTTTAAAATATCATCAAGGTCATCCATCCGATATTCTGGAAGTATTATCGATTCCAAAGGATGGAGGTCAAAATACTCTTTCGGGGCATAGAAAGGAAGGTGCGGCTTAGAAATCCCTACCGCCATAAAAAATGGTTTTTCGTAGTCTTCTTGGAGCTTTGCTTCAAACCACTTAGCCGTGCGATAATCTTTGGTTTGTTCCTTTTTTCCGAGCAAAGGACCAAATGCTAATCGCGATCCACCACTTTTTAAAAATTTAGGGTTTTCTATTTTACGCCCATTGATGATGCCCTCATCCCTACAAAAGTATCGTTCTGGGTCTACCTTGCCTCCACCTTTTGCCGCCTCCCATATATCAAATGCCCAATGACCGTGGTCCTGGCCATTCTCAGTAGAATGCTTATGAAAAATCTTTCCTTTGGAAATTGTTATATATCCATGCTTCGAAAAGTATTCTGGTAGGGTGGCACTTTTTTGTACGATTGCTGAGTCGAGCATGTTGTTGCTATTACCGTATAAGCCGGTAGTCGATGGCATGAATCCCGAAAGTAGCGCGGAGCGGGATGGCCCACAGACTGGCCCTGGGCAACTTGCATTACGAAAAATCATGGCTTGCTTCGCAAAGCGATCTATGTGCGGGGTCTTCGCCTGCGGATGCCCGCCATAGACCCCAACCCAATCATTTAAATCATCGACTGAGATAAAGAGTACATTCGGTAGATCTTCTTGAGCAGATAAAACCTCAGCAGCAAGCACGGAAGCTACTGCTAGTATGCTTATATATTTAAAAGATAAATTCATATGTAATTTTATAATAATAAAATAAGGCTAACTCGTAAGTTAAACTTCCGAATAGTAGCGCTCCCAGCCTTTGCGAGGCTTAGGACCCTCTAACAAAGCATTAGCGGTTTGATTATTCGTAATTCGCTCTGTATCGCGATCAAAATTAAATCCTTCATTTAAATACTGAGCAATCACGCCCAGCATAAGTAACTGAGTTAGAGGCCCTCCGACACTAAACGGTGACGTAGTTTTTCCATTGCCCATACAAGACTGAATAAAGCTTTGCATGTGATCTAGTCCGCCGCTTGGTGCTTTGAGTGCTCGTTTATAATCCATCATACTAGCTCTGGGATATAGCCGCGATACACTGCCATGTGAGCCGCGCTGAATTACAAATTGCTCGTCTTTACGGTGCAGAACCGTACCTGCACGGCCCAAGCGCGGTATTACTAAGTTTCCGGATGCATCAGAACTATGATATTTTTGATCTAGCACGGGCACAGCATCGGAGCCATCTCTCCAAAGTATTTCGCAGGCTGGAAGTCCGGTCCCGCGCTCCGGAAATTGCATACGAATATGAGAGGAAAGAGGAAAAATTACTTGATTATAATCATCCAGACGCAGAGGCTCGACCTCTGTGGGCAAGCCGAGCTTTAAGTAATTGTGAGCAAAGTCGATAATGTGTGCGCCCCAGTCGCCGAGCATACCATTGCCATAAATATAAAATGCTCGCCAATCGAATGGATGATAGCGCCCGCTAAAAGGCATCATTTTAGCGGGACCACACCATAGGTCATAGTTGAGTGAGCTTGGAATCGGTTCTGCTTTTGGAAATTCGCTGATGCGCTGAGCCGCTTCCATGAACCAAAGTGAAGGGTCTTTATATGCTTCTATTTTGACAATGTCTTCTAGGGCACCTGCTTTATGTAGCTGTTGAAATTGTCGGGCGCCAGGCGAGGTGTGCCCTTGATTACCCATTTGAGTAACAACCCCATATCGCTTCTCCGCCTGAATTAACAGCGTAGCTTCTCGAAAGGAATGAGTAAGCGGTTTTTCGACATAGACATGCTTCCCACGTTGCATGGCGTCGATTGTTTGTACGAAGTGCGTATGGTCTGGAGTGACGATACTGACGGCATCAACATCGTCACCCATTTGGTCAAGCATCACTCGGAAGTCAGTAAACCTGCGTACTTCAGGAAAGGTATCCATAAGCTCCTTGCTAGCGCGGTTGAAATCAACATCGCAAAAGGCAACTGGCTTGGCAGCACCGTTACTACATAGCTGAGGAATAACAGTTTTAGCACGGCCACCAATACCAATGCATGCGAGGTTGATTCGCTTGCTTGGCGGAAGGTTGCCAAGGGCATCAGCTTTGCCAAGTGCGAGATATGATGGAAGTATAGTTATTCCCGCCAACGCGGAGGAAACCCTACTGAAAAATAAACGGCGACTAATTTTTGTAGTTTCTTTCATTATCAATTAAGCGCTTATTTAATAATCTACAGATAAACATTTTCACAATAAATATCCAGTATTTGAATATATATACTTTGTTTCAAACTAGTCGAATCATTAGAAATCACTGCTTAGGTTATACTCAGCAACTACGTCGTTAGGAGTATTCCAACTTCCTAGAGGCGTCATTTTATCAGGCACCAATTCAGATAATTCTCCTCTAACTGATACATAAGCAGAAGAATCAATTAAATTTATCCATTCGTTCGGATCATTTGAATGATCGTACAATTCTTCGTCTCCTGTTTTAACATATTTAATGTAGCGATACCTTTGCGTCCGAATAGATTGCCACCCTCCGCTACCACTTTCATCTATGTGAGCGGTAACGACAGGAAAATTCCAATGTATGCTGGGATTCTCCATAAGAGGTACCAGGGATCTTCCGTCTAAATCTTCTTTTATGGGTAAGCCCGCCAATTCCGCCAAAGTTGGCCAAATACTCAGCAATTCAACGGGATTTTTGACAGCTGCGGCTGGCATACCAGGTGTCTTAATTATAAAATTCGTTCTCACCGAATCTTCCCACGGTCGATACTTTCTCCAAGCTTCTTTCTCGCCTAACATCCAGCCGTGATCACTCCAAAGTACGATAATCGTATTCTCCCCATGCGGGCTTTTTTCTAACGCGTCCAGAACTCGGCCAAGCTGTTTATCCACAAAATAAATGCTAGCAAGATAAGCTTGAATCGCCTCTTTCCATTTACACTCCCCGATTATAGCATCGTGCCAGTTCCTGTAAGTTTTAGAACCATCAAGCAAACGAGGCTTTATTCCCCCGTGAGCGATTCTTACTGCAAGATCTGAGAGGTCTGCAATATCACTAACAGCTGAATTGGCCAGCAAGGCAGGTAGCATCACGTCTTCTACGTCACGAATGTGGGATAATTCCGGTTCGTCCAGAACTTCACTGGGGTAATACCATGGGAGGTGCGGGAGGTAAAATCCGAGCGCTGCGAAAAAGGGCTTATCGTGATCTCTATTGATTTCTTTGATCAAAGCAGAAGCTCGCCCGTATTCACCGAATTTCGTAGACGGCACATCCATCGCCCCCCAGTCCATATAGGACAGCTTTCTGCTCTTTGTAAATGACCAGCCAAAATCAATACCACACAAGTAACTCGATGGCTCAAGTGGCTTCCCCCCGCCCCACGAATGTATATCAAAAGATAGGTCCTCTTCTTTAACCTTCATATCCGCCCAGTCACCCCAGTAATGGTATATTTTCCCAGTCCTAAAAGTGCTATAACCATACTGTCTAAAAAACTGCGGAAGAGTTAATTTATCTGGATAATATTTGCGTAAGTCAATGGATGTATTACCGCTCTTGTTACTATAAAATCCAGTAGAGTTCGGGTGTTTACCAAGCATTACAGATGCTCGGGAAGGGTTACAACTTGGAGCATTGCAATAGGCTTGAGTGAAACGAACACTCTCTTTCGCAAAGCGATCTAAGTTTGGAGTTCGAGCCTGTGGATGACCCTTCAGGTAGGAGGTCCAGTCGTTCATATCGTCAACCACTATGAATAACACATTAGGTGCAGTTCTGCTCTGCTGTGCCTGAAGGTTCGGCGCAGCAAGTAAGAACATAGCAATGCACCCGAGAATCGGCTTCGCTCCATAAATGGACGATCGTAAAAGTACCCAGCAGCAAGAGGGGCGATATAATTCTAATACAATTCTCATATAAGCAGCCATTAACTTGGTGGTAATAGATTCGCCGATGATTTACTCTATCATCGGATCAATAAATGATTCATGATGAACCGTCGATGAACCGGTTGGCTTCACCCCATAGGCGACGATACCCAGCGGATGATAGCCTCCTTCAAAGTGATTTCGGATCGCAAGCCGGATGCCAAGCTCCTCAGAATTAGGATCAGGAATTGACAACGCCAAAATATATTCACCCGTTAGCAAATCAAAATTTCCAGGCAGTGACATTTTGGACTGAATCTGATATGTTTTAGCTAGGTTGCGGTATCGATCTGCTTGCTCATCCCAGTCGTCGCCTGGCAACCACTTCCTAATATCCGCGTTTTCTATTTCTTGGCTCCACATAACGCGATGACTTATGGGATCTAGCAAGTTCAAATACACAGGCCAGTCTTCATAAAAAGGTGCAGAGCCCGCATTTTTGATGCTAAATTCTACGACCAGTCTTCCATGCTTACGAACAACTGGACTAAAAGAGAACTTCTCTAAAATAAAACGATAACCGAACGCCTTCTGCACTTCCTCGGCTCCGACTTGGGCGACTGGATTAGATTGGTCGTAATTTGCAATCCACCCTAACGCGCTGCAGTGTAAGTTACGGATGGTATCAACAAGGAAGTCGCGATGCTCCGGATCAGACAATGTATCATTCGGACTGTCCCCAGGCTGGATCTTGTAGGACCCCCAATTATAAGCTGCTTCGCCTTCAATAGGATGAGTCATCCAGCGACCTTTAGTTGTGTTTAGCCGATCAATTCCAGCGCCATGCATTTGCTGAAAAGTCTGCTGATTGTGCGCCCACGAGTCCCAGTAAACACCAAACTCAAAATCTACAAATTCACCAGGATGACGGACTAATACCCGCTTATTTTGGAAGGCTTTTTCAAAAGCTGTTCCCAAGAGTTCTTGCATTTCTAAGTTTGGATGAGGGTTGTGATGCTCACCCCAGAAACCGATGATTCCCATCTGAATCCAAGCCACCCTTGGATCGCGATCCCAGCATTCCCCCATCGCCTTAACAAGGCGAAGAACACGCCGCTTAAATTCAGGACTACTGTAGTCGCCAGATTTTAGATCGCTAGGCCAGTACTCATTACCGCTTTCTCTATCCCAATCTAAATAGACCCGAGGAATGACTTTCACTCCTGTGCCGCGAAACTTCGCCCATTTCCTCTCACTGTAAGCTCGGATATTACCCACCAAGTCATCGGTATTCCTTTTTTCTAAATCATTCCACTTAATATAATGACGAGCTAAGGTCACAAAACGGCTTCTAGAAATGTTTCTGCCCGTATCTGGCCGAAAGCCTTTGAGCGGATTTCTCAAAGCACCTGAATACTCCTCAGGATAAACTACTACCAATCCAGTATCGCCGCATAAGGAAAATGCACTCAGTAGCAACGCCGTTGTAAAAATGCAAATTAATCGAGATGGAGTATAATACACTTTAGTAAATTTTAAGTGGCTTGAATTAATACTACGAAGTTAGTAAGAATATGAATAATAAATTACCACAATTATTAGGGTGAAAGAGCTAAAGCCTAAATAATATACTTTTGCTAGTAGATGAAATCCTAATCGAATCTAGTACAAGAGAAACCTTTTCTGGTTGATTAAGATTTAGAGTGCTCCGATAGTAGATGTAACCTACATCGTGACCCTATTCAGATCCATACTACTTTTTTGCGTGTGCATTAGCAGCGGGTTCGCAGATCCATTACTGAGCTCGTGGTATACGGAACGCTCAGGTAGCTATGCACGTATCTACCAAACGGATGATCTTAATGCCGTCACAACTTGGAGTCGAGGTCAAGGATCTCAAACCGAACCTACCTATGCAGGTATTCACGAGATTTCTTATACAGACGAGTGGGTCTATATCCGCACAACCAACCTCGCTGGTTATATCATGGGGCCGTGGTATACAAACGAATTTCGCACTAATCTTTTTCCTAACTATCCCGACAATCAAGCCGCGGTTCACCGTTTTTCTCGCAACCCTACGAATCCGATCACAGTGATCAATAAGACTGAAACCGGCGGCGGGGCAATAGGCTTGATGGTTAACGGAGTCCGTATGTTCGATTCCAGAGATGCATTTTCGTACAGTACCGCTAGCGCGGGGGACGTACGGGCTAATGCCGGGGGAGAGCAGAGATGGAATCGTGACGCATACGTAAATGAAAGTATTACTTTTGACGCGGGTAATGCTCACCAAGCAGGAGCAAATTATCATTACCATGCTAATCCACCAGCATTGAGGTATCAACTCGGCGACAGTGTCGATTACGATCCCGTCACCAATGTCTACACTGAAAATTTTAACGGGGAACATTCCCCTATTATTGCCTGGGTTGACGACGGCTTGCCAGTTTACGGCCCATATGGCTACGACGACCCGCTCGATGCGGATAGCGGTGTCCGGCGTATGATTAGCGGGTTCCAGCTTCGCAGCGACAACACCAGGGCGAGCTGGCCAGCTTGGGCAACTCGGATTTACGAAATCACCGGGCGCAGCTTTTTACCAGGGCCTGCCATTAGCGCAAACTTCCCTCTCGGCCGCTATATGGAGGACAACGATTATAAGGGTGACCTTGGCATGACGCTCGGCCTAGAATTTGATCTTAACGAATATAATGTGCGCTGGTGTGTTACACCCGAGTTCCCGAACGGCATCTGGGCTTACTTTACATGCATTGAAGCCGACGGCACGCCCACCTTCCCTTACAATATCGTACGTACATATTTTGGTGAGCCAAGTAACGTCAATTTTAGTGATATTCCAGGAGCAGATGATACCGCATCCGAGCTTAAAATTCTTTTCGAAGGCGGTCCCGAGAAGGAGGAAGTCGCGACCGACATATCCGTAAACACTCCTGCTACCGATCAGGTAACCATTGCCTGGAGTGCAGTCGAGGGTGGCACTTACCAAATCAGCGAAACAAGTGATTTAGCTAACAACTTTACTTCCACGGGTTCTGAGATCTTAGCAGAGGCCGACCATTTAGCAAGTGTGCAAGATTATGCAAGCAACTTACCAAGTTCGGCATTTTACAAAATAAATCGTACAGATTTAGACGACTTTGACGATGAAGGTTTCGTCTACGAACAACCATCTTCCGAAATCGGTGAGTCCGTAACTATAACCGTCACTATGAATAATGGCGGACCCAGAAATCTAAGCATCCTTCCTTCTGCTCTAACGTTTAACGGCGAGAGCATCGACATCGCTTCGGCTAACGTCACGCGCCTTTCTCGTCCAACACTAAGCTTTGAAGTTCAGTTATGCGGACGCTCTCCGGGCGACTATAACATCGTGGCCACATATCCGACAGGAAATGGTCCTGTCCGAACAGGAACCTATACAATCCACCCTAACATTTTACTAATGATCGTCGACGACTGGGGGACAGACAGTAGCCCGCTAGACAATAGCGAAGTCAGCGCCAGGCTCCCTAATATGCCAAACTTTTCCAGCCTCGCGGCATCAGGAATACGCTTTACTCGGGCCTATGCACAGCCCGTTTGCTCCCCCACAAGGGCGACGATACTGACTGGTCGGCAACCGTTCCAGCACAAAGTCTCGTACCCCACGGAAGCGGCCCAGTTCTCAGGCGGTAGCGGCATCAACGAAATAACCCTTCCTGAAATATTCACTTTGCAAGGTGCCCCACATCAAATGCTCTCAGTTGGAAAGTGGCACCTTGGCGGCAATAATAGCGGCTATACGAACCGTGGAGGATGGCCCGAATTTTATGGAATCAATGGGGGCGGCGTGACCAGCTATTATAATTGGAACAAAAATTCTAATGGTATTTCCAATAACAGCACGACTTATACTACGACCGACCAAGTTAATGAAGCCACCAATTTCATACTGGATAACACTTCTACCGGTACACCTTGGTTCACATGGGTAGCTTTCAATGCTGTTCACTCACCATTTGAGGAGCCCCCACTTGAACTCGCTCCAATTGGCGGCTATTCCGCCCAACTAAGCGGAGAAAGTGCTAATGCATACAATTACCGAAAGATGTGCGAAGCGCTCGACACAGAGATAGGGCGCCTTATGGAAGTAGTCGATCCTGCACAAACCCACATAATTATAATTGGAGATAACGGGACTCCTGGACAAGCCGTACAAGCACCTTTCGGCGTAGGCCGCGCAAAAGGCTCTATTTATAATGGTGGCACTAATGTTCCAATGGTCGTAGCCGGTCCCGCCGTAACCGTTGCCGCTGGAAGTACCACTAACAAACTAGTTCACTGCATTGATTTATTTTCTACTATTTTAGAAATGGCTGGCATTGACGAATCCTCCGTCACAGGCCTTGCCGCAATGAATGTCCAATCGACCAGCATCTTGCCTATTTTGAGCGGTACTGACACAGAAGACCGCGTCATGATCGCAGAAGTTGGAGGCGCATATGGATCAACTCACGCACGCGCTATTATAACGGATGACTATCCTGATTATAAATTAATTATTTTCGGGGATCCAGATGTGGCCACTGACACTCCTTATTTTGAATTTTACAATATAGGTAGCGACTGGAACGAACAAAATCGACTCGGCTACGCTCCTAACCAGCCTTACGAAATCAGCACTGCTCAGCTCGATGGGATGAGTGGTAATGTACGTGCTGCTTACGATGCTTGCCTAGCGGTAGACTTAGCGATCGGGGGTGGCTACAGTGATCAACCTACTCCATAGTCTATGTGGTTCCGAGAGTTAGCTTTAGCAACTGTTGTAGCACTGAAATGTTCGCTTCAAGCGAGTGCCTTAGAGGTTTCATTCAAACATTTAATAGGAGATAAATTAATACGCCACAATTCGCTGCGCTATCAAAATTCGTCGGCTGAAGAGTACTCCTCAACGCGTCTTAGTTACCTAGTGTCGGGCTTTTCATTACAAAGCTTCGACGGCGAATGGATTGATCTTGAGGATACCATTGCATGTATTGACAGCATCCACTCACGCACTCGGTATAGATTAGACAGCATTCCTAGTAATAAATACCAAAAGCTAGAATTTTACGTCGGCGTTCACTCAAGTCTGAACCACACGGACCCCGCTCAATTTCCAGCGGATCATCCACTTAATCCTAATCTAAATAACTTACACTGGAACTGGGAAGGGGGCTACATCTTTATGGCACTCGAAGGACACTGGCGCGGAAAAGAGCAAAGCGCAGTCGAAGGCTACGCCTACCATTACGCTACCGATGCAATGTATACGCGAGTAGGGCTACCAATTCAGTACGATTTAAACGAAGACAGTCAAATTACCATAGGCCTAGATCTCGACCACATTCTAGATGGCCTTTCTTTTGAGAAGGATGGATCGACTACTCATTCAGCCAAGGGAGACCCTGTTTCCATGCGCATAAAGCAGAACCTAAGCAGCGCCTTCCGTGTGCTGGAAGTGAATGAAAAACTAGGAGCACCTTCTGGCGCAAAACTGATGCCTATAGATCTACCTGCGAAGCCTACTGCCTATCCTATTAGTTTCCCCAAACATATACCCATTCCCGAGCTTCCACTCGACAATCCTATCATTAAGGAACGTGTGGTCCTAGGTGAGAAACTCTTCCACGACCCCCTTCTCTCACGCAATAATTCCCTAGCCTGCGCATCTTGTCACCAAGATGAAAATCTATCGGACCCTCGCCGATTTAGTCCAGGGGTCGACGGAGAATCTGGGAACCGGCATGCAATGCCGCTTTTTAATCTAGCGTGGAAAAAAAGCTACACTTGGGACGGTAGCGCATCCTCGCTTCGCGAACATGCGCTGATCCCAATCGAAGACCACTTGGAAATGGGTTCTACACATGAGGCCGTTGTGGAAAAGCTTCTAGCCGAGCCTGAATACGTAAGCAGATTTAAGGAGGCTTTTGGGACTGGCGAAATCACTCCTGCGAACATCGGTCTTGCAATCGAAAATTTTCTGCTCACTCGACTTAGCTTCGATTCTAAAATTGATCTAGTAAAAGCCGGCCTAGCGAAATTCAGCCTAGAGCAGAAGCGCGGCTTAGAACTCTTCTTTACTGAGTCCGAACCGCGCCTTGGGAAAACAGGCGCCGACTGCTTTCATTGCCATGGTGGTGCCATGTTTACCGATCACCTCTTCCACAACAATGGCCTAGCTGGAGAAGACCTCGGGCTATACCTAACTACTAACCGCGATAGCGACCGGCGTAAGTTTAGCACTCCCAGCTTACGTAACATTTCCGAGACAGCTCCTTATATGCACGACGGTCGCTTCCAATCCTTAGAAGAAGTTATCGACCACTACAATGGTTCGTTTGAACGTAGCGACACACTTGACCCCAATCTAGCCAAGCACCCTGGCGGCCTAAATTTAAGCCAAGCAGATAAGAATGCTTTAATAGCATTTCTTGAGACCTTGTAAGGTAATTCTAGTACGCTGCCTGCGCAGCCGATTTTTTTGAGACTACACTAGATGGTATTTAACCTGCTCTAAAGAGATGCTAATTCTGTAGCTATCTTTAAAGCTTCTAATGATTATAAACCAAGGACATTCACGGAGTTCAATCACGATTTAAATAGGTACGTAGACTGTCGTAATGGTGCAGCATAACACAACGAATTATCGAATTATCAGCATAGGTAGAACGGAGGCTAGCCAGTGCCACTCGAAATTGCTCTGTTGGCACCCCGCCGAAACTAATGTGCGCTTCTTTACCTTTAATATTAGTGGTCTCCATACTGGGAGCAACTGAACGAGCCTGTCCATGCTTTGAGGCATATAAAAATTCATCCTCAACTAGACGAATAATCTTATTTGCCTCACGCCGATAGGACATGATACCTATCCAATCCACGCGGTTTTGTATATGATGCACAAAACGTTCGGTGCTTCCCTCAAATTGTACCACATACTCCTCATTATCCCACCAAAAGGGCACATCTACAGCGAGCTCAAGCTCAGGTGCGTGGGTATTTAGATACGCCCGTGCCCGCGTCAGACAATTCAGGTATTCCAGTATCACGCGATCGCGCTGTTCAACGCCTGCCTTCCACTGCGCACTTAAATACGGTTCTACATCGAACTTGATTCCTAGCAATTTAGCTTCCTCTGGGAGCGTTCGGTTAAAAGCCACTAAAGTCTCAATCGCATTTAACGTGCTCTCATGGTTATCCGTTAAAAACATCGCTTTATCGCCCCGTAGTGCGTTGACGGTGATACCGCGCTGCGCAGCTTGCGCGATCAAACATTTTAGGGCATCTACATTTGTAATTATATTGTTATTAATAACTACGTGCTGATCGATGTGAGAGATTCCTTCCTGCTCGCAGAAATCAAGCATCTCACTACGCGCCTTTGCAGTGTCAAAGTGTGTCTGCTTCCAAGCCCACATCCCGAGCGGCGGTTCACTAGCGCTCACCGTACAAACTATCACCAAAAGACTAAAGAATATAGGAATTGTTTTTATCATAGACTGGAGCTAAATTTAGAATATCCCCGCGCATAACTATATGAAATACTCTTTATCCGACACTCTTAATGAGGCGACCGCAAAACGAAAAGGTCACCTAAAAACATTAAACTTGGCTTTACTCGCTTATACCGCGGTCATTCTCTTGCTCTCAATACCCTCAATAATCATTAATGTAGTTGGAGGTGAGACTGGGGCATCCGCAGTAGGCACATTATTTATCGATTTAGTCATCAGGCCACTCCTATTACACCCCATTGGGATTGGGCTACTCTACTTAGGCGTAGTCCGCGCCAGGGATGGAGAGGTTCGGGTGAAATCTATCTTCGGACATTACAGTAAAGTGTGGTCTCTCTACTCCGCCTTTATAGTTTGTATTATTTCTTACGCAGTGTTTGGAGTTCTCGTGGCTCTGGTGGTCGCCATAATTTCTATCGAATTGAGCAGCTCTGCATTAACAGGATTTATTGTAGTTTTGGCAGTCATAATCGCGGTTTATGCAGGATACTTAATCAATTTTACTTGGTTACTAATTCTAGATAAGGGACTCAGCGTCTTAAGCGCCTACAAATACTCGATTCAAACAATGCGCCAGTGGCGCAACTTTTGGCTCCTGTTTAAGCTGAATCTTATGTACGCGATTTGGCTCTTCTTAGGAGCCTTTACCCTTGGAGTCGCATATTTTTGGACCATTCCACGATTTATGATCGCTTATGGAATCGTCTATCGCGGCCTTTTTGACGCCGAATCTAATTCGCTAATAGTAGACAGTGTGGAGATTCCACGAGTTTAGCTACGATCTTTAAACCACTTAGCCACCGCAGCGCAATCGCGACAATTTAGGATCTGCTCCTTTGGAACACCACCCTTACGCGCAATATTTACGCCAGCTTCGAAATAACTTAATCCTTCCGTGTTATGCGCATCGGGGTTGATCGCACACATCAAGCCCTTCTCCGCTGCCCGTCGCCAGAGTCGCCAGTCCATATCTAGGCGGCTAGGGTTAGCGTTAATCTCAATAATAACTCGATTAGCAATAGCCGCATCTATCACCTTCTCTAAATCAATTTGGTAGGGCTCTCGGCGAAGTAAAATCCGCCCAGTAGGATGACCAAGCATAGTCGTAGCAGGGTGCTCGATCGCGCGAATGACACGCTTAGTCATTTCCTCTTGCGATTGGCTAAAGCTAGAATGCACCGACATCACAGCATAATCTAAAGCCTCGAGCGTACTGTCTTCTAAATCGAGTGAACCATCTGACAAGATGTCACACTCAATACCAGAAAATACATGAATCGACGATTGGTCCGATTCATTGAATCTAAATATTTCGTCTATCTGCCTGAATACGCGAGCTTCGTCTAAACCATTAGCTTGGAAACTTGCTTTTGAGTGATCAGCTAGGCCCAAATAATCAAAGTTCAGATCGGCTGCAGCCTGTGCCATCTCCTCAATACTCGCATGCCCATCAGAAGCTGTCGTGTGATTGTGAAAAACCCCTCGTATTTGATCTGAAGAGATCAATTCCGGCATCGCATTTAATTCGAGCTCTCCCATACCCTCGCGTAACTCAGGTGGGATCTCAGGCAGGCCTAAAAGTGAAAAAAGTTCCTCTTCCGAGCTCGCGCCTACTACTAATTCCTGAGTGCTGACTTCCTTTAGTCCCCATTCGCTCAGACTGAATCCTTGTGCAAGCGCGCGTTGACGCATGGCCACGTTGTGTTCCTTCGATCCAGTAAAATGATGCAGCGCAAAGGCAAACTGTTCGCTAGGGACTACTCGCAAGTCAGCCTGCAGACCCGACTCAAAACGAATGCTAGACTTGGTCGCCCCTCGCGCTGTGACCTCTTGAATAGTGTCCTGTTCGGTAAACCATTCCATTATTTTTTCTGGCTCAGCAGAAGCTACTATAAAATCCAGATCCCCAACCGTCTCTTTTAGCCGCCGCAGACTACCTGCTATTTCGGCCCGATCGACTTCAGGTAAAGCGCGTAAACCTTCCAAAATTGGTCTAGCTATGTCATGCGCTTTCCACCAGAGATGTCGCTTTGCATAGTTAGCTCGATTAGCGATCCCGATTAAGATCTTTTCCTGCGACTTCGCGCCAAATCCTTTCAAGGCCGCTACTTTGCCTAACTCACATACCTTCTGAAGAGCATCAACACTTTCAACGCCCAAGGCATCATGGAGTTTTTTCACCTTCTTACCACCTAAACCTGGGATCTCTAACATCTCTATAAGGCCAGGAGCTATGGAGTCACGCAGTTTTGTATAGTAAGCCAGTTCCCCAGTTGCGTATAGCGTCTGGATCTTATCGACTAGGGCAGAACCTATTCCTTTTAAAGATCCTAGCCTATCCTCTGCTATCACTTCGCCGAGATTTTCCTCCATCGCCTCTAGCGCGCGCGCACCACCCGAATAAGCGCGTATTTTAAAGGGATTTTCTCCCTTTAACTCGAGAAGTACAGCGATGTCTTCGAGAATGTCTACGATGTCGTTCTTATTCATATATAATCTAGAATAAGTGTAGTAAGCAAGAATACAAGCGTACGCGTTGTTGCTGGTCTTCCATACAGCAGCCTTTGCTTGCGCCATAAGTTGGACATGCTCAACACTTGCCTATTTCTATATTTGTAAACCTAATGATGTTTTATTCTAAAATGAGTCTTCTTTTCTTTACACAAATTTTCTGTTCCATTTCTTTTTTGGCTTACGGTTCTTGCTGCCTAATGACGCAGCATATGAAGCGTGAATTTCAGCGCTATGGTATCCCTAAGTACCGCACAGTCACAGGAATCCTTCAAATATGCGCTGCTATAGGCTTAGTTTTAGGTCTCTGGTTTCCTTTTATTGGTGGTATCGCCGCGGCTGGACTAGCCCTCCAAATGGCTAGCGGTTTATACGTGCGCATCACCATTCACGATTCTTTGCTCCAGAGCTCACCCGCAGCGGGCTACATGCTACTGTGCGCATGGATGGCCGCGCAATTACTGTAAACTGCCCGAGCTGTCCTAGCTTCTTACCTCAGGGGCGTTAACTGCGGAGCACGCGAGCTCAGAGCAACAGCAAAAGGGACATCAGCAGCATGAGACTGGCTGGCAGGTAGCGTATCGCGGGGTCTTTCACTTTTGCATGCATACCTACCGCACCAATCATGATAAGGGCCAAGATCACGGCGCTTGGACGCACTAGTGCTGGTATAAATAATCCCACCAATAACATCACAGCGAGCGCAGACTTTAGGGTCCCAACTACATAAAATACGGCGCTAGAGAGTCCGTAAGAAGTGAATTCATCTTTGAGATTAGCCGCCGCCCTACCTCGATATTTACTCGGTCTACCCGCTCGCATAAACCATACATTCAGAATACCTAATGCTAAAATTATTTGAATAATTGAGCTAATAATTTCCATAAGTAGTTTCTTATATGTGTACTATAATTTTTACGTGACTTCTTTAGTAATGCCAAACTTTTTTATACTTTATTTCTACTCCCCTAATATGTCGCTAATATATTCTATGGCAGGGCAGCAGAATGAAATATTTTTGCAAATAAGGATGTATGGGGTGATTCTTTAAGAGACATTCATATTTGTGTATTATTGAGAAATATTTCGAAACTTTTCCTTCCCAAATGAACTATTTTCTATATATTAAAATATAATCCAGGCTTCAATGCTAGTTTTTACCCCAGACTTAATTAAGCATGTTTTTCCTCGTGGGCTTACTGTCGGTGACAATAGACGTCTATGGTTATTAGTTGTTATAAAATTAACAAATAGCGCAAATTTTTACCCCTCTTTCAGTGAGAGTGTCTGTACGAATTATATCAAGGATCGTTTTGGTATTTCCATCCCCATTGAGTGAATAAATTAGCCAAAATCTCTCCCCTTTAGACTATGTTAACACGACTATCATGTGCTCTTTCGCGCTTATCTGATTGGTCCCAAGAAAAGACTCTTTCAGAATCGGCGCGTAAACGCTCTGAGCAATGGGTATTTTTTATCGCGCTAACCAGCTTCTTCGTGCACCTCGCTTTGATTGGACTCTACTATTTAGGAGTATTCGGAGACAATAGGATTGATTTGCTTTCAGATCCGATTGTAGCAATTTATACACCCTTTTCCTTTATCCTGGTTTATGAAGTTTATCTTCTAATTTATTTTCTTCCTGCTTCGATCACTCAGTACATAGCTAAACAGTATGAAATAATTACCCTGATCGTCATTCGGCGTATATTTAAAGATATATCTGATTTAGAACTTACAAGTAGTTGGTTTCAAAAAAAGGAAAGCCTACAATTTACTTACGATATTATCACTACGCTTCTACTATTCGCATTACTCTTCGTATTTTATTTACTAATGAATAAGGCTTGGCGCCCAATGATTAAAGAGCCCGACGCAGCCCTATCCCAGTTTATTGCTATCAAGAAGCATCTTAGTGTTCTTCTTGTGCCAGTTTTTTTACTGCTAGCTATCTACAGCTTTAGCACATGGGTTATAGATATGATTCAGTTTGGTAATGATTTAAGCGGCCCCGGGGGTAATTTAAACAATATCTTCTTCGACGATTTTTTTACAGTACTAATTTTAGCAGATGTCTTGCTATTGCTCTTCTCTTTTGTGCATCGCCAAAGCTTTGAAAAAGTCATCAGAAACTCTGGGTTTATTATTTCAACTGTGATGCTAAAGCTCTCCTTCAGCGCGACAGGACTGTTAAATATTTCACTTATACTAGGTGCTGTTTTATTCGGAGTCTGCATACTCTTCCTCTATAACCAATATGAGCGACTCTCTGTAAAAGAAGCCCTACCTACTACGCAAATAGACGCATAATCGCTATACTTCTCATCAGAGAATAAGCCACTATTTGATTTTTGGTTTACTAGATCTAAAGTCTAGGCTGATCTCAGTCTACCATGACAAATCTCCGAGGCACCTTATAATTACTAAGCTGTATCTTTAGCTCGGCGCGCACCTTTTCAAAGTCAATTTCCTGAGAACTAATTATTCGCGCTACCACGGCCTCTCCCCAATCGAGGTCAGTCTCCCCGTAGACGGTTGCAGCTTCGATTCCCTTTATTTTTAGTAGAGCAGCCTCAACCTCTCGTGGATCGACCTTTTCTCCGCCGGTATTAATCAAGCAATCGGCACGGCCGTAAATGTGTAAACGACCAGCCGGATCGGTTCCGCCCATATCACCAGTGAGGTAACCCTCGGAAGAATTGATTGGCTCAGAACCTTGGTAGCCTTGAAAGAGCGAAGGAGCTTGTATCTGTATTCGCCCATCCACTATAGAAAAGTGCGCTTCCCCCAAGGGAACTGCGCCTGTATGAGAATCTTTTAAGAATTCTTCATTAGGCACCGCTGCTACCATAGCTGCCGTCTCAGTTAGACCATAAACGGGTATAACAGGTAGGCGAAGCGCCTGTGCTTGACTAGCTAATGATTCGGGAATGAATGACCCACCGATGAAGACCGCACGGGCTCTTTTTAAATTATGGATGCCTTCCGCGCACTCCATGGCGCGTTGTAATTGAGTAGGTACTAGTGAGAGACAGTCACCTTCATAAACATTCTCATCGAAATGTATGCACCCACCTGTTTGTAAAGAGCGCAGTATTTGCATTAATCCGCTGACATGATAAAGCGGCAGCTGACAGGCGCAGTGAATAGCCCCGCCACCAAGAAATACCTGTAATCCAGGAACTGATGCACTTAAGCTGGCCCAATTGTGTATGGCTAATCTGACTCCACCTGTGGTGCCTCCGGTTGGGATGAGAATTGTTCCCGGCTTTAAATAAGGGTAGTCGCATTTCTCTTGGCTTGGTCTACCACTTATCCCGAATGAGAGAGCAGGGTCGACAAGAATAGAAAGCTCCTCCCACTCCTTACCCCCCCAATTAGGGTTGGCCAAGATAACAGGTACTTTCAGGTCAACCGATGCGAAAATTGAGGCGGTAAATGCGATGGGGTCTGTTTCGGCAATTAATACACCACGAAGCCGCTCCTGAGCACTAAGTACTTCAATTTGTATACTACGCTCCTTCACACGAGCTAGGAAATCGTGAGGAGAAATACCTCTGATCCATTGGCGCTGTAGCTGTGCTAAATCGAATTCCATATCTGCTCAGGATCATAACACTGGCGCTGTGAGGCGCAAATTATAGGCCCTGCTTTGATCTGTGTCAAAGCGTCATTGAACGCATTAACAGTATCATAGCCAAGAGCACGATCCACTTCTGGCAAGGTATCAGCTAGTCTAAAAACACTTTCCATTCCAACTCCTGTCTCGAAGACAGAGGAAAGTACTAGTTGCCTAGCGAGCGGCTTGAGGCGACTACTGAGCCATTCTACATCACCCATAATCGGGGCTTTAACCACTAGAGGTCCCGCCCATGCGCCCGGCTCCAACCAATGACCAGCATTGGCGCCATTTAGAGACTCATCGAGGGCGATGGAAATACCTGTATTCTGCATAGCATCTGCCATTAGAGGCTCCTGCCCGCAAGGGAGCGGTTGCTCCAAAAAATCAACTTGGCTGGAAAACTCTCCGAGCAGTTCGAGCCATGAATCCAGTGCGGGTGGCACTAGGGCGGCGTTTGCATCGAGCCGGAGTGAGGCTCCCTTCGGAAGGAGATCAAAAAGATCACGGGCCTGCTTAAGCTCGATATTCAAAGATTTGACCCCGATCTTCCACTTAAGAGTTTCGTAGCCTTGTTCAATTTTCTTCTCTGCCTCCTGCAAAACTGCTGCCCCCGCAGACAGAAGAGCGCATATAGCGTACTCCTTTTGCTTCGGCCCTTCTCGGTGAATGCTTTGGCTGGCAGCGCTTAGAGCAAACGCACAGGCAGGCAAGTTAGCGGTAGAGACTTCTTCCCCCTCAATCGTAATAGTTCGTAAAAAGTCTTCCGCAGCATCAATAGTCTCGCTACCAAAACTAGGGATTGGGGCTACTTCTCCATAGCCAATTCCATCTTCGGATTCCATTCTAAGTAGAAAACCTTCCCGCTGTGCCCAGGCGCCCCTAGAAGTAATCAGAGGTCGACAAAAGCTACGCCTGTAAGGCTTTACTAGAAATTTTGTACTCATCGTAAATCACATATATCATTTCCTCCTTGAGAAAATACAATCTTTTGCTGTAGTTGGAATATGAAAGCACCGCGAGTCGAAGATTTTTACCTACCTGCGAATCAATTTTTCGAAAGCAACTTTCCCGTGGGCTTGACTTACGACGACATTTCGCTGGCGACCCTCTACTCCGAGGTATTGCCCCGTCAGACGAATCTAGCGATGCGGCTTTCTAACGCACTAGATCTTCAGATCCCAATTATCTCCTCTGATATGGATACGGTGACTGAATCGAAAATGGCTATTCAGATGGCGCTCAATGGCGGGCTCGGCCTAATTCATTACAACATGAGCGATGAGGAGCAAGTGCGGGAGGTAGCTAGAGTTAAGAACCACATACACGGCTTTATCCAAGAGCCAATCAAAGTAGGCCCCAATCAAAAGATCCTAGAAGTAATAAACCGTATAGTAGACCGTGGCTACGGCTTTAGCACTTTTCCTGTCGTTGACGAAAAAAATAAGCTTCTAGGCTTACTGCCAGGCCGCGTAGTAAAAGCACGTTACGCTCAGCGGCAAGTCTCCGAGGCGATGACTCCTCGAGACCAAATCTACACACTAAATGAGAAAGAAATAACCCAAGACCCAATACAAGTTGCAGACAAATTTTTCACCGATCATCTCGGAATCCACAAGCTGCTAGTGGTCGATGATTCCGATTGCCTGCGCGGGCTCTTCACTCTCTCTGATATTGAACGCATTGATGCCGAATCGACCCAATTAGTCAAACCTGCCCGCGATAGCCATTTTCGACTAATTTGTGGAGCGGCAATCGCCGCACACCGTAATCAAGACGGTGACCTGGACCGCGAACGCATCCTTGGGCATGTTGAAAAACTAGTCAACGAAGGCGTGGATGCCATTGCCGTGTCTACCGCCCATGGGTTCACTCAAAGCGTGGGAGAATCAGTCCGCTTACTTCGCAGTGAATATCCTGACCTTACCCTGATCGCTGGTAATGTGACCAGTGCAGAAGGAGTGGAATTCCTTGCCGATGCCGGAGCAAATACCATAAAGGTTGGCCAAGGCCCCGGGTCCATCTGCACTACTCGCATTGTAGCTGGGGTTGGTATTCCACAAATGACCGCTCTATACTGTGCATCTATCGCCGCCCGAAAGAGAGGTGTAACAATACTGGCAGACGGTGGGATCACAAAGTCTGGCGACATGGTAAAAGCCCTTACCCTAGCAGACGCAGTAATGTGTGGCAGTCTTCTAGCAGGTTGCAATGAGGCGCCTGGTCAAATTATTGAAATAAATGGAAAACTTTATAAACAGTACAGAGGCATGGGCAGCAACTCAGCAATGAAGGACGGCTCGGCAGCTCGCTATGGGCACAAACATAAGGACATTGAAAGTAAAGCTGCAGCCGAAGGTATTGAAGCGCTGAAGGAAGCCGCCGGTTCCCTCTCTGGCGTGCTACTTGAATTGGTAGGTGGAATCCAGTCTGGGATGGGCTATCTCGGCGCTGCAAATCTAGAAACGCTCCGCAAAAATGCTCGCTATATCCGGGTCAGTCCAGCGGGGCAAAAAGAATCTGCTCCGCACGATGTGATCACTGTTAAAACAAGTGATATGGAAACAGGGAAGTAGCTATAAACCCTCAGATACAAATGGTAGATAAGGTATCACAAGCTGTGAGTGATGCGTATAAAGAAAATCTTGTTTTGTAATTACCAACTATCTAGTAATCAATCTCCAACAAATGCTCACCCCATTTTCCTCACAACTTATTGCCGATACTGGAATCTCTACGGGCGACGAAGGTAAAGGTCGTGTTATTCTTGAGATAATTAATGAGCTACGTGAAGCCACTGGACGGGGCGATGCCGTCGCAGCCGTGATGAAAGTAAATGGGGGCTCAAATTCCGGTCACACTGTTGCTGGGCTTAAGCTCAACCTCTTGCCAGGTGGCGTAGCGGACGATCAAGTACCTTACCTGCCGATTGGTGCAGGTGTGGTCGCCGACCCGCGGAAGTTCCTATGGGAATCGGCTTACGCAGAACTGCACGGCCACATAGCGATTAAGCGTCTTGCCATCGACGAGCGCTGCCTTGTCTCCGACCCTTGCCATCGCTTACTAGATCTAGCTTGGGAAGACTACCGTGTGCACAAAATGAAAGGTGAAGCACGCGGTTCTACTGGGCGCGGAATCACTCCAGCCTACCTCGACGAGGTCGGACAATTTCAAATCTACTACGCTGATTTTCTTGGGAATAAAGAGATCTTTGCAGGCAAAATGAGGGAACGCATCGACCGTGTTCAGCGCGTGATCAAGCACGTCTGCCAAGTCACCTCAGAACACTGGCTCACCTTTTTTGATACTCTAACTACAGCAGAAACGCGAGCTAACGCCGAGATAATTGAAGCTGGCTTATTTACTTCTAAAGATTTCGACTTTAGTCAATTTTCCGGAGAAGCACCCTTCGGCATAGACGCTGATAAGCTGATAGAAGCCTACTGGTCGGCCGGGCAAGTCTTAGCTCCTCAGATTGTTGACGTACGCGAACTCGTGCTACGCGAACAAGATAAGGGAAACTACATAATCGGCGAATTTGGGCAGGCTTACTGGCTGGACAAACGGCATGGCTTTGCGCCCAATGTAACCGCATCGCACACTTTCACGCCCGAGTTTTTTCAGAGCGCTGGCATCCCCGCCCAGCCCATCCACAACGTTGGCTGCTGTAAGGCCTACGATACGAAGGTCGGCACCCACGTATTTATCTCCGAGATCGACCTCAAT
>CACKVQ010000006.1 GCA_902603705.1 Puniceicoccaceae bacterium
CCAATATAGAAGGTGAGCGTACGCTCACCTTCGAACTCAATGGCCGCGCTAGGGAGTGCGTTATTCTAGATAAATCGATTAAGACTCAATATAAGCGCCGTACGAAAGCCGACTCCGCCAACGATATGCAAGTAGGCGCGCCTATTCCCGCTATGGTCAGCTCGGTCACAGCAACGGTTGGCCACAAGGTAAAGAAAGGCGAAAAGCTTATTATTTTAGAAGCTATGAAAATGCAGACTACGGTCTACGCCCTTGCCGATGGCGTCATCGATAAAGTGGAAGTTCAAGTAGGCGACCAGGTCGAAAGTAAGGATCTATTGGTTCAGTTGAGGTAGTTAGCTTGTTTGCAGCGAGCTAGAAGATCTCTTTAGCAACTTTGACGATATTCTTAGCACTCATACCCAGTTGTTCCATGGTAGTATCTCCCGGGGCTGACATACCAAAGCGGTTGATACAAACAGTCTTACCACTAAGTCCGACGTACTTTCCCCAAGTGCTGGATACTCCTGCTTCTACTGCAATACGTTTGGCGCAGCCAGATGGAAGTACGCTCTCGACATACTCGGCGCTCTGTCGATCAAAACGCTCAAAACAAGGTAAAGAGACCACGCGTACTCCACCGCCGAGTTCCTCGGATGCATCCATGGCATGTTGTAACTCGGAGCCGGTAGCCATAAGAATTAATTCGAGCTTAGTGCTTTCCTTTTTGGCGATGTAGCCGCCCCTGATAACACCATCGCGGCGCACGCTAATAGGAATATTGTCCTGTGCGGGGATATTTTGTCGTGTGAGGACGAGTGCACTCGGGCCGTCCTCTCTTTGAAGCGCTGCGGCAAACGCACCTGCAGTTTCTTCGGCATCAGCTGGTCGTATTACATCTAGATTAGGAATCACACGCAAGCTGCTAACAGTTTCCACTGGTTGGTGGGTCGGGCCGTCTTCTCCAACGCCGACAGAGTCATGCGTAAAGATGTAAGTGACTGGTAACTTGGATAGGGATGCAAGGCGTATAGAGCCACGCATATAATCTGCGAAGACAAGAAAAGTCGCGCAACTGATTTTGAAGATTCCGTCGTAAGCGATACCATTACAAATCGCGCCCATGCCGTGCTCACGAATACCGAACCAGATATTACGCCCGGCAAAATTATCCGGGCCAAAGTCGCCACCGTCCTCGATATAGTTTTTGGTCGAGCCATAGAGATCGGCTGAGCCAGAGAGTAACTGCGGCACGACCCCGGCTATTGATTGCATAATATTTCCTCCAGAGGCGCGAGTCGCAGCTACAGTGCCAGCCTCGAACTCGGGAATCTCACTTACTAGGTCACTAGGTATGCCGCCTTCAAGCTCCCTAAGTAATTTGGGGTTTGCGCTGCTCCATAATTTAAAAGTTTCCTGCCAATTCGCCCACTCGATCGCGCTAGTCTCAGCGACTTGTGTGAAGTGCGTACGAACCGCCTCGGATACATAAAAGGTTTCTTCTGGTAGACCAAGTCCTTTGCGAGCACTCTCGGAAAACTTAGCGCCGCCTTCGCCGTGGCCCGCAGCGGAACCTTCTACTTCAGGGATCCCTTTACCGATAATAGTCTTGGCAATGATAACCTTCGGCCTGCCATTGTCATTGCCTTTGGCCTGAGCTACGGCTCCTGAGATTGCAGATAGATTATGTCCGTCGATAACTACAGCGTCGAAGCCTTGGGATGTAAAGTAAGCTTCGGCGTCTTCGCTCTGCGTCTGATCTGCCATAGCATCGAGAGTAACGTCATTCGAATCGTAAATTAAAATGAGATTGTCTAATTGGTTATGACCTGCGAATGCGATACATTCCTTGGCTACGCCTTCTTGAAGGCAACCGTCGCCGTGGAGGGCGAAAACGTGCTGGTCGAAAATAGTATGCTCAGTAGTGTTAAATTTAGCAGCTGCAGCTTTAGCCGATAGCGCGAAACCAACTGCGTTCCCGATACCTTGACCGAGGGGTCCTGTGGTGGCTTCTACTCCTTCGGTGTCACCAAATTCCGGGTGTCCAGGTGTCTCGGACCCAAGCTGCCGAAAATTCTTCAACTCGTCCATAGAGAGTTTGTATCCAGAGAGGTGAAGCCAGCTGTAAAGAAACATCGATCCATGCCCTCCAGAGAGTACAAAACGGTCACGGTTCAGCCATTTAGGCTCCGCAGGATTGTAGCGAAGACCACGAGCACCATAAAGGACGGCGCCGATTTCAGCACAGCCAAGAGGTAGCCCCAAGTGTCCGGAACTACAGGCGTGTATTGCATCGATTGCAAGGCCGCGGGCTTGAGTAGCCGCTTGATTTAGGATTTCTGTTTGCATAAGTTTAATTTTATTATGCCCATTACAGGCAGAAGTTTGTTAATATAAAGTCGCTAGAGCATGCGGACCACTACGATAAAGAAAAGAAAAAATAGTTTCTTCTGGGTAAGGTGGACTAATCGATTGCATTCAAAACTCGACTCGATCTTATCAACCGGGTAACTAAAAGAGTATGACGCATGAAGAACTAGAAGAAGGTACTATCCTGAGTCTCGACTTTGCCAAACTCCGAAAAGTGGCAAATTGCGAGTCAGATGTGCTGCCTGCTGTTGCCCAAGATGCTCTGACCGGCGAGTTGCTTATTGTTGGATACGCGAATGAACTTGCCTTGGAAACTGCCCGGGAATGCGGCATGGCTACTTTCTGGAGCACTAGTCGTAACGAGTTATGGATCAAGGGTAAGACTAGTGGGGACTATCTAAATATTAAGGAGATTCGAGTAAACTGCGAGCAGAACTCCATCCTATATTTAGTTACGCCTGCAGGGAAAGGCTCTTGTCATACTAAGGACCGGACTGGCACCGCGCGGCCTGGCTGTTATTATCGTCGTATCAAAAAAGACGGCTCTTTAGAATTTGTTGCCGAAGATTAATTTAGCTATTTATATAATAATTTTAGCTTCTGTAGTTCAATGGATAGAGCAGCGGTCTCCGAAGCCGCAAATGGCAGTTCGAATCTGCCCGGGAGCACCATTTGTCACATTCATTAATTGATCTGCTCTTGGCGACGCTTTTCCATTGTCAAAGTAAACGCTCTGAGCCAGTTGTAAATATATGTTTACAGGAATTATAGAAGAAACGGGTAAAGTAATCTCTTTTAGTGAGCAGGCGAGTGCTTGGCGACTCGTTCTGGAATCCCATGTAGTTGCGAAAGACTTGCAGATGGGCGACAGCGTAGCGGTCAATGGCTGCTGCTTAACTGCTACAGCATTTTCGGAAGATCGAATTGAATTCGATCTATTGGAAGAGAGTAAGCGCCTAACCTCAATCGGTGAGGTAGGTGTGGGCGCTAAGGTAAACCTTGAGCGCGCCCTTTTGCCTTCCACTCGTATGGGTGGTCACTTTGTGTCTGGTCACGTTGACGGTACGGGATTGACCGAAGCGATCGAGCCGCGCGGGAAGGACTTCTTTTTTCGGATCAAAGTTCCGTCTGATAGCTTGCGCTATATCGTACATAAAGGCTGCATCACAGTAGACGGCATTTCGCTGACCGTAGCTGAGGTTGACGAGTCGGGCTTCGCCATTTGGCTAATTCCGCATACCATGAAGGTCACCAATCTGCACACGAAGAAAGTGGGTGACTTAGTGAATCTGGAATACGATCTGATCGCGAAATATGTGGAAAAACTCTTCGCACCTCAGGGTTAGTTCCAAGGATTACCTAGAAGTTCCTTTTCGTTTGTTGTATCTAGGCTTTTAAAAAGTAATCCAGCCGCGCATGCGGCAACTGCTTGCGTAATCATATAAATAGGAACTGCGCTCCATGGCAGAAACCCGTTTATAGCAAGACAGAGTGTTACCGCAGGATTAAATGCGGCTAGTGAGATTGATCCAACTGCATATGCTCCAGCTGCGACAACGCTACCTATAGCCAGCCCGTAGAACTGATTCCCCTCAGTCTTCTTAGAAATTGCGACATTCAAAATCACCCACATCAGCGCGAAAGTGAAAAGAAACTCCGCAGTGATTACCTTCGGATATTCTAATGTCGCCGCAGTGATATTTTCCAGTCCCTGTGGGTTAATAATGGTAAGGGCAAATGCAGCAGCAATTGCTCCAATAAAGATAGCTACAAAGTAAGGTAAAGCTGCCCTCTTTGAGTGTGAGCCTGCACAAAAAAATGCGAGCGTGGTTGCTGGATTAAAGTGCGCCTTAGAGTGGTGTCCACAGGAGTAAACAAGTGCTGCTAGGCCGATGCCGACAGCTAACGGCACCGCGATGCCTGAACTGGCTGGCTGAGTTACGCAAAGACCAATAATTGTATAGAGCAAGAAGGTACCAATAAACTCGGCTAATAGAGCATTTTTCATAAGTTTTTAAGTAATAATTTTGCTTCTCGGTAGCCTGCAGCATACGCTTCGAAGACTAGTTTAATTTCATCTCGTATACGGCGAAAGGCTTCTAGCTCACTCTCTCCATCATGCTTTACGTGCGGGGGGTCTTCAAATCCCCAATGGTAGCGAGTGATCATTCCCGGAAAGCTTGGGCAGGCCTGGTCCGCGTTACCACATACGGTGATCACTGTGTGGATACCTTTATCAAGGTACATGTCCAAGTGGTCGGAGGTGTGGTCACTCGCATCAATGCCAATTTCTTTGAGCACTTTTAAGGCGAGCGGGTGCACTTCACCCCTTGGCTTTGAGCCAGCGCTGAAGACTTCAAATAAGTCGCCTGCGCAGGCACGTAGGATTCCTTCTGCAATTTGGCTACGGCAAGAATTTCCTGTGCACAGGATGAGGACTCTCGTAATATCCATATCGACTTAGCGTAATTAGATTATCAAATTTAATAAGCGTTTATTCTTGGACAATACTTTTATAAAAATTTTCTACCAACCAATTACTGAATGGTTGTTAGTGTAAATATACCTTGTCAATAATATGCTCGTATATTGTTTATTAATTTTTTGTGCTGGCGGCCCGCTGAATGTCCATGATTTACTGGAGTCTTAAGACCTAAGGGATAAAATTAATAATTATGAGCCTTTCTTTTGCTATATATTCTCTATTCATCCAAGCAGCTTCAGGACCGAATATATTTACTTATTTCGCCCAGTCTAATTTTGCGGGTAAGGTAGTCATTTTCATCCTAGTTCTCTGTAGTATTGTGGCATGGACAGTTATGCTTGGCAAATACTTGGATCTTTCGAAGCTGCGCTCGCAAAATCAACGCTACGAGCGTTTGCTGACTAAAGAGTCGCATTTAATTAAGCTCGAAGCAGAGCGCCCTGGCAAAGGTAGTGGCCCTTATTATAACATAGTGCGAGAGGCACTTGAGGCTTTCCACCGGTATGGGAGTGCCGACTATGCAGACACACACCGCGCCACTTTGCGCATGGGTCATGTGGAAAATGCATTACAACGCAGTGTGGCAGAACAGATAATCCGCTATGAATCGAAGATGGTGGTTCTAGGATCGATCGTAACTGGCGCACCTTTTCTTGGGTTACTTGGCACGGTATGGGGCGTGATGGATGCTTTTGGTAGTATGGCTGGTGTAGGATCCGCTAGTTTGCAAAATCTTGCACCTGGCGTCTCCGGGGCGCTCTTGACTACAGTCGCTGGGCTCGTAGTAGCTATTCCCTCTGTATTTGGTTATAATTACCTCTTGCAACAGACCAAGATCGCTGTGGTTGAGTTGGAGAATTTCGCTAGCACTGCGTCCGATCGAATTGAGCTAGAAGCTCAATCCTGCGGAGAATGAACCATTCAAAAATATATTCATAAAGATGGCTCGTAAATTTCAGCGCAAAGATAGGCTCTCCGCCCTAACCGAGATCAACGTAACGCCGCTGATTGATCTCGCCTTTGCTCTTCTGATTATCTTTATGATTACTACTCCGCTCCTAGAGCAGACTGTAGACTTGAATCTACCAGTGGAGACTTCCAAGCCGCAACTCGAAGATAGAGAGGATTTTCAGACTATCTCGATCGACCAAGCAGGGAATTACTATTGGGGTAAGGAGAAAGTCACCGGCAAGCAAATCAGCGATCTATTAGACACTTTGTCTATGGATCCTGAGCCACCGGTTCTTAGCGTCCGCGCTGATGCTCAGTTGCCTTATCAATATGTCATAACTCTGGTGGATATGATTAAGCAGCGAAAGCTCTCTAAAATCAGTTTAGACACCAAGGTAAAATGAAATTGCCCAAAGACCGGCCTTTTTTGACGTCAGTAGGTCTCCACTTAGTAGTACTGGTGGGATTTTTACTTTATACTATTCTACAAGCCTTCTGCCCAAAAGAGAAGGTTCATGTATTTCAGGTCATCGATTTGCCGAACACGGATAACTCTTCGCAAAAAACTGACTTGTCTGCCAAAAAGATTCCTAATAATTCTGAGCCAGTTCTTAAGCCGCAACCTTTGGTATCAGCTAAGGAATTTTTTAAAAAGAACCCTAAGCCTGACCCAAAGCCACGCGAGATAAAACGCGACGTTGAGACTGCAGTACAGCAAATAGAAGTGCGTGATTTGGTTATTAAACCTAATACCCCTATAAATCGTCAGAAACAATTAACAGATCAGCAGAATTCGGCTTTATCTCAATACATTATGCGCTTGCGGGCAAAAATTGATGCAGCTTGGACTAAGCCTGCGCAGCTTGCAGGGGTCAATTTGGATGCGCGGGTCGTCTTTAATGTCTCTAGCTCTGGTCGCCTTAGCAACCCACGCCTTACTAAAAGCTCAGGTAATGCTGCCTTTGACCAATCTATCATTTCAGCATTTAAACTTGCTAATACGGTTGGTCCAACCCCGACAGGGCAGGGATATCAGTATACTCTAGCTTTTCGTATGTTAGATTAAGAAGTAACCGCTTAAGAGAGCTGAATAGCTTGACGTAAAGTTAAATAGATCTACTTTAATATCATGCCAAAGATATATAAGCACTCCGGCTCTCATCTATACATGATTTTCTGGAAAGCTTCTAGAGCAGTGATGCGTTACCATGAAAGGAGTGTTTGTAATCAAGGTTTTGCATCCTTGTCTGATTTTGCGGTGCTAGATGTACTGTTTCATATGGGCGCACTACCAGTTAATGCCATAGGAGAAAGAGTACTATTAACTAGTGGATCAATCACTACTGCGGTTCAACGCTTAGAAAAAAAGGGCCTATTGCAAAGGGAACGCAGCAGGCTAGACGCCCGAGTGGTTCTCATACGATTAACTAGCGCCGGCCAGGATCTGATCGAGAGCAACCAGTCGCAACACGCGGATAACCTCGAAGACTTATTTGTAGAATTTTCTGAAGAAGAGCGTGTTCAATTTGAAAACCTGATCTCCAAATTTGACAAACGTGTCCAAGTGATAAGTAATAATGAATGCCTTATATCTTGATATCAAGATTAATTCTTGCTTTCCCATCTTGCCCATGTGCCGCTTGGTAAGGAAAAGCCGCTATCATTACCGGTAAGGAGCATTTCACCGCACTGGAACTGTCCTTGGCCTAGTTTTTGTGCGATTAAATTTTTTAGTACAATGGGACTAAATCCTGGTGTATGGCTCGTTAGATAGACGAAGGAAGGGCTCGTGCTGAGTACTTTATGTACAAGTTGCAGCGTCTGCAGAAGTGCGTTTTCAATCTTGTATAATTCGCCGCTCTTACCTCTACCGAATGAAGGTGGATCGAGTAAAATAGCGTCGTACTGCCTGCCGCGCTTAATTTCACGAGTGAGGAATTTATTCACATCATCGACAATCCAACGGATTGGGTGCTCTTTTAACTGATTTATCTCTGCGTTTTGCCGGGCCCATTGCACCATACCTTTGGAGGCGTCCACATGGCAACAGTGCGCGCCGCCCTGTGCAGCAGCCATTGTGGCACCTCCAGAATATGCGAACAGGTTGAGGAATTGGAGCGGTTCGCGGCGAACTTTTGATTCTGTGCTGACTCTGCTCCTTATCCAGTCCCATATAGCTCGTGTTTCAGGAAATACACCTATGTGGCCAAAGTCTGTGATAGAGAGTTTCATTTGCACCCCGTTGATTTCGGCCATCCATGAATCTGGTAGTTTCTCGCGCCCGTTCCATTTGAGACCTTCTTTACGTGTAAAAGAGGCGTTCGCTTGCTTCCACAGTGTTGGATTAGTAGGACTCCAGACTGCTTGAGAGCAGGGTCGGTCGAGCGTAATTGAACCGAAGCGCTCCAATTTACGCCCATTACCGCTGTCGATAAGTTCGTATGTATTCATGGAATGTTTCGAGAGTATTTATATGTGAGAATTAAAAACTAAACATTACAAAGCGCTGATTTTAATAACATTAAGCAGAGTTCATCGCTTCGATAAAATGTCTTCGACACATAGCAACGTAGCTTTCGTTACCACCAATCTCAACTTGATCCCCTTCTTTAATTGGAGCCCCATTCGAGTCGATGCGTAGATTCATGGTCGCTTTACGACCACAGTGACAAATGGTTTTGAGTTCAATTAAGTCGTCCGCCCATCCAAGTAGTGCAGCGCTTCCAGGGAAGAGTTGCCCTTGGAAGTCAGTACGCAGACCATAACATAATACCGGTATTCTAATCAGGTCGGCGACCGAAGCAAGTTGATGTACTTGAGTTTGTGTTAAAAATTGTGCTTCGTCGATGAGCACACAAGCAAGATGTTCTTCTTGGTGCCTGTACTCTATGAATTCGAAAAGTTGAGTTTGAGGGCTAAATACACAAGCTTGGGCGTTTAGTCCGATACGCGAGGCAATTTTTCCATGGCCTGCACGCTGATCGACTTCTGGCGTAAGTAGTAGGGTATTCATCCCGCGCTCTTTATAGTTATGACTGGATTGCAGAAGCACTGTACTTTTGCCGGCGTTCATAGCAGAATAATAAAAATAGAGTTTAGCCATATTAGGGTGGATAATATTTTAATAGACGAAAAAGTTACTCTAAAGAAAATAGTACATCGACGGCAATGCCATAGCGGAGATTGTAAAAGGAATGAGTGATTTGATGTCGGCCGGCGAACTCAAGTAGCGCGTCGATCGTAATTAATGCTACTGGTAAAATGTCAGCACGTGCGGAAGGCAACTGAGCTATCTTTATTCGTTCCTCTAGTGTAGAAGTCGCTAACTTTTGCTTAAGAGAATTTAAAGCAGCTCTTTCTATACGCGGGGAAGACTTGGCTAGATTATTGCCTTCTTGTGCGGCGAGTACCGCGCGACTTATGTTGAAAGCCCCGCCTGTCGCGATTAACGGTAGGTCTATCGGGGAAAAGTCGAAGCCACTTTCTATTATTTGGGTTCTGACATATTCCCGTAAAGCACTCTCTGATTTAAGTGGCAAGGATGCCGTTTTGTCTGCTACAAAACGCTCTGTAAGGCGTACAGCACCTAGTGGAAGCGAAATTGCATTTCTAATTGATCCCCCTTCGAAACGGATTAATTCCAGGCTGCCGCCACCGATGTCGATTTGAATGAACTGGCGTATTTTTCTGATGGCAGGATCACAACTTAGACCCAGTCCAATATAGCGAGCCTCTTCTGTGCCACTGAGAACACGCATATGTAGGCCTGTAGCTTCTGTTATAGCCCTAAGGAAAGTCGCACTATTTTTTGCATCGCGTACTGCACTGGTTGCGATTATGGTAGTTTTGTTGGGTTTGTGCTCGAGTGACAATTGGTATAATTCTAAGATTGTGTTGGTTCCAAGGGTAATAGCTCTCTGAGTTAGGGTAGGTAAATCATGATTAATTCCTTCACTAATTCTGGTTTCGATTGTTTTACTGCAGATAGTATTGATGGACTTGCCCGATTTATCTAAAGAGGCTACTAGCAACTTGATTGAGTTACTACCTACATCGATAACTGCGACTGTCTCTGACATAAATTTAGGGCACAATGTCGCAACAGTGGCGTCAAGACAGGAAGCTTTATCTCTAAGCTTTCCTTTGTCCCTGAATATTTAACTTAAAGGGGTCTCTCCCCTTCCACGGATCTTTAGACTGATAGCTTCTTAAAAAAGCTAGCCCTTCGGCTCGAATACGCTACTGATCATAGAATACCATCTATGTCCTACAATGTAGCTCATTTTCTTGCGGAACAGGCCGCCACACAAGCGGAGGCAGTCGCAGTGCGAGCGCCAATCGGGCGCCGAGCGGATGGGTGGATCCAATATAAAGAAAGATCGTTTTCGGAGCTAGAGCGTGAGGCTTCAGCCACAGCCTATTATTTTGCTGCTAATGGAATCGGGCGCGGATCACGGGTATTACTTATGGTGCGGCCTGGTATGGACTTAATTCGTATTGTCTTTGCACTTTTTAAGATGGGGGCTGTACCCGTCGTTATTGATCCAGGTATGGGTCTGAAAAAGTTTCTTCGTTGTGTTCGCCATTCACAACCAGATGCTATAGTAGGGGTTAATACTGCAATTTGGATTGGCCGTTTGTTTCGCTCAAGCTTCCGTACTGTATCTATTAAGATACCTATCTGCTCAAAATTTAGTAAAAAGATTGCCCACTTTGATGATCGAGGTGCATTCCTAGCGGTTGATTCCGCGCCGGACGAACTTGCCGCTGTCTTATTTACTTCGGGCTCAACGGGGCCCGCTAAAGGAGTGTGCTACGCACACGGTACTTTTTTAGCGCAGGTAGAGGCGATTCGTCAGGAATATAAGATTGAGGCTGGAGAGGTCGATTTGCCTATGTTGCCAGTCTTCGCTTTATTTAACCCAGCGCTAGGTATGTGCACTGTGGTTCCGGAGATGGATCCTAGTCGTCCGGTGGCGGTCGATCCTATTAAGATTGTCCAAGCAATTAAACAGAATGCGGTATCGAATAGTTTTGGTTCGCCAGCCATTTGGACGAAGATCGCCCGATATTGCGAACGGGAATCGATCACATTACCCAGTGTACGTCGTATTCTCATGGCGGGTGCACCAGTGCCCCCGGCATTGATGGCTCAGATGCGGATGATTACACCTAATGGCGAGATTCACACGCCATACGGGGCGACCGAAGCATTGCCCGTTACATCAATTTCTTCGACCGAAGTCTTGGAACAGACGGCTCAACGCACTCAAACAGGCGAAGGTATATGCGTGGGAAGACCACTGCCAGGCGTGTATGTACGCGTTATTGAGCCTTCCGATGGTAGAGTAGAATCGATCCAAGACACGGTCGATCTACCCATTGGAAAGATTGGTGAAATTATTGTTCGAGGGCCCTCTGTGACCAGAAATTATGATCGTCTGCCACAGGCAGATTCCAGTTCTAAGATTTTTGACACTTCCGAATATTGGCACCGTATGGGAGATATGGGATGGATTGATGATTCTGGCAGACTTTGGTTTTGCGGCCGTAAAGTCGAGCGTGTCATTCTGCCAGAAGGGGCTTTGTACACGGATTGCTGCGAGGCAATTTTTAATAATCACGCAAATGTTTTTCGCTCGGCTCTGATAGATATGGGGGATGGAATCCCCGCCATAGTTATCGAACCAGAAGAAGGTGCCTATCCTAAAACAAAAAAGGCACGATTAGAATTTATTAAACTACTTAGGAAATTGGCAATGAATCATACCCTGACTGAAAAAGTTGAGAATTTCTTTTTTGAAAGGAGCTTTCCAGTCGACTCGAGACATAATGCAAAGATACACCGCTTGTCGCTTGCCAGAAAATTTGCTCGTAAGTAGCTTTTTCATATGCGGATCTTAGTTACAGGTGGCGGTGGATTTGTCGGTGGATATATTGTTAATCTATTACTACAGAGGGGTTATGCAGTGCGCTCATTCGGGCGCTCACCACAACCACAACTAGAAGCTAAAGGCGTTGAGGTAGTGCAAGGTGATCTCTCTAATGGGGAGAATGTGCGCACGGCCTGTCGGGGCGTGGATGCAGTGTTTCATGTGGCGGCAAAAGCGGGTGTTTGGGGCAGTTGGGAGAGTTATTACAATGCTAATGTTATCGGCACTCGTCATGTGGTCGATTCATGCCGGTCTGAAGGCATTAGGCGTTTAGTCTACACTAGCACTCCTAGTGTGGTCTTCAGCGGTAAAGCAATCCGTGGTGGTGGTCAGGATATGCCCTATGGTCGTAATTGGCTCTGCCACTATGCGCAGACAAAGGCTATCGCTGAGCAGGAGGCCCTTAGTGCTAATACCAATTCCTTTAGAGTTGTAGCTCTGCGCCCACATTTGATTTTCGGTCCGGGAGACCCCCATCTCTTACCGCGTGTGGTTGACAGTGTCCTAAAAGGTCGGTTAAAGATTGTTGGTAATGGGCGTAACCGAGTCGATGTCGCCTACGTGGAGGATGTAGCGATAGCTCACTTAAATGCCTTTGATGCACTTGAAAAACACCGGTGCGCAGGACAAGCATATTTTATCGCCCAAGGGGAGCCGGTTGAGCTATGGCCTTGGCTTAATCAAATTTTAGAAGGCCTCGGACACCCACCTCTTACAGGACGAATTGCTCTACCGTTGGCCTATACTTTAGGAGGAGTAGCGGAGGGAATTTGGAAATTATTCTCAAAAAAAGGAGAGCCACCAATTACGCGATTTGTGGCGGTTGAATTGGCAAAGGACCACTACTTTAATCCCGAACCAGCGCAGCGTGATCTGGATTATTCTCCTGGGACTCCAATGGATTACGCGCTTAAAAAGACAGTTATTGATCTTAAATCTAGAGGCTTTTAATCAAGGGTATGGCAGTTAAATAACTAGTTATAGTTATCTGAATTAAAAATTACTAAAATTATTTATAAGAGAGGTTGCAAGAGCGATGGCTTCGCGCCATAGCCCATACTATGGAGATTATATTTTTAGGAACCGGCACTTCACAAGGTGTCCCTATGATTGCACAACCCGAAGGTGTAGGTTCCGATATGAGTAATCCTAAAAACTGGCGCATGCGTACTTCGATTCATGTAGAAATGGGCAGCCATCATATTCAAGTTGATGCTGCGCCAGAGTTTCGCATGCAGTGTATACAAAATGGTATTGAGCGAGTTGATACTTTTATACTGACCCACGGGCATGCGGATCATATCCTAGGTATGGATGATTTGCGCCGCTTTTGCGATCTCAACGGGGGAGAAGCGCTCCCAGTGTACAGCAGCGAGGAAGGCTTACGCCGAGTCGAACAGATCTTTCCTTATGCCATCCTCGATAAGCCCATAGTTCAGGGCTATCCAGCTTTTCGATTAGAAAGAATGCCGCAGACACTCGAACTTCCTGGTGGAACAGTTGAGTCCGTCTTATTACCCCATGGTAATATGGATGTGTTAGGACTTGTCTTTACGGAGGCTAATACAGGAAAGCAATGCACTTACTACACCGACTGCAAAGAAGTGGGTGAAGAAGCACGCTTTCTCGCAGAAGGTTCAGATGTCGTCATTCTAGATGGCCTACGCCAGAATCCCCATCCTTCTCACATGAGTATCGGCGAGGCCTCCGAAACTGCGCAGTCAATGGGTGCCCCACTATCGTATATAACACATATGACTTTTAAAGTGGATCATGAAAGTACCGAATCGGCGCTCCCTGAGAATGTTCACCTAGCCTACGATGGCTTACGGGTGAGTTGGTAGAGATCCTATAAGAGTACTAAGTGGTCGCGGTGAACAAGCACCCCGCCGGTTGTTTCTGTACCGGCGCCTTTAAGATATTCTATATCAAAATTAACAACACCCTGAGCGATAGCCACGCCTTCATGTGAAAAAATTTGAACCACATCGCCACTTTCAAAGTCACCATCGCAGTCGGTGACTCCTGTAAGGAGCAGGCTTTTCCCATGGTTTGTAAGTGAGTCGGTCGCCTCTGAATTGATTACGATCGTCCCGTGTGTGTGGTCTTGGATAGCGATCCATCGCTTGTGCGATTTCACCGGAATGTTACTTGGTACGAAATATGTACCAACGCTTTCACCACGGAGTAATTTATTAAAGAGTTCGCTGTCGCTTCCGCTGCCTATGACTACACCGCAGTTGACCTTATGCGCGATTTTAGCGGCAGAGATCTTACTAATCATGCCACCTACAGAAGTCGCTTGCTTTGTATCTTGGGCCATCGCCTCTATCTCAGGAGTTATGGTCTCGACAATGGAAACTACTTCCCCACTGCCTTGCATGTCGATCAAGCCAGAGATATTTGACAAGATGAAGAGTATATCCGCATTTACCACACTGGCAACTAGGGCGGAAAGTGTATCATTGTCGCCAAATTTTATTTCGGCTGCGCTCACGGTGTCGTTCTCATTAACTATTGGCAGAGCGTCGTTGGTCAACAAGTTCTCAATTGTATTGAGAACTGCGTTGTGGCGGTGCTTAAAGCGAAGGTCATCTCTAGTCAGTAGAATTTGCGCTATGGTTTGCTCGTGTGGATCGAATCCTCGCTGCCAATGATTCATTAGCATGCTTTGACCGACTGCCGCGCAGGCTTGAAGGGTCGCTAAGTCCCTTGGCCGTTTATCTAGTTTAAGTTTCCCCATGCCCAATCCAATTGCTCCTGAGCTAACTAGAATTACATCAATACCTTTATCTCGGAGCATTTTGATCTGTTTGCAGAGCGCTGAAATGCGAGTAGTATCTAGGTCTCCGACACCTGATGTGAGTACGCCAGTTCCTACTTTAATAACGACACGCTTAGCCTGTGATAGAGGAAGCAATTTTCTTGGAGTTAGTCGTAAGTATTGAGAGGTTGGGGCGTTTAGTAAGTTGCTTTATTCGCTTTTGGCGGCTAAATTCAAATTTATTAGACTACACCTTTTTTAGGTCAGTTTCCTTTTTATTGAGGTGCTCGTTGACTTCGGCGATATAGTCATCGTGGGCTTTTTGTACTTCTTTCTCGTAGCGCTTGAAATCGTCTTCGGGTAGGCCATTTGCCTTGGCGGATTTTAATAGGTCGAGTGCATCGCGGCGCCCTTGGCGAATGCGGACGCGACCGTCTTCGGACATATTTCCAGCTGTCTTAGCTAATTCTAGGCGGCGTTGCCCTGTTAATTCAGGGACTGGAACTCGGAGAATTCCGCCGTCTACTATTGGATTTAGGCCTAAATTTGCCTCTTGGATGCCTTTTTCCACTTCAACAATCACAGACTTATCCCACGGCTGTACCATAATTGTGCGGGCATCAGGCGTAGTCACTGCAGCGACCTCTTTTAAAGTCACCGTGCTACCATAAGCTTGTACACGCACACCATCGAGCATCGCCGGTGTAGCCTTGCCCGTATGCAAACTACTGAACTCACGCAGAGTGTGATCGACCGCCTGTTTCATTTCGGCGTGCATTGATTTGAGGATGTCTTTAGGTTCCATGATATTTAAATACTGATAGGTGGAATATTTTTGTTAAAAAATAGAGTGGCGAAAAAACGACGAACACTAGTCTACTAATGTGCCAATTTGCTCCCCCATTACTGCTCTGTAGATTGAGTTTGGCTCGCGCATACTAAATACTAAAAGAGGTAGTTCGTTCTCCATACAAAGAGAAAAAGCGGTGGAATCCATCACCTTCAAGCGATCACGCAGGGCATCAATATAAGGTATGTGCTCGTACTTGAGCGCATCGGCGTGTTTTTGTGGATCTTTGTCGTAGATGCCATCAACCTTTGTCGCCTTCATCAGCATATCAGCGCCTATTTCGTTCGCGCGTAAGGCCGCAGTAGTGTCGGTCGAGAAATATGGGTTTCCGGTACCACCAGCAAAGATGACTACCCGCCCCTTTTCCAAATGTCGAGTTGCTCTGCGCAGGATAAAGGGCTCGGCTAGTTTATCCATTGGAATAGCGCTCTGGAGTCGCACGGTGACGCCTAGCTTTTCGAGGCAATCCATCAAGGCGAGTCCATTAATAACTGTAGCTAGCATGCCCATGTAGTCGCCAGTCGTTCTGTCGACTCCCTTCATTTCTGCTCCGCTTAGTCCTCTAAAAATATTACCCCCACCTATTACAAGTCCAATTTGCACGCCGATATCGTAGACCTTTTTAACTTCCTCACAGATTGACTTGAGGGTATGAGGGTCGATAGGTTCGCCCCCTTGAGTGTTTCTTAACACTTCTCCGCTAATCTTTAGGATAATGCGTCGATGTTTCGGTTGAGGGCCCGATTGGTCTGAAGCTGCCATTAAATGTTTTTAAACATTCTTTTCCCTTCGTCGTCAATCAATGACTTTATCAAAGAGAATCTTTCCTTGAAACTTATGTCTGCTAGTATTGCTTAATTAGTTTAAGTTCACAAATACTCTAATTTTTTTCAGCTACCTAGTCGTTCAGCACTCTAATATGTCTCTAATTGTTCAAAAGTATGGTGGCACTTCTGTAGGAGACATTGACCGCATAAAAAATGTAGCCCAGCGAGTTAAAGAAACCTACGAAGCTGGGAATCAGTTAATTGTGGTTGTATCAGCACGCTCGGGTGTGACTAATGAGTTGGTTGCACGGGCGAGGGAGCTTGATCCGAATCCTAATGAGCGCGAGATGGATATGCTTATGTCGGTCGGCGAGCAGGAAACTATTGCTCTTACCGCAATGGCCCTGCACGCCATCGGAGTGCCCGCTGTCTCTCGTACTGGTATGCAAGCGGGTATTATGACTGACCCGGCGCATACCCGTGCTCGCATCACTGAGATATCCGGCGGTGATCTTAAAGAACAGCTCGATGCTGGTAAGGTCGTCATTCTAGCTGGATTTCAGGGGCACTCGAACGATGGCCAGATCACCACATTAGGCCGTGGTGGTTCGGATCTTAGTGCAATCGCTATTGCTGCCGCAGTAGAGGCCGACCTGTGCCAAATTTACACAGATGTTGATGGCGTTTATACTGCGGATCCGCGTGTTGTTGCGGATGCTATAAAGCTCGACTCGATTTCCTACGAAGAGATGCTTGAGCTCGCAAGCGCTGGGTCCAAAGTAATGCAAAACCGAGCGGTTGAGTTTGCTCAAAAGTACAATATCATTTTTGAAGTTCGCTCTAGTTTTAATAATAACCCAGGAACAATTGTGAAAGAAGAAGCCGCCTCTATGGAAGATGTCGTTGTCAGCGGCGTCGCAATCGATAAAAATCAGGCTAAGATTGTTGTTAGTGATCTGCCTGACCGTCCTGGTACAGCCGCCAAGCTCTTCCAGGCGCTAGGTGCGGCTGGTATCAGTGTCGATATGATTGTACAAAACATAGGCCGCGAGGGTAAAGCTAATCTTACTTTCACCGTCGCCCGGGAGGATATATCGCGCGCTCAAAAGGCAGTTACCGAATCATTCCCAGATGAAGCCGCTGGAAAACTCTTTGAGGCAAGCGATATCGCAAAGGTCTCTGTTGTTGGAGTCGGTATGCGTTCGCACTCTGGTGTGGCGGCTAGGCTATTTCAGGCTCTAGCTGAAGACGGTGTTAATATTCAGTTAGTAAGTACTTCTGAGATTAAAATCTCGGTTGGGATCGAACCAGACGATGCCGAGAAAGCTGCGCGTGTTATACACATTGCTTTCAAGTTGAATAAGTAGATAACAATAGATGCAATACATCAGTACAAGAGGGCAGGTGCCAGCTGTCTCTTTCTCCACAGCGGTGGCAGAAGGGCTTGCACCTGATGGAGGGCTTTATTTGCCTAAAGAATTACCGGATCTAAGACCTTATTTAATAGACTGGTCTAAACTCGAATTTGCATCACTGTGTGAGGCATTTTTTGGCATTTTCGCCACCGACATTGACCCAATAGAGCTGAAAAATGTAGTCGCTCGAAGTTACACTAAGTTCGACCACTCGGACATCGCTCCGATCGTGAGACTAAGTGAAAATCTTTTTGTGCTAGAACTTTTCCACGGTCCTACACTGGCTTTTAAGGACTTCGCCCTTCAGTTGCTCGGTAATTTCTATGAGGCTCAGATTACTCGCAAGAACAGCCCTATAGCCGTGCTCGGTGCGACTTCGGGAGATACAGGTGCTGCCGCTATTCATGGCTTACTGGGGAAGGAAGGAGTCACTACTTTCATACTTTATCCTGAGGGTCGGATTTCCCCGCTCCAGGAGCGCCAAATGGCTTGTACTGGAGCAGATAATGTTTTCCCTTTATCTATAAAGGGTAGCTTTGATGATGCCCAAACTGCCATGAAGACTGTCTTTGAAGACCTAAAGTTCGCCAGTGAGATTGGGCTTTCGGCTGTTAATTCGATCAACCTTGCCCGTATCCTTGCTCAGTGCGTTTATTATATTTCAGCTTTTTTCCGCCTGTCAGAAGATGAGCGTGAAGACATTACTTTCGTAGTTCCCACAGGTAATTTCGGTAATGTCCTCGCGGGTTGGTTAGTCCAGCGTATGGGTGTGCCTATTAAGGGATTTCGTGTGGCGACCAACCAAAATGATATTTTGCACCGCCTCTTTGAGACTGGTATTTATGAACTCGAAGAGGTCGCCCCAAGTGTTGCTCCTTCAATGGATATTCAAGTTGCTTCTAATTTCGAGCGTTTCATCTACTACGCAGAAGATAGTGATGCTGATAAGGTGCGTGAGATTATTCAGACTTTTAAGATGACTGGAAAATATGTTTTCGAGTATCTTGATCGCTCCGGCTTTAGTAGTACGCGCACAGATGACGATGAGATTTCTCGTATTATTAAAGAAGTTTACTTAAAGTATGGATATATCGCTGATCCGCATACTGCCTGCGGGTTCGCGCCTGTCTTAAACCCGTCGAAACATTCCCAATTTAGCGATAAAGAAATCGTATTAGCTACTGCTCATCCGGCAAAATTTCCCGATACGATTGATTCAGCCATTGGGCAGAAATCTACTCATCATTCGCTCGAGGTTCTCAAGTCCCGTGAGATCGTTAAATACAGCGTTGAACCTACTCCAGAAGCGATCAAAGCGTTTATGCGCAAGCATGTCTCGCAGGTGTAGGATTGTAGTGCTTTTTTAAGCCACTGCCACGACTTCGTCTTTTTCTACTTTCAGGTTCTCGATAATGAACTCTTGTCGCTCGGGCGTATTCTTACCCATATAAAAAGTGAGTATATCTTTGATTGTCATGCCCCTGGAGAGTATGACAGGGTCGAGGCGGATATTTTTTCCTATAAAGTGCTGGAACTCGTCGGGGGAGATCTCGCCAAGACCTTTAAACCGAGTTATTTCTGGCTTTGGTTGGCATTCAGCGATCGCGGCATGGCGCTCTTCTTCGCTGTAACAGTATTTAGTAATCTTCTTATTGCGTACTCGAAAGAGGGGTGTTTGTAGGATATGTAAGTGTCCTTGTTTGATTAACTCGGGAAAAAATTGAAGAAAAAAGGTAATTAAAAGAAGTCGTATATGCATACCATCTACATCTGCGTCAGTCGCTATTACGACGTTGTTATAGCGTAGTTCGTCGAGACCATTCTCTATATTTAGAGCATCCTGTAAAAGATTAAACTCTTCGTTCTCGTAAACGACTTTTTTAGTTAACCCAAAGGAGTTAAGTGGCTTACCTTTGAGTGAGAATACGGCTTGGCTATTAACGTCACGCGCTTTGGTGATAGAGCCAGAAGCAGAGTCACCTTCGGTTATAAATAGGGTAGATTCGAGCCGCCCATTTTTCTTTGTGTCGAGGTGAATGCGGCAATCTCGGAGCTTCTTATTGTGGACTTTTGCCTTCCGAGCTCGCTCACGTGCGAGCTTTTGAATACCTTTTAGCTCTTTACGATTGCGCTCGGACTCTTGGATTTTTTTACCCAAGATATCGGCTGTCTCTAAATGGCGGTGCAGGTAGTTGTCTAGTGCCTGCTTCATGAAATTAATCATGAAAGTTCGGACTGTTGGTCCGTCAGGTCCCATTTCTTGCGAGCCAAGCTTAGTTTTAGTCTGAGATTCGAATACGGGTTCTTCAACCTTTACACTGACCGCAGCACAGATCGAGGTGCGGATGTCTACAGCGTCAAAGTCTTTTTTGTAAAATTCTTTAATAGTTTTTGTCAGAGCCTCACGGAAGGCGGCTAAGTGTGTACCGCCCATGGTTGTGTGCTGGCCATTAACAAAGGAGTAGTAATCTTCGCCGTAGGACTCATTATGTGTAAAAGCGACCTCAATATCTTTGTCTTTGAGATGAATAATTGGGTAGATTGGATCGCCATCTAATTTGTTCTCAAGCAAATCGTGTAGCCCTTTGTCTGACTTGAACTTTTTCTCGTTATAAATTATTGTCAGTCCGCTATTTAAGTAGGCATAATTCCAAATCATATCCTTTACATAGTCGTCACGAAAACGGACAACACCAAAGATCTCAGGGTCAGGGTCGAAGCACAGGGTTGTACCGTCTTTCTCTCTCTTTTCGGCGCGATCTTTTTTGTCCTCTGCTGTTACCTCGCCCCGGCAGAAAGCGACACTACGAGTTTTCCCTTCTCTAAAGGCTTGAATTTCGAACTCTGAAGCTAGGGCATTAACCGCCTTAATACCAACTCCGTTCAGCCCGACTGATTTTTTAAATGCCTCCGAGTCGTACTTTGCCCCTGTATTAATTTTTGATGCACAGTCCTTTAGCTTACCCAATGGGATACCACGACCGTAGTCGCGCACAGTGACGTGGGTTCCAACGATATTGACTTCAATTATGCGTCCGTTGCCCATGACAAACTCATCAATTGAATTGTCGATCACCTCTTTTAAGAGAATATAAATACCGTCATTTGATGAAGATCCGTCACCTAGCTTTCCAATGTACATTCCTGGTCGTAGACGGATATGCTGTTTCCAGTCGAGTGACTTAATTGAATCTTCGTTATAATCGGCGGACATGAGTAGTGTGAGAGGAAGCCTAGGCTTAAAATAGCATCAATTCTATATTTTAAAGACTATCGATATCTAACTTCATCTATTGAGATGAGTTTAGAAAAAATCATTTTTTATTTGCTTCGGCGATTAGGATTCGCCTAATTAGTAGTTAACTTAGTCAGAGAGCTCTTTTTGAGCACTTACGTTGCGAAGGTAGCGGAAATATTCCGAATTCGTACCTAAAATTAGAGTAGAACTCTCGCCAACAGTCTTAGGATAGCTCTCTAGTGTGCGAAGGAATGCGTAAAATTCTGGATTTACACCGAAGGCTTCGCTGTAAATGCGCGAAGCTTCGGCATCTGCTCCCCCTCGAATAATTTCAGCCTTTCGATTTGCCTCAGATTGGATTTCTGCCAATGACTGCTTAGTGTCGCCGTCGATTTCGGCTGCCCGCCCTTGGCCCTCAGATCGAAATTGTTCGGCGATTCTTTGTCTTTCGGCTATCATTCGATCAAAGACTCGTTGTTCGACATCCTCTACATAATCGATACGTTTGATCCTAATATCGACTAGTTCGATGCCAAGTTGTGGCATTTGACTAGCCGCTTGGTCAAAGATGGATTGGACTAGTTCTTGGCGACCTGTTTTAACTTCTTGAAGGAGTATTTCCTCATCACCTTCCCCGCTTGTTTGGACGCGAGCTAAATCTTCTTCACTAATTTTCCAATCTTTGGAGCGAACAATCTCAACGAGATCTGTAGCTGAGATCTTGTCCCGGACTACAGAGTCAAGAATATCATTAAGGCGCATAGTCGCACCGCGTTCGTTTTGTACCCGCTGCATGAATACTAGTGGATCAGCAATTCGCCAGCGTGCAGTGGTGTCCACAGAGATAAATTGTTCGCCACGCGTTGGGATTTGATTAGGGTCACCATCCCAAGAAATGACACGCTTATCGAACCGACGTACTTCTTGAATAAAAGGAAGTTTAAAGTGCATTCCAGGACTTGTTACTGGTTCGCCTACAGGTGCGCCAAGTTGTACGACTACAGCCTGTTCAACTTCGTCTAATATATAGATGGAGCCTTTGAGGCAAATAGTAGCCGCTACTAGTAAAATGAGCAGGCCTAGCGAAAATATTTGTCTTATATTCATATCTAGCGGGTCGGAGGAAATGTGGTTGGAGTATCACTCAGGTTAAGAAGGGGAATAGGAGCGCTCTGGTTCTCATCCATAATAAAAATTTTTCCTGCAACAGGTAGAACTTTGTCAACCATCTCAAGGTACATTCGCTGGCGGGTTACATCTGGGGCGTCTTGATATGCTTCGTAGACTGCTGTAAAACGCTCAGCTTCACCTTTGGCGTCGTTAATTCTTTTTGCTGCATAGCCTCTGGCTTCCGCAATAAGTTGTAGTGCTTCACCCTCTGCCCGTGGGATTACTTGATTACGTCTTTTTTCAGCCTCGTTTATAAAACGCTCGCGCTCTTGCTCAGCTTGGTTTACCTCGTTAAATGCGGGTTTGACGGGTTCAGGTGGCGTCACGTCTTGGAGTTCAATCGTGCTGATCTGTATGCCTAGATCAAAGTTATCTAGGGCTTTTTGTAGTTCAAGGCGAGAGGAAGTTGCAACCTGTACTCGCTTCTCGGTTAAAACATCGCTACCTAGACTGTTGCCCACGATGCGGCGCATGACAGACTCGGAAACATCACGCAGAGTTTTCTCCGGACTACGCACTCTGTGTAAGAACTTATCAGGATCACTAACACGGTATTGAACGACCCACTCTACATCAATAACCTTTAGGTCGCCGGTTAGCATGAGTGATTCATCGCGGTGCTCCCTATCTTTGCGATAACTAGTGCGCCCTTGAATTCCCTGAGTACGAAAGCCAAACTCCTCTTTTAAGACCCGTGCAGTAGGCACCATTTGCGCGCTATCAATACCATAAGGTAATTTAAAGTGTAGGCCTGGCTCTTTCTGGGCGATGACTCGACCAAATCGCTTCACTACTGCTTCTTCTTCGGGTTGAACTATATAGTAACTACTCAAAGCTCCACTGGCGATAAGCAGTAAGAGCGGTACAATGTAAATTAGTTTGCGTAGACGTCGCACAGCATCCCAATCAACATCATTGAGAGGGTTTTTTTGCATTGGTGGCGGTGTATTTCTATCCATAATATTTAATACTCTCATAAAAACTAATCGGTATCAACGAAAAGTGGCATTTATTAGAAAATTATGGAAAGTCTCAGTATTTACTCGTTTACAGAACGCTATATTATAACACCATTTCAACCTACCCACGACATCGTCAAAGGTTTTTGTTGCGATTCAATTTTCTTCTACAAACATGTGTCTAGGTAAAGACTTTAACTTCACTATGAAAGATATATTTATAAGTTCTGAAGGCTGCATTGGCCGCATTGCATTTACAATTCGCATCATTGTGCTAGCACTAGTTGCTTTGAGCATCACTAGATTTGCGATCAATTATTTTGATCATTGGCACCATGGAAATTATAGTCCGCTTGGCCCGTTTGTTGGTATAGTAGTGGCGATACTTTGCCTGTTGATTAGCCTTATGCAGTTTCTTAAGCGTTTACGAGATATTGGTAAGCCCGCCTATTGGTCACTCTTGATGTTTGTTCCTGGGATTAATCTGCTGCTACTGGTATACATGATGCTGGCTCCTACAAAACTGTAATAGGGTATTTAAGGTGGGACTTAACACTTCTTATAATAGACATTGACCATAAAATGACTATGCCCTTTATTCTGCTGATCTTTCTTAGGCGGCTGTTTTCTGGCGCTACCATAATTTATCATATTAACCTATTGTGAAAACAGACCTTAAAGATATCAGCGCCACTCGCAAAGCAATCACTGTTACATTTACTCCCGAGCAAGTCTCGATGCACGAGGCGAAATTACTAAAAGAATTCAAGCAACAGGCTAAAATTCCTGGATTTCGGGCGGGAAAAGCACCCGATAGTATGGTTCGTAGTCGCTTCGCTAAAGACATGAAGAAAGAGCTTAAACAACGCGTCGTGTCCCAAGCTCATAAAGAAGGCGTGGCTGTCGCCGATTTTGAGGTTTTTAATATAGTTGATATGGATGATGGAGAAATAGTTTCTGGACAGGAGGCTACCATTACTTTCACAATAGATATTATTCCTGACTTTGAATTACCCGCTTATGAGGGTCTCAAAGTTAAAGAATCTTCCTCAAAAGCATCTGAAGAAGAAATTGCCAAGACTCTAGATCAGTTGCTCAGTCAAAGAGCCGAATTTAAAGTATCCGATAAGGCTGCTGACAAAGGCGATTATGTGCAGTGCGGATATGAGGGTAAAATTGGAGAGGAATTAGTCGCGGATCTCGTGCCAGATGCCACAATGTATGGATCACAGGAAACAACTTGGGAAGAAGCTGGTTCCGAAGATGCGCCAGGTGTTCGAGCTATTATCAATGGTCTAGTAGGGATGAAGGCGGGCGACACCAAGGAAGTTACCATGGAGTACCCGGAAGACTTTAAGCCTGAGTTATTGGCCGGTAAGACGGCTGTTTACAGCCTCGAGGCAAAGGAAGTCAGAGAAAAAGTGATGCCCGAAATGGACGAAGCCTTTTTCACAAGCCTGCAAGTCAAAGACAAGGCTGAGCTTCTTGAGCGTTTAGCAGAAAATATTACTAACCAAAAGAAACAGCAGAACGCCAATGCTGAGCGTCAGCAGATCACTGAGGAATTACTCAACTGCGTAGATTTCCCGGTTCCTCAAAGCGGTATCGATAGTGAGACTGATTCAGTCCTTCGCGATTTTATGCAGCGTAACATGCAACAAGGCGTATCAAAGGATGACCTAGAGAAGCATAAAGAGTCATTGCATAATGGAGCAAGTAAGGCGGCGCATGATCGCATTAAATCACGCCTGATCCTTACCAAGATTGCCGAAAAAGAGAAAATACAAGTTGAGAACGAAGACTTTAGTCGCATGATAATGATAGAAGCTCAACAATCCGGTCAAAACCCTGAGAAATTGGTAAAAGAACTTCGCAAAGACCAAAACCGCATCAATAATATGCGACGCGAAATCATTCTCGGTAAAACCATGGATTTATTACTCGAAAAGGCAGAACGTGAACCTGCAGAGCCTGTAAAAGAATCTGACTAGCCGATTAGAATACAGAAGCTTCTTTGATTGCGTAAAAGGCATTTGATATTCAAGCTTATGCGAGTAAGTTCGCACTTCATCTAATATTATAACGCAACCAATATACAAATCGTGAGCTACGTACCACTACCTACTGTTTATGAGCGAGAAGGACGTACTGAGCGCGCTTGGGACATTTACAGCCGTCTCTTGCGTGATCGGATCATCTTTATCGGGACACCTATTAATGACTTTGTGGCTAATGCCGTCATTGCGCAGATGCTTTTTCTACAGATGGAAGATGCTAAAAAAGACATCAGTCTTTATATTAATTCTCCCGGTGGTAGCGTGACTGATGGCATGGCCATATATGATACCATGAATTTTCTTCAGTGTGATACTGTGACCTATTGTGTGGGCCAAGCTGCGAGCATGGCGACGCTACTTCTTGCAGCGGGTACAAAGGGGAAGCGCTACGCACTCCCTAACAGTCGTGTTATGATGCACCAACCGACCGGCGGTGCTACTGGGCAGACTTCGGATATCTCTATCGCTGCACGCGAGATTCTTCGCTGGCGTGAACGTATGAACGGTTTGATTGCTAGTCATACCAATAAAACTGCCGAAGAAATTGCATCGGACTCAGATCGCGATTTTTATCTAACCGCTCAGGATGCATTGGCTTATGGCATTGTTGATAAAGTGATTGAAGCTAAGCCAATCGACTAAATATCGCACGCATATGACCTAATCTATGGCAAAATCCACACGAATGACTTTCTGCTCGTTTTGCGGAAAAGCGCAAAATGAAGTTCGTAAAATGATCGCAGGTCCTGCGAGTGTACATATTTGTGACTCCTGTGTTACTGTCTGTAAGACAATTATCGAACGTGAATTAGCCGATGTTTCTGCAGTCGACTCTACTCCTAAATCCGAGGAAGCTCCGACCAGTGGGACTTTTAATCTAATCAGACCCGCTAAGATAACCGCCGCGCTAGACGAACATATTATTAGTCAAGGCTATGCAAAGCGAGCTTTAGCAGTTGCAGTTTATAACCACTACAAACGTCTGCGTGCAGAGTCTGGATTCAACTCGTCCTCTGACTTTTTGGATATAGATAGTAAGTACGACGACGTGCAAATTGAGAAGAGCAACATTCTATTGCTAGGGCCAACAGGCAGTGGGAAAACACTGCTTGCGCGTACAATGGCTAAGCTTCTGGACGTTCCGTTTGCTATAGCTGACGCTACCACATTAACCGAAGCTGGTTATGTAGGTGATGATGTAGAGAATATAATACTTCGCCTTCTTCAGTCTGCTGAATATGACGTCAAAAAGGCCGAATGTGGAATTATCTATGTTGATGAGATTGATAAGATTGGGCGCAAGACTGACAATGTCTCAATTACTCGCGATGTTTCTGGCGAAGGAGTACAGCAAGCCCTTTTGAAGATTCTTGAGGGTACTGTATGTAACGTGCCGCCGCAGGGTGGTAGAAAGCATCCAAATCAAGAGTATATTCAACTAGACACCTCGAATATACTATTTATCTGCGGTGGGGCTTTCGTAGGCCTCGAAAAAATCGTCCTAACCCGGATAGGTTCTAAGGCGATGGGCTTCGATGTCGAACGCAACCACCATCAAAGAGATGTTGCTCTAAGCGAATTGCTTTGTGAAGTGCAACCGGAAGATTTGGTCCATTTCGGTATGATCCCAGAGTTTATCGGTCGTCTGCCTATGGTTGCTGTCCTCGATGAGCTAACTCGAAGTGACTTAGAGCATATTTTGCAAAACACTAAGAACTCGCTAGTAAAACAATACGGTAAGCTCTTTTCTATGGAGGGGGTTGACTTGCATTTTACTCGCGATGCAGTGGGCGCAATCGCAGAAAAAGCAATCGAGCTTAAGACTGGAGCCCGCGCTTTGCGATCAATCATGGAGCGTATCATGCTGGATCTTATGTATGACTTGCCACAGACTAAGAATGTGAAGAAAGTAGTGATCAATCGCAGCGTTGTAGAGGGGCGCGCCAAGCCTAAGCTACAATTGTATAAGTCATCGGAAATTCGCGATAACGTTAACAAGTCAGATCCTCCTGCGTCCTCTGCTGATGCTGCGTAAAAGTGCAATATCGCTCACGGACTCCCTTCAGTAAGCGAGTACTTTGTACTCTTGTTTTTTCTTTAATCAGGTATAAGCTCAATTTATTATGATAGATATAGTAAAAAAAGGAATGTTGGCTGGAATCGGTGTGGTCGTCGTGACGAAAGATAAAATCCTAGAAACACTCGATGAATGGGTGCAAAAAGGCGAAATAACCAAAGACGAGGCAGTGGCCATGTCCGACAAAATTATCGAAGAGGGAAAGAGCGAAACTGAAAAAGCAAAAGTTGAAGCAAGTAAACTTTTCAACCATATGTTGCATCGTGCTAACGTCGTCACAAAGGACCAGTATGATGTTCTCGCAGCTCGTGTAACAGAGTTAGAAGGAAGGCTTCACAGGGAGTTCCCAAACAGCGATTAAAACCTGATAATCAATTTTATATTGAGCAAGCCAGTTGGTCTTCCAGAACTAAATTAATTAATAAGTAGTTAGATTTTCTACCTAATATTAAACAAGCAAATAGGTTCTCATAATCGCACAGTTTTCTTCGCTGAGAGCTATGAGGCGACATGCCCAGAAAAGAATTCCTGGATAACTTCCATTTTTTTCTGCTCGATACGCTCTTTATGGATGTCTTCTTTAGTACGCTGACGCTCATTTTCTGTCATTAAGCGACGCATTTTGTGGATAGCAATATTTTGGATTTGGCGCACTCGTTCGCGAGTGACATTAAAACGTTCCCCAACCTCCTCCAAGGTGAGTGGGCGATTCCCATCAAGACCAAAGCGCAGCTGAATAATTTCAGCTTCACGATCTTCAAGCTGACCAATCACGAATGTGATGTCTTGATTAATTGACTTTTCTTCTAAGTTGTCTCGAGGCGTGGATTCATCTTCATTGTGCACGAGCTCGCCAAAAGTAGTCTCCCCGTCTTCACCAATAGGAGCGTCTAGAGATGCTGGTCGAATGCTGACTGATTTTAGGTGAGCTACTTTATTGACTGGCATATCCATTACATAACCAATTTCTTCGTCTGATGGTTCTCGGTCTAGCTCATCTGCAAGTTGGGCGGTGACTTTTCGCATTTTGGCAATGCGGTCGACAAGGTGGACAGGCATCCGAATGGTTTTACTCTGGTTAGCTAGTGCTCGCTTTATGGACTGCTTAATCCACCATGCTGCGTAAGTACTGAGTTTACCCCCCTTGGATGGGTCAAAGCGCTCAACTGCCTTAATGAGACCTATATTACCCTCGCTGATTAGATCTAATAAAGGAAGTCCAAAATTGTTATAATCATATGCAATTTTTACTACAAGCCGTAGATTTGCAGAGATCATGTGGTCGCGAGCAGCTTTATCTCCATTTTGTATGCGCGCGGCAAGCTCTATCTCTTCTTGTTTGCTCAATAAAGGCGTCTTTCCTATATCTTGCATATAAGTTCGCATTGCATTGTGATCCGTAGTGGGTAGCTCTCGCAAGTCAGAACTAGCTTCGGATTCATCAATCCTTGACCTTGGTACGTGCGAGGTTGGAGAATATACGCGACTGCGATTGATTTTGACTGATTGTGTCATAGCTTTCTAAGGATCAAGTTTTGGATAGTATTGCTACTTTTTGAGTATTAAAATAATTTGATATCCATTTTAATATCGAAGCACACGCGCAAGCCTTACAAAAAAGCCTAACTGGCAGACATTTTTTCTGCAAGAGAGACAGCTTTAAGCATTCCTTTGGCCTTATTGACTGTCTCCATAAATTCGTTCTCTGGTACAGAATCGGCCACGATTCCTGCCCCTGATTGAATATAAATTTGACCATCTTTTATTACAGCAGTGCGTATGCATATACAGGAGTCATGGTTTCCATCGAAGCCGAAATACCCTAGCGCTCCTCCGTAAATGCCTCGTTGGCTCCTTTCTAATTGAGAAATAATTTGTAATGCGCGTACTTTAGGCGCGCCGCTTAGAGTACCCGCGGGAAAAGTTGCGCGCAGTAAATCGTAAGCGCTACAATCTGGCCTCAATGTGCCTTCGACTTGAGAAACAATGTGCATAACGTGTGAATAACGTTCAATTCTCATGTAATCGGGCACTTTAACTGTGCCATATTGGCATACACGTCCAATATCATTACGCGCTAAGTCTACGAGCATTAGGTGTTCTGCCATTTCTTTCTTATCTGCGAGTAGTTCGTTTTCTAGTGCAATATCCTCCGCCTCGTTTTTACCGCGCTTGCGAGTGCCAGCGATGGGGCGTATTTCTACCTTATCTGCGCAAAGGCGCACATGGACTTCAGGCGAGGCACCAACGACGCAAAAATCAGCGTCTTCTACCATGAACATATATGGCGAAGGATTAACCGTACGAAGGGCACGGTAGAGATCCATTGGAGAGGGTTTGAATTCTTTGTTAAATCTTTGTGATAGAACAGTTTGTATGACATCTCCTGAGCGTACGTAGTCCTTGACCGCATCGACCGCGGATTCAAAGCTTTCTTGACTGTAATTACCGGATGGAACGACCACCTCACTAGGCTCGCTAATACAGCGGTGATTGACCAAGCTTTGATGCTCTAAAAGGCCATAGATTCGCTTGATTTCTTCAACTGCTTTATCGTAAGCATCGTTAGAATTGCACTGCGTTATGTGGGTATGTACGCAGATTCGCAGTATTTGACGTACGTGGTCAAATATTAGGACCGAGTCTGTAATTAGATAGTAAAGAATAGGGGTATCTAAGGGGTTTTCTATGGGTTTTGGCACGGACGGTTCGATACTGTGTATAAACTCATGTCCAGCGAAGCCCACGGCTCCACCAGAGAAGGGGGGCATGTTTGGTAAATCAACTGGCTTATACTTTGCCATCTCGGATTCTATCAATTCCAGCGGATCTTCCGGAGTTGTCACAGTTTCTATCTCTCCCGAGTTGTGGTGGATCTTTGTTTGTTCGGCGAAAATGCGGAAAACTTTTCGTGGCTTCGCGCCCAAGAAGGAAAATCGGTTGATTCGTTCTCCTCCAACTATTGACTCAAAGAGAAAGGAAGGTCCCTCGAGGCGTATTTTGGAGTAGGCTCCCAATGGAGTCTCGCAGTCGGCTGTGAGCTCTAGGTAGACAGGGATTGTCTTCCCTTCTTGGGAGAGCTGCTCAAATTCTGACTTAGAGGGCTGGATATTCATGTTAAATTTCGTTTAACATCGGAGATTGAGAAGTGAAGGTCGAATAAAATTTTTTGTACTATCCGTTCCTAATAGAATTTATTTTACTCATTCATCGCTCTGTAGTCGTGTCAGTGCCCTTGATCCTAGAGTTACTGAGTAGACAATTTATTGAAGTACGCTTGCGCTAACTCTAGGGTTTTATCCACATCGTCACCTAGCATGGTGAAGTGCCCCATCTTTCGTCCATCGCGTGCTTGACCCTTACCGTAAAGGTGAATTTTGACTCGCGGGTCGCACAGTAATCCCTCCCAGTCGGGCTCGCCATTTTTCCATAGATCGCCCAGCAGGTTGATCATTACCGTATTATGTAGAAGTTTGGTTGAGCCAAAGGGTAAATTGGTTATCGCGCGGACATGTTGCTCGAACTGGCTAGTTTCACACCCATCTATAGAGTAGTGTCCTGAGTTGTGTGGACGAGGTGCCATCTCGTTGATGACCAGACTTCCATCTTCTAGCAGAAAAAGTTCTACCGCGATCAGACCTACCACATCAAGTAGATCTGCGATCTTGCAAGCTAGCTCAGTGCCAGAGGCTTTAGTGGCCTCGGTTACCCTAGCGGGTACTATCGAAGCGTGCAGTATGTGGTTAACGTGTATATTTTCCGCCATGGGAAAAGTGGCCTTGCTTGCGTCGGCCTTGCGCGCACAGATCACAGAAAACTCGCCAATGTGGTTAATCCATTTCTCGACTACTACACGAGATGGATTCTCAAGGAATCCCCAAAGATAGTCGCAATCGGCGGCCTCTTCAGCTGTCTTGAGCTTGATTTGACCTTTGCCGTCGTATCCGAAAGCAGCTGTTTTAATTACGCAAGGAAAGCCAATAGCTTGGAGTGCAAGTTTTAAACTCACCGCAGAGTCAGCGTATTCAAATGGCGCGCATGGCAGTTCGTTCCTCTTAAGAAAGTCTTTTTCACGTTGACGGTGCTGACATATGTGTAGCGTTTCGAAACAAGGTAGCACGGGTTTGATGGCACTCAAAAAATTAATTACTTCCGCTGGAATATTTTCAAATTCTAGAGTAATGACGTCCACACTTTGAGCAAAACGAAGTAGTTCTTCCTCATCGTCGTAATTAGCATTGATCTCGAGATCAGCTACCATGCCAGCCGAGCATGGGCCTAGTGGTTCAAAAACATGAAATCGGTAGCCCAAAGATCGTCCAGCTAGTATCAGCATACGTCCGAGTTGTCCGCCCCCTAAAATACCTATTGTGCTGCCTGGAACTATCATGCTTCAGGTAGCTCAGTTTCCATGACGGTTTTGCTCTGTTGGGCTCGGAAGTCTTTAAGCCGTTCACTTACTTCAGAATCATTGAGAGAAAGAATGGATGCAGCCGATAGCGCAGCATTCTTTGCTCCGGCTACACCGATAGCTAGCGTCATTACAGGAATTCCTGCCGGCATTTGAACGATAGAAAGAAGAGAGTCTTGTCCACTAAGTGCTTTCGACTGTACTGGCACCCCGAGAACAGGAAGGTGTGTTATGGCGGCTGTCATGCCAGGCAGGTGGGCAGCGCCGCCGGCGCCTGCTATGATGACTTTTAGCCCTCGGCCCTCGGCTTCTTCGGCGTAGCTGTTGAGTAGTTTTGGTGTTCGGTGCGCGCTGACGATCTTTGTTTCAAAAGGAATATCTAGCTGCTTGAGTAGGCTCGCTGTTTCACCCATTGTAGCCCAGTCCGATCGGCTTCCCATTATGATTCCGACGACTGGCTTGGCTTCAGTGCTATTTTTCATAGTATAAGAGAAAGAGAAACATGCTCGGAATTCAACCTCCTTGTTTGCGAGTTCTACGACTCCAATCATGCTGAATTTATAGTAAAAACAAAAATCCTCTTAACGTGCTTGTGCGCAGCTGCTACGTGGGTGGGGTGGCTAACGGGACTCGAACCCGCGACCCCTGGTACCACAAACCAGTGCTCTAACCAACTGAGCTACAGCCACCATAGATAATGAAATCATAGATTTCTTCATTTAGAGCTGCTATGCTCACTTAGATCGTTAGCTTGTCAATAGTGGGCTGCTTATTTTGAGCGATTTCAGTCTTGGCAATTGTCTTACCCGACTCATTTATTCAAGTGCATGCCCTCACATAACAACTGTAACTTTGAGTTAAGCTTTTTTGAGAGCTTACATCGGCGTACACCTAAAGATGTACGAGTGGCTTCGATTTTAGCACATATTTACACCAAGTCAGGCCTTATTGATTTAGGTCTTAAAATGGATCAAAAACTTGTTCGACTACAACCAGAGGATCCCACTTCTCATTACAATCTCGCTTGCAGCCTTTGCTTAAAGGGCAGAAAGGCTGACTCGGTCAAAGCGCTACGCGCTGCGCTAGCTTTGGGTTACAAAGATTTCGACTGGATGAAGCATGACCCGGATTTAAATGATTTAAGTGATTACTCTGGCTTTCTAAAGCTGCTTAACGATTTAGGTATTACTTAGACTCATTCAGATGAGCTTGCCGTATAAGAAGGTGTATTAAAGAATAGTTTAATGCCGAAGCGAAACTCTAATCACGATATCATAGTAGTTGAAGTGATTGCTCTGTCTGGTTTTGATAAAGCTCTTGCTTATGCTGTGCCTGCGATCTGCCAATTAGAACTTAAAATCGGTTCACTAGTGCGTATCCCGCTCAGGCGCCGAAGTGAGCTAGGAGTCGTTACTCGCATAGGTACCGATCAAGTCGTCCCACCAGGAAAGCTAAAGATGCTCTTTGAGGTGGTGCAACCCTATCCTGTTCTACCCTTGGATTTAATGGAGCTCTTTTATTGGGTTCGGCAATATTACGCGGCTAGCTCTGAAGCAATTTTAGAGACTATGATTCCAGCAGCTATACGCAAAGGTATGAAGCCGAAGAAGCGACGTTATATTTCAAAAGGTAAAGAACCCACTGCTATAGAATTAGTAACACTTGAGAAACGTGCCCCGAAACAAGCTAGTCTACTTAAGTTTATTCGTCAGCAGAGTAAGCCTCTGCCCCGAGTGGATATACTCAAAGCTATGAAGCTAAGTGCTTCGGCTTGTGATGGACTTATTACTAAAGGATTCCTTCATGAAACGGACACTGAGGAAGAGCGCGTTGCTTATGAGGACAATTTAGGCTCTCAAGATACAGTTGTGTCCGAAACACGCCCTAAGTTGACCGATGAACAGCAAGTCGCGGTTAAAGCCCTTAATGAAGCAATATCGACTGGTGCATTCAGCGCGCGCTTACTCCATGGGGTAACCGGATCGGGTAAAACAGAAGTCTACCTACATGCTATTGAAAAAATTGTGGCTTCTGGTGGCGGCGTCATTTGTTTGGTTCCTGAAGTGGCGTTAGCGCCACAGACCGTAGGGCGTGTGCGTGCACGCCTCGAAGCCCGAGGAGTACATACAGTAGTCTGGCACAGTCATCTATCAGAGGGCGAGCGTTACGACGCTTGGAAGGCGTTAGCCAGTGGAGAAGCGCACGTTGTTGTCGGCGCGCGCTCTGCTGTCTTCGCTCCTGTACAGAATCTTAAACTTATAATAGTAGATGAGGAGCACGAGCCCTCCTACAAGCAGGAAGAATCGCCACGCTACAATGGGCGGGATGTAGCGGTTTATCGTGCTATGATTAACAAATCTCTGTGTGTGCTCGGCTCCGCTACTCCATCACTAGAGACTATTTATAATGTGGAAAGAGGTAAGTATGCTGTCGACCGTATTTTGAATCGCGTTGACCACCGTCAGTTGCCTAAAATACACCTAGTTGACATGCGTCGTGAGGACCTTTCGAGCAAGGGGCCATCCCCCATTTCTAGAATTCTTGCTAATAAACTTATCCACCGCTTTGAAAAGAAGGAACAAAGCATTCTCTTTCTTAATCGGCGAGGGTTTTCAACTAGTATATTATGTCCTGATTGTGGATACGTCGCAAGTTGCGAGCATTGTAGTCTGCCAATGACCTTCCATCGCACTGATGGCAAGCTTCGTTGCCACCTGTGTGCACAAGAGCGTCCTGCTCCGCTTAGATGTCCGAAATGCAAATCTTCTAATATCCGTAAGCGCGGCTTAGGCACTCAGAAGATTGAAGATATCGTTCAAAAAATTATGCCACGAGCCAAAATAGTCCGTATGGATGCTGACTCGATGTCGAAGAAGAATCTATACCGAAAAATCCTGAATGATTTTCGCAGTGGTAAAATTGATATTCTAATCGGTACGCAGATGATCGCTAAAGGTCTCGATTTCCCTAACGTTACTCTCGTTGGTCTTGTCGACGCTGATAAATCGCTCCATCTGGAAGACTTCCGCGCTGCAGAGCGCACCTTTCAGTTGATCGTACAGGTTTCTGGTCGCTCTGGGCGAGGAGATCGCGCGGGTGAGGTGGTCATACAAACTCACACTCCACATGCCCCACCTATACAGTTCGCACGTAAGTCCGACTTTGATGGCTTCCAGTTGGAGGAACTTGAGCAGCGCAGGGAGTTTAACTATCCTCCTTTTCGTCGTCTCATTCGTCATCTCTTTCGCGGGCGCAATCCAGAAAAGGTTAATTTCTATATCGAACAATGGGTTAGAGTAGTGGAAAAAGAGATGAATGACCAGATAGAGATTCGCGGCCCTGCTCCCGCGCCAATAGAAAAGATACGTGGAGAATACCGCTTTCAGTTGTGGTACTTTTCCTCTAATACCAACCGAGTAATTCCTAAAATCGTTGCCCTACGAGAAGCATTTAAGATGGATAAAGAAGTAACCGATCTAATGGATGTAGACCCTATGAACATGTTGTAAAGCATGTGTTTTTAGAAGGCCTGAGATACCATGAAGAATAAAAAATCCCGCTTAATTTAAGCGGGATTAGAAATCAAGTTTTGCAATCTACCTTAAGCTACGGCATCTTCTAAGACATTAATCTTACGGTGTGATTTATCGAAGGCGACTTTCCCATCTTTTAATGCGAAGAGAGTGTGGTCTCGTCCCATGCCGACATTGGCTCCCGGGTGGTAGCGCGTGCCGCGCTGTCGTAGGATTATATTACCTGCGACGACTACCTCGCCACCGAACTTTTTAACGCCGAGGCGTTTCGCATTACTGTCGCGCCCGTTACGTGAGGTTCCTTGTCCTTTTTTATGTGACATAGTTTAGTTTCTCCAAATTAGTCGTGATTAGGCTTTGATGGATTCTACTTTAATAACAGAGAGGTGTTGGCGATGACCACGACGCCTTTTATAACCTTGGCGACGCTTCTTTTTAAAGATTACTACTTTTTTATCCTTTTTATTTTCAAGAATAGTAACTTTAACGCTAGCCCCCGCTACTAGTGGATTCCCGAAGCGTACTTCGGTTCCTTCGCCGACCATTAATACTTCATTGATGTCAATGGAGTCGCCCGCTTCCGTTTCAGGAAAAACGTTGACCTTTAGAACATCGCCCTCAGTTACGGTGAATTGGCGACCTTGTGTTTTAATAGTAGCTTTCATAAAAAGGTTGGCAAGCAAAGCGTGCTCGGGCGTGAAATCAAGCTGTTTTTCACCAAATACTCATTTTTTAGTGACCTTTTTGGTAGAGGTTTTCCTTACAGCCTTCTTAGTAGGAACATTATTTGCGCTGAGTTGCTCTAAAATCTTGTAGTTACGCTGCACCATCTGGCTTGGGTCTTCTAGTTGCCCGGCGACTACGCGTGCATTATCTAGAAGTTGCTGGCTAATAAGAGAAGCTAGTCCATCATTGCTTTCTCGCAAACTTGCTAAGTTTTTGACCAAGGGGTGTCGTGGGTTAACTTGGAGCTTTGGTTTCGGTTCTGCCCCCATATCGCCGCCGCCTGCTTTCTGCTGTATTGCCTTCATCATCTTGCGCATTTGTGCTGTCATCATCTTGTCGCAATTCACTATCATAGCTGGGCTACCTACGAGTCGCTCACTAGCAGAGACTTCACTGACTTCATCTCCAAGCTTTTCCTTAATAAATGCGCAGAGCGCTTCGGCGTCGCTAGCTTCGAGCGAATCAGCCTTATCGTTATCCGTATCTGGGGAGACAGAATCAAGATTGATGTCGTCACTGTCAGCTGAAACAAAGTTCTTCTCCTCGAAAGCACGGGCATGATTCATGACGAATTCGTCGATAGGCTCGTATAGATAAAGAACCTCGATGTTACGCGTTTTGAATGCTTCAATATAAGGACCGCTTTCGACGGCGTCTCGACTAGGGCCATAGAGATAGTAAATCTCTTTCTGATTCTCAGGCGCGCGAGATAGGTAGTCACTTAAGCTAGTGGTCTTTCCTGCCTCTGTGTAGGAGGATTCATATCGCAGTAATTTGAGTAGTTGATCGCGGTGAGTAAAGTCAGTGGTCACGCCTTCCTTAAGAAAAAGGCCAAAGCTATCCCAAAATTCGTTGTAGATCTCCGGCTCTTTTTTAGCCTTATCTTCAAGTGTCTTAAGGAAGCGTTTAGTTATGACCTTATTTAGCTTTTGAATAAGGGTACTGTCTTGCATGGACTCCCTTGAGATATTTAGAGGTAAGTCTGCGCTGTCGACTACGCCGCGAACGAAGCGAAGCCAGTCGGGTAAAAGATTCTTCGGGTTATTATCTATCAAAACTTTACGGCAGTAAAGATTGACTCCAGGTTCCATGCGACCGAAGCCAAAGCCCTCCATGTTTTCTGTAGGAGCAAATATCAATGCATTTATTGAAAGCGGGGCGTCGGCCGAAAAGTGTAGCCAGAAGCGGGGATCGTCGAAAGCCTTAGCCTGGTATTTGTAGAATTCCTTGTATTCTTCATCATTAATGTCGTTCTTACTCTTCAGCCAGATAGCGCCGACGGTGTTGAGCTTTTCTCCCTCGATCATTACTGGGAATTGAACAAAGGCAGAATACTTCTTGATGATTTCTTCTAAGCGCGTTTTTTTCGCAAAATCTTTATACTCTTCCTTAAGGGAAATAACAATACGTGTACCGCGTCGTTCCCCTTCGACTTTCTCAATCTCGTAAGCACCTGAACCATCGCTGGACCAGCAATAACATTTGCCTTCTTTGTGCCAGCTTCGGGTGTAGGCTTTGACCGAGTCAGCCACCATAAATACAGAGTAGAAGCCCACGCCGAACTGACCGATTAAGTTATCATTATGTTCGCCGCCTTCTTTTAGTGCGTTAAGAAAGGCTTTTGAGCCTGAGTGCGCGATAGTACCAAGGTTTTCGATAAGCTCTTCATGCGTCATGCCTATTCCGAAGTCGCGAATAGTGATTTCACCAGCTTCTTCGTCGGCACTAACTTGTATCTCAAGTTCTAAATCGGCATCAAATATATCAGCGTCTTTCTCTGCGACTTGATTGTGGCGTAGTTTCTCGGTCGCATCAGAGGCGTTGGAGATTAATTCGCGCACGAAGATCTCTTTTTCTGTATACAGAGAGTGGACGACGATATCGAGGACTTGTTTAACCTCTGCTTGAAATTCGTGGCGTTCTGGGGATTGCTTTGTCATTTTTTCTGTTGGTTTATTATTATATCTTGCTCTTAACGAAACTGATTATGTTCTTTGTTGTATTGATAGTTGACTGTCTCGAGGCGGGCACAGAGCTGCATCTTGTCTATGTCATGTGTGCGGCAAAAATCATTTAGCGATTCCGCATGGTTACGAAGTTCTGTGTTTACAAGGCCGACGAGAAGGTAAGGGTCTATTCTTTTTAACTGATTCCAATCCATGCTTGATATATGGCTTAATCTTTGGCCATCGACTCCTTAGGCAGGCCTTGAAAAACAAGCTCGTTTGCATATCCAGAGCCGCTAGTATATGCTGCAAAACGTGATAAATATTCTTCTGCTTGGGCAAGCTCTTCATCCTCTGGCGCAATATCAGGTACTAGCTTCTCGATAAGATGAACAAAAATACCTGTGCCACCAGAGGTTATCATTTGCGAGACTTCGCCAGGTTGCATAGTCTGGGCCTGTTGAAGAACGCTACGGTTAATTTCACGAGGAGGGTTCTCTGTGACGAAGCTTTCATATAATTTTACAGCGAGATCTAGGGCTTCTGCCGCTTCGGAGAATTCACTGCCTTCACTTAACTTGGTTTCTAGTGCGCTTTGTATGGCTTGACCCCTTTTATTAAAAAGGCGTCGTTTTTCGTCAGCTTTGTAATCCACAGCAATTTCGCTTTGAACCTCCTCGAAAGTAGGAATTTCAGGCGCAATACGACCTTCATAAATCAACACTGCATATCCAGCACTTTCAGCGTAAGCATCGGAATAGTAGCGGTTACCGCCCAGTGCGAATGCTGATTCTAATAGCTCTGCGGAAAGAGAGCGCTGACTAAGATCAGCTAGAGAGAAGGGATCAATAGCGGTCAAATTTGCGCCAGTTGCGGCAAGTAGAGACTCAAAGGCATCGGAATTTCGTTTAATTTCATCTCGATACAGGGAGTATGCGAAGCTCTGTGCGGCTTGATTAGCCAATCTAGTTGTTTGTTCTAGCAAGTAGCTAGATGCCACGGAGTCTCGCACCATCGCTAGTGTAATAGCCTCTTTTACTGGGAGATTTGCTTCGTCCGTTAATTTTTCGCTAGCTGATGGAGCAGGATTTTCGAACTCATATTCCTCTTCGAATTTGCCCCGATTGGCTTCGAAATATTCGTTCAGTTCATTTTCTGAGGCCTCGGGTATCTGCTCCGCATAGTCTTCGGATTTAAATAGTACATAACTGGCTTGGATTCTTTCGGGTATTTCATAGCGAAGTTTATTAACCTCGTAGTATTCGCTAAGTGCTGCATTATCCTCAGGAATTTCTGGTTTAAATGCCGAGTAACTGAATTCAGCAGTCTTTAGGCTGAGTTCGGTACGCCTCCTCTGACTTTGAGCGAGTGCCTCAGATGGCAACACGTACCCTGGTCCGTCGAGTACCGAGCTTATTTGTGCTATGCGATAATCTTCTTCTAAAACTAAAATAATGAGTCCTTGTGTAGTCCTTGGATTTGATTCGATGTCATCTACAAAACTAGTGTAGGATTCAGGACTAAAGGCACCTTTCTCATCTTGGAATACGCGTTTTGTTTGGATGAATTTGGCGAGTACCTCTTGACTAGGAGAGGGAATTCCAATTTCGTCGGCTAGATTAAGTAAAGCGATACGACTGTATAATAGTGACTGAAATTGCTCGTCGTTGCGGATAGTTTGTCCGTTTAAGTATGCGCTTATTTGTACTTTCTCAATTATTAACTCACGATTACGCGGCGCGTTTAGATCAATGCCGTAAAAGAGGTTTTCCTCGTAACCGCTGCGGTCTGTCGTGCAACCAGGGGTGTTGCCGATCGTGAAGACGAATGCCACGATTATGAGTGCGAGCAGCGATAAGAAAATCCAGCGGCCGTGACGAATAAGGTGATGTTGGATCCAAGAAATCATGCTATTAGAAAAAGTGGTGGAGGTTAGGTTCCTTTTTAAGGCTGTCAATCTATTGATTCAATAGGAGAAGGCTGCCTTTAGTGGGTATTTTGAGTACAACTTAGTTAGCATCTTTGCCGTCTATCGCCTCGCTGTGCGAAATGAAAGCATTGAGCTCTGTACGTACAACAGGTAGCAGGAAGTAAACGCCAATTAAATTTGGGAAGCACATAGCTAGCAACATACCGTCGGAAAAATCTGTGACAGCTCCCAGTGAAAGGGCAGATCCGATGACTATACAGAAGCAAAACAAGAACTGATAGGAAAGGTCTGCCCTGCGATTATTGCCAAAAATGGTATTCCAAGCTTGTTGACCATAATACGACCAAGAGATCATAGTGGAAAGGGCAAAAAGTGTGACAGCTACAAAAAGAACAAAGGGGAACCAACTTATAACCGAACCAAAGGATTGAGAGGTGAGCTCGATGCCATCCGCGCCACTTAGTGATTCACCGTAATTGCCGGTTAACACTATGACCAGTGCTGTCATCATGCAGATAACAACAGTATCTACAAATGGCTCTATTAGGGCAACCACACCTTCACTAGCAGGCTTGCTGGTCTTTACAGCAGAGTGGGCGATTGGTGCCGATCCTATTCCAGCTTCATTAGAGAATGTACCCCGCTGAATGCCAACGAGCAAAGCGCCGATTAGACCCCCAACGTAGGCATCTGGGGTAAATGCTTGGCTTATGATTAATTGGAGCGCAGATGGAACCGCATCTAGATGTTGGAATATGACTACGAATGCACCTACGGTATAAATTAGTGCCATAAGAGGGACTAGTCGCGAAGTTACATGTGCAATGCGCCGAATACCTCCAATTATAACCACTCCTACTAAAAGGGATAGGACCGCACCGAATACCCATCGGTACTCAGCCAGAAGACTATTCTCTCCACCGCTTATTTCTATAAACTGTGAGCAGGCTTGGTTGATCTGAAACATGTTGCCGCCCCCGAGTGATGCACCTATACACAGTATGGCAAAGCTAATACCGAGAATTTTACCTAGTTTTACCCATCCGCACTCTGCCAGACCCTTAGTCAAATACTTCATCGGACCACCATGAACCTTACCGTTTTGGTCAATATCACGATAACGCACTCCTAAAGTACATTCAGCAAATTTCGTCGTCATCCCGAGAATCCCGATTATGACCATCCAAAAGGCTGCTCCTGGGCCTCCTTTGGAGATCGCGATGGCCACCCCTGCAATATTACCTAGACCAACGGTGGCAGAAAGGGCGGCCGTTAGTGCTTGAAAGTGCGTGATTTCGCCTGGATCATCCGGCTTGCTGTATTTGCCCCGCACCGTTCGTATTGCTAGCCCAAATAAGCGTAAATTAATAAACCTAAAATAGATGGTTAGAAAAACGCCAGCACCGACCAGCCAGAGAAGTATCAGCGGAATAGATAGCCCCGCGACTGTGACGGGCGAGAAAAAAATAAGCTGAAAAACACGTTCCGTCCAAGGTGCTACTACTTGGTTTATTGCCTCGTCTAAAGAACGCTCATTAGCCCACGCTTTGCATGTTAGCATCTGTAGAAGCAGAGCTGATAAAAAGGGAATATAGAATTTCATATTTCGCATAGACTAATCTACTAATTTTCATATGGTGACAATGCTGTTGAAAACTCGCAATATAAAATAGTGCCGCGGGGTGAATAGTTAAAAAAGTACCCTAAAAAACCTACGCTATCGGAGTGACTTTGAGCAGCAACGGCTTTTATATCGAGCTATGTCCTTGTTAGATCGCTACATTTTAAAAGAATGGCTAATTGGCTTTATGCTGACTATAGGTGTGATCGTGGGAATACTTATTCTACAAAATATGTACGAGACGCTTCCAGATTTGCTGGTTAGTGATGCAAATATTAGTCAGATCATTTTTTATTACAGTTTAGCCCTCCCGACTTATTTGCCTGCGATTTTGCCGGTAGCGCTACTTGTGTCGATCCTCTTTACTCTAGGTAGCCTTCATAAGAATAATGAAATTATCGCTATGCGTGCATCCGGCGCTGGTCTATTTCGTATTAGCCGTTCGCTCTGGGGCGCTGGCCTTTTGCTATCGCTACTATTATTATATCTCACTGCTTCGGTAGTGCCCAAGTCAGTCGAGCAATCGCGCACTTTTTTAGATAATCTTGGGTTTGCAGCTGAAGAGGCACGAAGCGACGCCAGTCAGGTAGGCCTGCTTTACAACTTAGGCTTTGATAATCGCAAAGATGGGCGCTTATGGTTCATGAACCGTTTCAGCGAGCGCGCTTGGTTGGGCTTGGGGGTTAATGTCCATACACGTGATAAAGATGGAAAGGAATTGAGCCGTATTTCAGCTTTGGAGGCCTACTACGATGACACTCAAGGGCACTGGGTCTTCCTAGATGGAAGAGAGCTTTTACTGGACGCACAGACAGGAGATCCTCTTCGTGCCCTATCTTTTAAAAAAAAGACATTTAAAGAGTTCGACGAAGAACCAAGCCTTATGTTGGCGCTACACAAGAAACCGAAAGAACTCTCTTTGTTCGAACTGCGCCGCATCCTAGTTGCTATGCCGCCCGCCGAAAATCCAAATGTACGAACCTATCTCGTGCAATATTTTTCACTACTAGCGGCACCTTTTAGTTGCCTTGTAGTGATTGGTATAGCTGTGCCATTCGCCCTTTCGGGCGTGCGGACTAATCCTATGATCGGGGTCTCTAAGGCTATGGGATTCTTCGCGATTTTTTATGTCTTAGTAGTCTTTTCCACTATTCTGGGTGGTCGCCTGATCGTACCTGCACTGCTAGCTGCATGGATACCTAATCTCGCTATGTTACTGATATCGATACGACTTTTTGCGAAGGCGTAGAATCTCCTATCACTAGAATTTAAAGGCCTACTTTATAGTTCATTTACCTAGATTTCATATTAGGTTTTTATGATTCGTTTGGTACACAAAAAAGCTAGAGCTAATAGCCAATTAGTCAGCAGATTTTTCTTCTACTTCTACAGACTCTTTTTCGCTTTCTTTGGCTTCTTCAAGCGCAGCTTTGCGAGACAGGCGTACCTTACCTTTCTCAACACCGATACATTTTACTACCATCTCATCGCCTAGCTTACAGATATCTTCGGTCTTGTTGACTCGGAAGTCGGCTAACTCGGAGATGTGGACTAGGCCTTCTTTGCCAGGCAAACACTCGACAAATGCCCCAAAGTCCTTCACTCCGCGTACGATACCCCGGTAGGTTTTACCAATTTCGATCTCTGCGGTACATGCATCGACTTCTTGAATAGCTCGCTCCATGGAGTCTTTGTCTGTTGCAAAAATGAGCACTTGGCCTTCGTCATTGATGTCGACCTGAGCTCCAGAAACTTCGGTGATTCGGCGGATATTTTTACCACCGGGCCCAATTAGAGCACCTATTTTTTCTGGATCGATCTTGATTTTATGGATACGCGGGGCGTGCTCGCGCAGATCCTTTCGAGACTCAGGCAAATGCTCAGCCATGATAGCAATAATTTTCATGCGAGCCTCACGGTTTTGTTTGATCGCTTCGAGCGCTATATCAAAAGGCAAGCCAGTAATCTTAAGGTCGAGTTGGAATCCAGTAATTCCCTCGGGCGTGCCCGCTACCTTAAAATCCATGTCACCGAAGTGGTCTTCAGCACCAAGGATGTCGGTAAGTAGCACATGTTTGGTAATCTTACCATCTGCATCTTTTTCAGTAACAAGACCCGTAGATATACCAGCGCAAGGAGCGGAGATGGGTACTCCAGCATCCATTAGCGATAAGCAACCACCACAGATCGAAGCCATTGAAGTGGATCCATTAGAGCTCATGACCTCAGAGACTACACGAATTGCGTATGGGAATTCGTCTTCTGGTGGAAGAATAGGAAGGAGTGAACGCTCAGCGAGTGCTCCGTGCCCTTGCTCGCGACGACTAGTAAATCCAAAACGTCCTGCTTCACCCGTAGAAAAAGGGGGGAAGTTATAGTGCAGTATGAATGACTTGCTCTTAGCTCCACCAGTCAAGCCGTCGATATCTTGAGTGTCTCGGCTAGTGCCAAGAGTTGAGATGACTAATGCTTGGGTCTCACCCCGATTGAAGATGGCGGAGCCGTGCACGCGAGGAAGTACCCCACTGTCGCATGAGATGGTACGCAGGTCCTTGGGACCACGACCGTCCACACGTTTTCCTGTTTCCAAGATGTTTTGACGGTAGAGCTTCTCTTGAATCTCATCAAAGGCTCGGGCAACATCGTTTCCGTCTACTTTGTCAGCACCAAGCTCCGCTACGAGAGCAGCAGTGGTTTCTTTAGCAATAGCCTCGATTGCAAGCTTGCGCTCGGTGTAGCTATCAAACGCTAGAGCTTCCTTTACTTTGGCTGACGCGTGCGCTTCACAGAAATCGACTATTTCTTGAGGTGTCACTACAAGAGGGAAGTCCTTCTTTTCTCTACTGACTAGCTTAGCAAGTTTATGCTGGGCTGCGATAATTGGTTGAATCGCTTTTTGTCCGTATTCGAGTGCTTCATAAAAGCGCTCGTCAGAGATGAATTCAGCAGAGCCTTCAATCATCAACATTTCAGTTTCTGAACCGACATAAATTAGATCGAGGTCAGAGTCGAGCATTTCGTCGTGATTCGGGTTAGCTACGAACTTACCATCAATTTGACCAACACGTACACAACCGACAGGGCCGTCCCATGGGATGTCGGAGATCAGTGTTGCAGCGGAGGCTGCATTGACCATGAGCACGTCTGGCTCGTTTAGGGCATCGGTAGATAGAAGAAGGCCAATTACCTGCACTTCGTTCATGAAGCCCTTTGGGAAGAGCGGACGCAGCGGACGGTCGCAAAGCCGAGAGGTAAGAATCTCTTTCTCTGAAGGTTTACCCTCGCGCTTGAAGTAGCCACCGGGAAACTTGCCGCCTGCGGAAAATTTTTCGCGGTAATCGACGGTAAGCGGAAAGAAATCCTGCCCTGGGCGAAGTGTGGACGCTGCCGTAGTGGAGACAAAGAGTTCCGTCTCACCAGAGCGGATAGTAACAGCGCCGCTTGCGAGGCCTGCGAGAGTGCCGGTTGCGAACTCAATATCTAGCCCTTCAACCTGTACGTTATGTTTTTGTTTCATTATGTTATCTATTTTGCTTTATGCATTCAAACGATCTTCTGGGAGTAGGACCCTAATTATGGCCGCTCGCACCTCAAATCGTTGAGGAACTCGGTTAGAGTATTTGAGGAAAAGCAGCAGTACTGCGTTCCCGAAAGTTGAAATTAAGCTGAAGCTGAGACCAGCTATTCTTAACCCTACTCCTAATCTTAACCCTATTCTGTAGCGCGAAAGTAGATAAAAGGGTTAAGATTAAGATTATGGTTAAGAACTAATAGTAGAAAAAATATTTGGGTTTGGGAAACCAGTCGGATCTACTTATTGAGACCCAACAGGTAATATTGGTTACTTTAGCGACGTAGATCTAGCTTTTCTAGAATCGAAGTATATCTCTTGAAGTCAGTACGCTTTAAATAGTCGAGCAACTTGCGCCGGCGAGTAGTCATAGCGATTAAGCCGCGGCGAGAGTGGAAGTCTTTGCGGTTGTCACGGAGGTGCTCTGTCAAGTGTTTGACGCGTGCAGTTAGTAGCGCGATTTGAACCTCCGATGATCCGGTGTCGTTATCGTCGGCACCAAACTCTTTGATGATCGCTGCTTTATCGATTGTTGTATCCCCTACGGGTGCTGATTTTGACATTATTTTTTGATTATATGATCACGACTAGTGGGTCTCGATTTGTCGAAACCGTTCTGACCGCTACTTAGCCGTCTGAACCGTTGCACTCATCCGGCATTACTGGAGGGTGAGAAGTCGAGGAACGGACTCTTCGCAGAGTGCGCTCTAACGCTGAATGATAGTAAGTTGTGGTGATCTAGCATATGTGCAAGCACAAATTCGTCCTACAGTATCAAGTCTAGGGAGTGCTTGAAATTAGTATAGCACTCCTAAGGACTTCCTTCTGTCTGCAGTAGCCAATTTGCTAGCTGATATTCAGTGAAGTCTGGTTGCCCAGTTTGGATCGCTATATTTAGCAACTCGCGGCTTTTTTTAGCCTCTCCTCGCTGTGTGTGCCACTGGGCCATCCAGAATGCTGTGGCACAGATCTGTTGGCGTGCTTTTTCTGGTGATGTAGCTATTCCTGCATTATCGAGGGTTTTTTTTCGGTCGCTGTTTCCAATAAAGTATTGAACAACTGGATCGTTACTAATTGTGTACTCATCTCTATGCTTTAATAAGTAGTCTAGGTAAAGTGCGCTGGTATTTTGTTCTTTATTTACTAAATCTTGGTATGCTCGTAGCGATCTTTTTGCGCTTTTATTGTCGCCCAATATGTAAGCAAGTAGTGTATGAATAAGTTGTAATTCCGCTTGATCTCTGAGTTCTGCTGCCGCTTGACCAATGGATGTCTCGGCTTCGCGCACACGGCCGATTTGCAAATAAGTGAGGCCTTCCGCGTAACGAATCGCGTGGTTATCAGGGGCATGCTGTAGTGCGGATTTGTAGTCAGAAAGAGCACCTTCTAAGTTTTCAATTATTCTGCGCACAGAGCCACGTAGTGCATATGCTTCGCTTTGCTTAGGATTAATGCTAATTGACTCATTCAGGGCGCTAATTGCCAAAGCCGGTGTACCAGTCATCCAGTGGGCGCGGCCTAGCATAGCCCAGACTTTGGCGCTAGGTTCGATACGATTCAGGGTGATTGCTTCGAGAAGTGGTATGGCGTCGTTCGCGCGGTTGGCGCGCATCAATGTGCTGCATGCGATAAGCGCCTCATCGCTAGTTTCTGGACGAAATCCAGCGTCAAGGGCGCTGAGGATTTGGCTTTGTGCCTCTTCATCACGCCCAAGCTCATTGAGGCATAGGCCTCGGTAAAAAAAGAGGGACCGGCGTAAAAGGTCAGCATCTTTGGGTAGTATCTTTATGGCTGCTTCGAATTTAGCTCGGGCCGTACCTAAGCGGTTCTTAGACATCGCGGCGCGACCTTCGAAGTAGAGCGCGACGTCACGCAGATTCGGGTGCTGTGAGATTGGAGTTATGAGTCTCTCTAGCGATTGCCAGCGCCCCTGGCTTGAATAGAGCGTTGCAAGGGTAATGAGTGCTTCAAAGTTCTCTGGCTGTTGGCCTGTTAAAATTTGGAGATCTTTAATTGCCCATTCAGCATGTCCCAACTGTGCGAGCATGCGCGCACGTGTGAGTCGTAGTGCGCTGCGCTGAATGAGGCTGCCACTTCCGCCTTGCTCGGGATAGACTTCGATCGCTTGCTCCATGGCTTCTATTACTAGGTTTGCATTTCCCTTACCCATTGCTGCGCGGGCTTTTTCTATGTAGGCCTCACTTTTTAATCGAAGGCGCTCTTGATCGTCTGAGGAATCTTTACTGTAGATATCATTAAATGCGTCGGCTGCTTTATCCCACTCGCCTTCTGCCATCAGGAGTAGGCCTAGCAATTGTTGTGCAGCGCTAGCATCTTCAATCCCCACAGTAGCTTCATTAAGAACGGAATCTACTATCTTAGTAGCCTCGTCACGCCGCTCCAGATTACCAAGTATGAGCGCCCTACTTAGCTTGTATTTCAGATTACTAGGATCGAGCTCGGATACACGATCGGCTGAAAGGAGGGCTAGTTCTGGTTGACCTTTATCGAACAAGATCCTTGCTCGCAGGCTCAGGGCTTGAAGATGATTAGGATCAAGTCGAAGAATTTGCTCTACACTACTTTCGGCTCCAACTAAATCGCCTGTTAAATAGTTCCCTTCTGCGATCCCGTAATAAAACTCGAGGCGTTCAGTATTAATATCTGCTCTAAGGTATTGGCTATTAATACTGAGAAGGAGAGCTATAATCAGAGAGCGAATACGCATACTTTAGTGTGTGTGCTAAGATTTCCTTTAGGTCAAACCCGTCCAATGAGATATTTCAAAAGAGGTGATAGAAAATTAAATACATTTTTACAAAATTACATACTACAGTTGGAAAATCTTAAAACTATGATCTATTTAGAGCAAGTGAGTATGCCACAAAAACAGAAACGTACAGCGGTAGATGTATTTTTTGATACAGTCGGGGCCATTGTGCCTAGTTGTGGTCCTGCCTTACGCATGGTTGAGCGTGCGCAAGAGCGCCCTTTAAAATTAGGAGAACGTGTTGTCCTATTCTATAACAGTCCCCTATGCCTTCACTGTAGTTGTAATCGCGCTAAGTTCAAAGAGGGGCGCGCTAAGATGAAAAAGTTAGACGCAGAACGAAGGACAAAGAAGCTACTGTAATTAATTCTAGAACAAATTAGGAATTAGGGTAAGGAAATTGAATTTTTTATCGAGAGTATCAATCTTGACTTTCCAGTTCCGCGTAGCGCATTACTTCCTCAAATGTAGTCGTTCCGTTTTTAATATGAGCCCAACCGCTTTCCATGAGTGTGCGCATGTCTTGTGATACTGCTGTCTGACGTATCAAACGCGCTGAGTCGCGTTGCACGATATGTTCGTGTATTTCATCAGTCATAGTCAAAATTTCAAACATAGCTACTCGTCCTCGGAAGCCGAGATTACGGCAGCGCTCGCAGCCGATAGCTTTTTTAGCCATGTGCCCATTTGCTGCCTCGCTTGGATCGATCTGCATAGTAGTAAGAAAACTAGCGATCTGTCGTTCATCATAGCCTGCAGGTTCGGCGCAATTCAAACAGAGTCTGCGCACGAGACGCTGTGCAATTATCATTTCTACCGAGGACGCTATAAGAAATGGTTCGATGTCCATATCGACCAAACGAGTAAGCGCGCCTGGTGCATCGTTTGTGTGTAGCGTGCTCAATACTAGGTGGCCGGTAAGAGAGGCACGAATAGCTATGTCCGCCGTCTCGCGGTCGCGGATCTCGCCGACCATAATCACGTCGGGGTCTTGGCGCAGGACAGCGCGCAGTGATTGTGCAAATGTAAGTCCGATTTCAGGGTGGACCTGTGTTTGATTCACTCCAGGCACTTCGTATTCGACTGGATCTTCAACGGTAATGATTCTGCGCTCGGGTCTATTAATCAGGCGAATGAAGGCTGTGAGCGAAGTTGACTTACCAGAACCTGTGGGTCCGGTAACTAGTATAATACCATGAGGACTGGTCAGTGCATGCGTAAGTTTAGTTTCCTCGGAGTCAGTCAATCCAAGCTCGCGCATGGAGAGGGGTTTCGATTTTTGATTAAGTAAACGTAGACTAACGCTTTCCCCGTACATAGTAGGAAAAGTTGAAATTCGGATATCTAACTCGGAGTCGCCTGAGCCGAAGGCTATCCGACCATCCTGAGGGCGGCGTTTCTCAGAAATATTAAGCTTAGCCATGATCTTAAGGCGTGATATGATGGCTCCCTGAAAGCGGATTAAATTATCCGGGACTCGCACCGCCACAAGTTCACCGTCGATACGGTAGCGGATCTGTAACTCGTCGCGATGGGGTTCGAAATGAATGTCTGTAGCCCGATCGCTTACAGCTTTTTGGACAACTTCATTCACAAAGCGAATCACAGCAGCATCCTCATCCTCGGACTCTTCATCATCTGAAATATCGCTGATCAAATCGGACTCATCCAGACTGCCCGAGCCTACACCAAAGTGTTGAGTTATAGTTTCAGTAATTTGTTCTGGGTCACCTAGAAACCAGTTAGCCTTCCGCCCGCTTACTGCATAGATCCATCTATTCATTGTTTCGTCTGGTGGCCATAGTGTTGCCAGAGTAATGGGGTCTTCATCCTCTGTTGTCGCATCGGTCTGAATCGGAATGCATTGATACTCGTGGATCATTCGCAAAGGAAGAGTAGCAGTAGGATTATCTATCAGCACTATTTCTTTGATTAGTGGTATGTCAGTGAGCTCAGAAATTTCTGCCACTACTTCACTAGTTTGGCAGTTGCGTAAATTGGCTAGTTTGATTAGGCGCTCGCCACGGTCCATCCTAACCACGGATTGGCGTTGTTCCTCGTCGAGTTCGGAGAAGATGGAGTCAATATTCATTGTGTTAATGGTATATTATTAATAGGGCGCTGCTCGTAAATTCAACAGTTAAGAACAAACTTCCGTTAGTGTATCAATCAAAAGAACTATTTGACAATGTTTGATGTGATCAAAGCTGCACGTATAAAGATCAATTATCTATTTTTAACAAGTCTCGAACCCAGCGCCTGTGAGGACCAGATAGTGTTATCCTATCAAGACGCCCTAGTGGGACCCATTCTAGTAAATCGTCCTTTTTACCCTTGGTAGTACATTTAAATATGTGCTCTTTAATTCTGTGATGCGTGATGGAACGCGATTGACTGGATAGTAGACGCTTATTGGATTTAGTTTCTGATATCATTTTCAGCTCGGGTAGCTCGTATTGGCCAGCTAGTTGGGTAGAGCTTTCGGATATATGGTGCAGAAGTAAATGGTTTCCTTTACGGACCCATGCGCGATCGATTTCTACATTGACTATCGTTTTAGAATCAATACATGGAAGCTCTTCTTGGGTGCCATGCTCTTTGGCGAGGCAGAATCTAGCTACCGGGCATGTAGCGCAAAGTGGCTTATTTTTTAAGCATACGGTCGCCCCTAACTCCATCATCGCTTGGTTGTGTCCACCAGGGTTTTTTTCGTCGAGTATATAGTCAGCCGTAGCGGTAAAAGCTTTGACCGCCGCGCTATTATTTTTAAATTCGCGGGCATCATTTTTCAAGCGAGCTAATACGCGGACTACGTTGCCATCGACTACTGCATTAGCTTGGCCAAGTGCGATCGAACTTATTGCGGCTGATGTATACGGCCCAACGCCCGGTAGTTGCTGCCATTCTTCTCGGCTATGGGGCTTTGTTTCTAGGCCGATGTAGATCTTTGCTAATTTATGCAAATTTCTCGCCCTACTGTAGTAGCCAAGTCCCTCCCAATGTTTGAGGACATCCTCGTCTGCTGCTTTGGCTAACTTATCGAAATCTGGAAAACTCTGTATCCATGCATCGAAGTATGGCAGCATAGTTTTGATTTTAGTCTGCTGAGTCATGAATTCTGAGACCACCGTGCGATATAGACTGGGCTGTGTCCGCCAAGGCAGGGGTCGATGTTCCGCAGCATACCAAGCAGATAGGGCTTTGCGGAACTGTCTCGGGTTGCTACCTATATTCATTATTCTTTTCGCAAATAAAATGAAATTTGCCTTCCAGTACAGAATGTCAAACAATCGCAGTCTTATTACTCTGCGCTACGCTCGCGCCCCCCCTTTTTTTTGATACAATCAACTTGCTAGCTTCGAAGGGTTTCATATCCCACTAGTTTTTCTGAATCTTCATCCCAAAGGCGTAAATTAATGGAGCGCAAGCTGGTCCTAAGTGTCAACTCTGGCATTTGCTGGGAAAATGGCTTTGATTCATGGCAGGCCCTTAAATTGTAGTTCGGTATTCGAGAGCTTAAGTGGTGTATGTTGTGATAGCCGATGTTGCTTGAAAACCAATTAAGCAAGGCGGGAAGCCGGTAAAATTGCAAAACCTAAAGATACTAATCATAGTTGCAAATGAATGGCTATGCATGAATTCATTGTGTATACATCTAATCGGTCACGGCGCTTTGCAAATTTATATGCAAAACGTTGATAGACTAAAAAGAGACCTAAGGGGGTTAGAAGAAAAAGTATTAACAGATTACGCGCGAGGCGGTATTGTAATCAAAGCCAGAAACCAGCTGCTTGTATTCCTTTCAGTCATGTTCCAGACATCCTCTATGCCTCTCTCGTCTAAATTGCTTGATAAGCTGTGGTGGATAGCATGCTGCCAGCGCCAGTGACTGAATGGGGTCAGAGTCATTTATCCGGCGATGAAGCCAATTTTATGATTGGTAGTCTTAGATTTAAAGAAAGAGCCATGTCCGCAGTCGTAAATAATGATAAAAACACGTACTAAAAAGAGACCCGCAAGAGCGGCTAAGCCTGAAGTGAGTCCGATAGACCTCTCTACAGTAAAATACATAAGTATCCAGATCGATGCAAAAGGGCTCATCGAATTAATAATTTGCCATACACTTTTTTTCAGATAAGGAATTTGAAATTTGGCTACAATCTTCCGCCAACTTACAATTTTTTTGCCTTTGTAGCTAACGCTCGGAAGAGTGTGTTTCGATAACGTTCATAGACTTTTTATACGCAAAATACTAATAAAAGCGAGCAAGAAGAACATACTCTCTGTCAAGAGCTCTCTAATTTATTAATTGAGATTCATATGAATTTGATTGTAGTGTGTAGTAATATATTATTTATTATTACTACATTATTGCCGGTATAGCCCTATAAGGTCTTAAATATGCTTTTCCCGACCCTATTTTTTCTTTTGCTTGGCTGTCTTAGTTCCTGGGTCATTATTCAAATATGCCTAGTCATGAATATTGGGAAAGGTAGCGAGGAATTGCAGCACCACCATAGTCATACTGGGGTCATCCCTCGCATTGGTGGGCTTGGGATAATCTTAGGATTTGGCCTATCCTATATTCTTTGTTTTATATATTTAGAGTACGAAAATATTAAATCGCCCATTTATTATGGTATTTTTGCCGGTGCGGTGACTTCCTTTTTTCTTGGATTAATCGACGACTTCCGACCGCTCGGGGCTAAGCTCAAGTTGTCCGCGCAGATAGCAATCGCTATTATTGCATACATCTGTGGGCTCTCCGTCGATATGTTCGTCATCCCATTTACGGATATTAAGATTAATTTGGGCATTTTTGGTTCGGTCCTAACAGTATTTTGGATCGTCTCTATGATGAACATTATTAACCTAATCGATGGCTTGGATGGCCTAGCAGGCGGCATCGGACTCATGTTGATGGGTTTGTTGGCTTATCTCGCTTTTGAAAGCAATATTGTGATTTCCTACATTCTCGCGCTAGGCATGGTCGGCGCGATTATAGGCTTTTTGTTTCACAATTTTCCTCCTGCTAAGGCTTACTTGGGAGATTCAGGCGCATATCTGATTGGATTCGTCATTGCCTCGCTCTCGCTTCTTAATTCCGAAAAGGGTGCTGTCCTAGCCGCACTTATCGCACCTATGCTCGCCTTGGCTTTACCTATTGCTGACGTGGCGTATGCCATCATTCGCCGCGCGATAAGGGGGCTCCCTTTATTTAGACCGGATAAAGAGCACATTCACCACAAATTCCTTCGTGCAGGTCACTCTCGGCAGCGTACGGTTCTTTTCTTGTATGCTATCTCACTCCTAGCTCTGGTTGGGGGACTACTTGCTTTCGCTTACCAGGGTCGTTATCTTCCCATCTTTATGGGGTTTACCTCTTTCGTTGTCCTATTCGTCTTCCGATCACAGAAAATTTCTCTGCTCGGCATGCGTAATGGACTCAATGAAACATTGCGAGTGCGCCAAGATGCGCGGAACGCAATTTACCTAAGAGATTGGTTTTTGCTCGAGACTGAGCGTGCCGATAGTGGAAGTAATCTTTGGGAGGATTATAGTTTTATCCTCAAAAAGATGGGAATCTGCGAAGCTGAACTTACCATAGGAAAGATCAAACGGACTTTCTCCCTACCGGATAGTTCGTCCTCTGCTCTGGATAGTATGTGGCATGCAGAGCATTCGATTGGAGAGCAAGTGATCTTACGTGTGTGCGCTGATCGGGTAAACTTTAGCGAAAATCACTTCGCTTTGATTGCTGATATAGCAGCAGAAGCTTGGTCTAAAGCGGCCTTGCGCTGGAAAGATATGAATGATTGCCCTCTAGACTTTGAGTCCGAAGCTGGTGAGTCGGCGAATTATCAACAACAAAAAGCGCGTAGTCTTTATAGGCCAACATACCCATAGTAAATACTATCTATGGGCAAAAATTGTTTATCGCAGAGTTATCCTATTGAATTACGTGAACGGTTCGTTGCAATTAGTGGTGGCTTGACGCTCGCTTTTAGTGCTTGGGCCCTGGGAGGAGTTACTACTTCGACCGTGCATGGTCTTTTATTTGGAGGAATTATCACATTCGTTTTAGCGCTTGTACCTTTTCCTAGGCGCTTACGCTCGCCAATATCCACACTTCAATTCCCATTTAAGTCTTATATCCGTCTATTAAAATGGCCACCATTTTACTTTAGTTTAGCCTTTTTGATATTTCTTTTGATCGGTGCTCTTAATCCGGCTATCGAGCAAGTTCACGGCGAGGATGGCTGGTGGGTCGAGGCAGTAGAAGCGCCCTACGGGACAGATCTACCTACCTCCGTTCAATCAGATTATGATCCAATGAATGCTTGGCGCGCTCTTGCTAGTTTGACCGCGGCATTCACTCTAATCTGGGGGATTTGGTCTGGGATTACACGTCGCAAAGCCGTGTTGTTTGTTCTTTGGAGCTTCCTATTGAGTGGTGCTGGAATGAGCTTCGTAGGAATCCTTCAGTATCTTACTGGAGCCGAAGCAGTTCTTTGGACCTTCCCTTCAAATAACCAGCATTTCTGGGGTAGCTTCTTCTACCGTAATCAGGGGGCAGCTTTCCTTAACCTCGTGCTTGTCGCTGCGGGTGTTTTGTTTTTTTACCATGCTCGAAAGAATTACGAGAGCGGCCGTAGTGGTGGCCCTCACTTCCTTTGCGTTTTTCTCTTCGCGATGGCTGTGACCTCGATAGGTCTCGCTCTCTCTCGTGGCGGTATTCTTTTTGCCGCTGCCTTGAGCCTGATTTTTCTTTGTCTAGTAAGCATTCATGGACTCCGTGGCATCAATCAGATTAGCTCAATCTGGTCTATTGTGATACCGTTGCTACTACTCGTGGTCGGCAGTTGCACCCTAGCGCAATATGTTGATCTCGATGCCATTGAGACGCGATTTGGTGATGTTGGGGCTAGTATAGAAAATATGAATACTGACGCCCGTACTTTTTCCACTAAGGCGACTTGGGATATGGCGCAAGACCGCCTTTTACTGGGTTGGGGCGCAGGTTCTTTTAGGTACATATTTCCAATTTATCAGAAAAAATACCCCGAAATATTTTATGGACGCTACCATAAAAAAAAGGGTTGGATTGGTCGCAAGGTGTATAGATATGCCCATAACGACTTAGTCCAGTTTGTTGCTGAATATGGTCTCATAGGTAGTGGGTTAGTGTTTATGTCAATCGCTTGGATAGTAATATCTGCCTTACGTCTCCCTGGATTTTCAGCTTTATTTCTTCTAGTGGGTTTCATCGCTAGTATGTGTCACGCATTTATCGAATTCGTTTTTAGTAGTCCTGCTTACTGGTTGGCTTTCACCGGTCTTATAGCAGCTAGCTCCAAGCTCCTTCAACTCGAGGCAAAAAAGCGAATAAAATTTTAAACTAAACTATGTAATAAGGGTCATTAGTTTTTGTATTCTGTTCAAAAAAACTTGAACAGAATGGTTTATTAGCTTCTCATGCATTATTTCTATGGGATCAAGAGAATCATCAAAAGAGTTTAGCGTTACAGAACTACCCGCTTGGCAGGTCGCCATGATTGATACTTTTGTCCGTGCTACATCTCTGATCGGACTGCCGCGCTCAATAGGTGAGATTTACGGTTGTCTTTTTTGCAACCCGAATCCACTTACTTTTGATGAGATCCAGGATCAATTGGGTATATCTCGGGGTTCTGTCTCTGGAGGTCTCAAGACTCTGCGTCAGTTAGGAGCTATTAAGCCTCACTATGTACCTGGTTCTCGGAAAGACTACTATTTGCCTGAGCTTTCTATGGAGCGACTAGTGCGTGGCTTTATTAAAGATAAGTTTACGCCGCATTTGGATTCTTCTGTCGATCGCCTTGAATCTATAGAAGTAAGTCTTGCCGATGAGCCAGATCTAACGCTTCGTCAGCATGCTAATGACCGCCTCAACACTCTGCGCACTTGGCGCCGTCGTGCTGAGAAACTGCTACCGCTTGTTCTCGCCGCCTTAGGAGGCACTAAGCAACTATTTTCAATAAAAGAAAAATCCCCTAATTAAGTAGTTTAAATTCTTAGCTTATGGTAATTTAGATTTTTACATAACTTTTCCTCGTTTTTAATTACCCCAAAATTTTATGAAAATTCTTCTCACAGGTTACGCTGGTTTTATTGGTTCTCATACACTCGATCGACTATTGGCCGATGGTCACCATGTCATCGGTGTCGATAATTTTGATTCCTTTTATGATCGATCGCTAAAAACTGCGAATATCCAGGCGCATACGGATCATCCAGATTTGGAGCTTCTCGAAGCGGACCTTGCTGATTATGAAACCTATCAAAAGTTAAGTTTTTTAGTAGGTAATGATTCGATTGATGCAATTATACATTTAGCTGCTAAGGCCGGCGTTCGCCCTTCGATCGAAGATCCAGTAGGCTACCAGCGTGCCAATGTAATCGCCACGCAGAACTTGCTTGAATTTGCTAAGTATAGCGAAATCAAGCAATTCGTCTTTGCTTCTTCTTCTTCTGTCTACGGGGTGAATCCTAATGTGCCTTGGAGCGAAGAAGACCACGTCCTTCAACCAATCAGTCCTTACGCTAGCACTAAGGTAAGCTGCGAATTAATGGGCCATGTGTATAGTAAGCTCTACGGCATCCGCTTTTTAGGCCTGCGCTTTTTTACGGTGTATGGCCCGCGACAACGTCCGGACTTAGCTATTAATAAATTCGTTAGATTAATTGAAGCGGGAGAGGCGATCCCTGTTTTTGGTGATGGCAACACCCGCCGCGACTATACTTTTATTGACGACATTATAGAAGCTATTATTAGCTCCCTCAATTACCAGGCTACTAATTACGAATTAATTAATCTTGGTAACGATCACACAGTAACACTATCGCAGATGATCGAGACAATAAACGAAGTAATTGGCAAGAAAGCTATTGTTGATCGCCAACCCGAGCAGCCTGGCGATGTCCCCCAGACTTGGGCGGATGTAAGCAAGGCGAAGAAGTTACTTAATTATAATCCACAGACAGGCTTCCGAGATGGAATTGAGCATTTTATATCTTCAACACAGATGAGATAAAATGCACCCTTTAAAAATAATAATCTGGAGTCCCAAGGGTTGCGGTAATCATTATTATGGTCCAGGTAAAAATGCCTTTAATCTTTATAGTGAAATTAAAAAAAGTAAGGAATTGGATTTGGTCTTAGTACATGCATACCCAGGTCACGAAGATTTAACTTTATTTGATGAAGTTTATAAAATTGGTGATTTTAAACAGAATAAACTAATTCCATTTATAAAATATACCTGCAAAGCCTTCGGTATTTTATGGAAATATCGTAATCAAGGATTTATCTTTCATGGCCTTGATGTTTATTCAAATATATTTGTACCTGCACTAATTGCTAAGGCTTTGGGTTATCCAGTAGCATTAAAGTTAGCTGCTTTCCCATCGGGATTTAGTGCTTCTAATAATAAGCTACTGCTTATCTTTAGGAGAAAAATGATATCTTACATAGATATATTTTTTGCTATAAGCCACGAAATATATGATGAATTAGAGAGTCTCAAAGTTGATAGTAAAAAGATCAAATTAGTTTATAATGGGGTTAAAGTTCCTGAATATTTTAAAGGTAGCTCAGAGCCACCATCAGTAAATATTAGAACTATATTATTCACAGGTGCACTAGTAAGAAGAAAAAGACCCCATTTATTAATTGAAGCTATTGGCATCTCAAAGAGTCCTCATTCTTGGAAATTATTATTAGTGGGCCCAACACAAGACCAATGTTATTTAGATGAGATGAAAGCGTTGGTAGAAGAATATGGACTAACCAAACGAGTCCAGTTTCTGGGGTTTAAAAGTGACTTGAGGGATTTCTATCTTTCTGCCGATGTATATGCTTTACCATCCTTAAGCGAGGGAATGCCAAATGGTGTATTGGAGGCTATGTCGTATTCACTGCCTATTATAATTTCAAATTTCTCGAGTGCCAATATACTATGTAATAATGGAAATGGATATGTAGCAGACAGTGAAGTAGAAATTAGTAATTGCCTAGATCTATTTTTAGCAAATGAAGGTGATTTTAGTAAAAAGGGAAATAAATCATTGGAGCTCATAGAGCTCAATTTTAAATTAACTAATATCTCAAAATCCTATATCCAGATATTTAATGAGTACATTGAGTAATATTTCTTATTTTATCGCCTATATTGTATATCCACTGTTTTTTTTAATACAGCTATCGGTTAGGGGATTTCATTTATTGTATGGTTATTATATGCTTATTTCAATAAAAAATAAAAAAGCAGGATGCCGAATTCGTGGCTATGGCAGATTTTTAAAAAGTAAAAATATTTCATTAGGGGAAGCAGTTCATATTGGCGAAGGTGCTCTCTTCGTGTCACATGGAGGTATTGCCATAGGGCGAAACACAATTATTTCAAGAAATTGTACTATTAGGTCTAGAGACCATGCTTTCGATGGCGATTTAATTCCTTTTTCTAAATCTTATAACGACAGCTCTGTAGCTATCGGCAAAGGAGTTTGGATTGGTATGAATGTTACAGTAAATCCTGGAGTAAATATTGGAGACTTTTCTATAATTGCATCAAATGCAGTGGTCACAAGGAATGTGCCAGAAGGAGAAATTTGGGGAGGTATACCAGCAAAAAAAATTGTTTCCAGAGATATTGTAAAGTTAAGGACTTTAGCCTCAAAAAATAAGTGGCTTAATAATTTATGAGTTTAATTAGCGGAATAAAAGAGTTCTTTAAGGCTACTTTAATTATAAAATTATTTTCCTTCTTATCTCAGATATTTCTAGGTATTTATCTGTCAAAAGAG
>CACKVQ010000007.1 GCA_902603705.1 Puniceicoccaceae bacterium
GATGCAAAATCGTTTAAATTGAATTCTTGTGATCTTTCGCTATGAGCATGTAGATACTCGGCAAGAACAGGAGCGTAAAGATTGTACCTATAGCCATACCGCCTACTAACACAAGTCCTATGGAATTTCGAGCCTCTGCCCCAGCGCCCGTTACAAGAACAAGCGGAAAGTGACCAGCTACAGTGGCAAAAGAGGTCATTAATATAGGTCTTAATCGCACCTCTGCAGCCTCTTTTACTGCATCAAATTTAGAGCGGCCGGTACGTTGTAGTTGGTTGGCAAATTCCACGATCAAAATTCCATTTTTGGCCACTAGGCCTACGAGTGTAACTAAGCCAACTTGCGAGTAAATATTAAGCGTCGTTGTCCATCCGTCTGTCCAATAAGGAATATTAGGATTCATCATCTTAAGGAAAGTAAATATATGCGCGCTAAACATTGCCAGCGGGACGGATCCAAGAAGGATAATAAATGGGTCACGAAAACTATTAAATTGAGCGGAAAGGACCATAAATATAAGTAGGACAGCGAGCATAAAGGCCGGTAGAAATTTGTTTCCTTCTGTGCGTAGTTGCCTCGACTCACCGACATAATCGATACGATATCCATCTGGTAGTACATCTCTAGAGATTTCTTCTAGGAGTCTTAGTCCTTGGTCCAAAGGCCCCATATAAACGCCGCTTAATTTCACAGCGTTAAATTGCTGGAATCTATTAAGAGAGCGCGGTTCGACGCTATTTTTTATCGATGCAATGGTACTTAATTGTATAAGTTTACTATCGGTGCCTTTGACGTATATATTCTGTAATTGTTCGGGATTAAGGCGACCTGTACGTTCAATTTGTGGTATTACCTTGTAGCTTCGTCCGTCGATATTAAAACGATTAACAAAGCTACCACCTAAAAGGGCATCAAGGTCTGAACCTACAGAACGTTGATTCAAACCTAGGCTATTTACCATATCTCGATCAATATGAAATTCAGCCTGCGGCTGATCTATTTTTGTGTCGATAATAGGGGGGAAAGCAAAACCACCACTCGCAAGAGCTTTAAACTTTATCTGCTCTGCGTATTTTAGTATTTCTTTTGGTTCTGCTGTTGATGCTATTACAAACTCCACTGGAAAATCGCTACCACCAGGAAGGGCAGGCGGGGTGACTGGTATAACGGTTACACCGCTTATCTTACTGAATGCATTTTGTACCAACGGCTTAATTTCTTGCGCGCTACGATCTCGTTCGCTCCATTTGCTTAAGACCATGCCACTAAATCCAAAGTTAGGATATGTGAGTTGGAAGCTATAAACAGTTTCTGGATATGAGAAGAATGTTTCATTTACACTTTCTGTGTTTCGCGAAGCCTCTTCTAAAGACAGATTTGGGGGCGCATCTACAATTCCAAAAATTACCCCTTGATCTTCTTCTGGTGCTAGTTCTTTAGGAGATAGAATAAACATAGGAAGGCAGGCTAGAAAAAGTGCTATCCAACAAATATATACAGAAGTCCTAGAGTTCAGTGAACGGCTGAGGATAACGCCGTAGTAAAGGCGTAATCTCATGAAGCTTTCATTTATATGCTTGGACAGGCCCCTGTGTTTATCTTGTTCTAAAACTAGTGAGGAAAGCATCGGACTTAGTGTTAAGGCCACTATAGTAGACACTATTACAGCACCCGAGAGAGTGAGCGCAAATTCCCTAAAAAGTGAGCCAGTAAGCCCGCCTTGAAAAGCTATTGGTATATAAACCGCGACGAGAACTAATGTAGTAGCGATTACGGGGCCTATTAGTTCTCGCACTCCAGTTAGCGCAGCATCTACTCGGCTCATGCCTTCTTGAAGATGCCGCTCAATATTTTCTACTACAATAATTGCATCATCTACTACTATACCAACAGATAGAACAATGGCTAGGAGAGTTAGCAGATTGACCGTAAAGCCGAATAACTGCATAAGAAAAATTGCACCAATTAATGAGATTGGAATAGTTATTATGGGAACTAGTACTGTGCGTATACGCCCCATAAATAGGAAGATAACGGTTATTACTATAGCCAGCGTCTCAACTAATGTGAGAGATACCTCTGTAATTGCTTCCTTTATGTATACAGTAGAATCGTAACCAATATTAACTTCTATACCCTTTGGTAGTTCTTCTTTAATTTTATCAAGCTCGTCTCGCACAGCTTTAATCACATCGACCGTATTAGCATTAGGCAGTACATACATACCCATAAAAACAGCTTTTTCCCCAGAAAACCTAACTTCTGAGTCATATTTTTCACCACCTAATTCTACTGTGGCTATGTCTTTGATCCTGATAATTGTATCGCCATTATTGAGTAAGGAGATTTGTTCAAATTCTTCTACTGTATTTAGATTAGTATCAGCTGTTAAATTTACCGTAACTAAGTTCCCTTTGGTCTGTCCAACAGCTGATAAATAATTGTTTGAAGCAAGTGCATCACGCACTTGTGCTGGGTACACTCCTACAGCTGCCATACGTGCTGGATCAAGCCAGAGGCGCATTGCAAACGTCCGTCCGCCTAAAATCTTTGCATCTTGTACCCCTGGAACTGCGTTAAGTCTAGGCTGTATCGATCTAGTTAAGTAGTCAGTGATTTCGTTAGCCTTTAATATATTTGAAGCGAAAGATAAATAAGCAGAGGCTCGTTCACTGTCCGCTGATTCCACAGTAATGATAGGTACTTCTGATTCTGGCGGTAAGTCCCCGCGTACTTGATCTACTTTAGAACTAATTTCTGAAAGTGCTTTAGTTGAATCGTAGTTTAGCTTCAAGCGCACAGTAATAGTCGAAATTCCCAACTTACTCTCTGATGAGATGTAGTCTATGCCGTCAGCTGTAGCCACAGCTTGTTCCAATGGTGTAGTTATGAAACCCCTTACAAGTTTAGCATCAGCTCCAACATAAATTGTACTAATAATTACTTTAGCATTCTCGTTTTGTGGATACTGGCGCACATTTAGTGAAGAGACTGCTTGAAGACCAGCGATCACAATGATCATACTGACTACTACAGACAATACTGGGCGTCTGACAAAGATGTCTGTAAATGCAGTAGACATAAAATCCTAGTATAAGCTATACCTTAAGAATTGTTGGGTACTGGTTTGAGCTCTGGCTCAGGAGCTAGATCATTATTAACCCTCACTGATATACCATTACGTAGCTTGAAAGCGCCTGCGGAAACTACGATATCGCCAAGTTTAGCCCCTTTAGTGATACTTATAAAGTCACCTTTTTGACGACCTGTAGTAATGAAGTGCTGCCTTGCGATAGTACCATTTTCACTTTCTTCAATTTTATAAACTGAATTACCATAGGGTGCATATATAATAGCCGTGCTAGGTATAACAATTACTTCGTCTAGGCCTGGGAGGAAAATTTCTAAACGTACAAAGAGCCCTGGTTTTAGTAATGCTTCAGAATTAATGAATGTACCTTGTAGCGAGAATGAGCGAGTTTTTGGGTCGATTTCAGGGCTAATTGCAGTAAGTTCACCCTCAAAATTTTGCTGAGGGTAAGCATCGCAAGTGAGCTTTATTATGTATCCGTTATTTACGTTGCTTATTTCATTTTGTGGTAGAGAAAAGTTAACATAAACACTTTCATTTTCTTGCAAAGAAACAATTGCTGTACCACTAGCTATGTACTGGCCTAGATTAATTTTGCGGATGCCAACAATACCATTAAAGGGCGCATAAAGTGTTTTTCGATCTATGCGGGCCTCTATGTTTTCTACTTCTGCGTTTCTCCTAGCAGCCTCAGCAAAAGCGCGATCCAATTCAGACTCAGGTATGCTACCGCTTTTTTGTAGACGTTTAGCACGCTCTAATTCCAACTTCGCAAGATGTGCTAATGCTTTAGCTGCTTTTAATTCTGCTTTTTCTACACTAATATCGAGTTGTATCAGCATGTCGCCTTTTTTGACTTCTTGTCCGTTATCGAAATTTATAATATTAACCACGCCGTCAATTTCACTTTGTAACAGTACACCTTGTATAGGATCAATAGTGCCGATAGCATGTAAACTTTTAGTCCAACTTTGTTTTTCGATGGTAAAAGTTGATACCGTCTCAGGTGGGAGAACCATATTCTCTGCTGCATCGGCCATTGATTTGAATTGAAATAATTTTGCGCCAATGATGGTGGCTAATAGTAGAGTTATGGCTGTGATTAATAGACTGCTGAAGCTGAGTTTTTTCATACTTTAATAAGAGCGCTGTAAATAGATACGTTTATTATATTTATGGACTAAGACAGTGCCCTTATAAAAGACAATGATAGTTTAATTATAAAATTATCGACTAAGTGTTAATAAACCTACTGAAAAAAGTGAAATACTCAGTTGACGCACTGTGAATGGATTCTCTTAATGCCGCCTTTCATATAGTGAGGCCGGATAGCTCAGTTGGTAGAGCAGAGGACTGAAAATCCTTGTGTCCGCAGTTCGATTCTGCGTCCGGCCACCACTATTTACAAATGCTCGGGTGGTGAAATTGGCAGACACGCCAGATTTAGGTTCTGGTGCCGTAAGGCGTGAGGGTTCAAGTCCCTCCCCGAGTACTTTGTAAATGGCTAGGCTAGCATAATAAGAGCCACTGGGCCCCTCTAGTGGCTATAAAATAGTTTCTTAGACTACTGCCTACGGAGAGCAACAAGCCGAAGTACTAGACCTCCGAGGAGTAGTTCGAATCTGGAGGTTTCTGGGACAAAGGTAGTTCCTACTTATTCAAACCAATCTTGATCGTATCCATCAGGTAGGATCGCATCTAGAAAAATTGCCCTGTTTAGGTTATCGTATTGAAACTTACTGTTCTAATGAGAAAAGCACCAGTTAAGTCAGAACCAGTGAAGTCTGTATTAGGACTAAGTTATCTTTAGAGCTTATTTACCCCTGAGGATGAAATATAGACTTGTAACAGGAGCAGCTATAAATAGCGGAAAGTAAAACTTATCTTCACCTTGCCAATCGCCTTCTAGAAATGATAAAATTAATATTAATATAAGCAGGGCATTCAGGATTATTGTGAAAATTTTCATAATTTTGCTTTGTTAGTTCTAATTATTATTCTGGTATCAATTCCGCTTTAAAAAATTGGTTCTGGGCAGAGGTTTCAATAATCCTACTATCTATTACTTCTAAATTATTTAGATTATCTCCTTGGTAGATATTTAAGCGAAATGACTGAGGGTTTTCTGAACTTTGGTCGCTACCATCTACCGTATCATTTCCCGAAGAATTTAGGTTGGTTAAGAAATTGATTACCGCCTGGAAGTTTACATCTGATACTGTTGGAAGGGCGTGTCCTGCATTTGTACTGATGAGCTCTGTATAGCTGGTGAACTTACTTTTTAATTCAAGTCCCATTTCGTAAAAGTAATAATCATTTTGTGCGATAAAGATGAGAGCTGATTGGGCGTAGGGAGAATTGGCATCTATCACATTAATTAATCCGACGTGTGTTGTAGGTAAATATCCATTAAATAACAGAACGTTATCAAAATTATAGCTTCCTGTGGCTAAATAAACCAAAGACATGGGAACACCTTGCGAATATCCTAATATTGCATCGAAGGGTCCATTAGCTTCTACAAAGTTATTTAAATAATTTACGGATACCTCTGCCCAGTTGGGGTCATAAGTGGGATCTTTACCGCCGCCTGGTGGATCATTGTACCAAACGCTCCCTGAAACAGGCGAAGAGGCAAAAATAAATTCATAATCAGGCAGTGCCTCTATTAGGTTCTGCATGCCCTGCTGGTATTGTAGGGAATTCGCATTACCCCCTCCGCCATGAAGACATAGTATTCTGTTAGCTCTTAGCTGTGTAGAAAGGAAAACGCAGAGTATAGAAATACTGAATAAATGCTTAAGAAATAACTTCATTATATCTGTATCTTATCTGAGGGGCTTTACTAGCGATTGGCTTAATCTACTAACGATTTTTTAAATACCATCACTAATAAAATTATCAATAATGTTTAAAACATCGTTGCGAAAGCCACTTAATCCATGATCTGCACGATCGCCCATGAATTGGTAATGGATAACATCCCCACTAAAATACTCATATTTGACGATATTATTATTGATGAAAGGCGTTGTTCCAGTTGCTTGTGTACCTGAATAGCCAAGGCTTTTAGCGATGTAGAAAATACTATCCTGTGCGTCAATAAAAGTGCGGCCTAGCCAATTCACAAAGCCTCCAATATAAGGAATAGTACTATCATTTTCTCCATGTAGGCTTAAAACACGTAACTCTTGTGATAGTGTGTAGCTTGTATCGTAAGAACCGTCATTGTTATCGTCTCCCCAGAAGGTATTATTATTGTATTGGTCCGTGGATAATTGAGAGGCGAGCGTAATGGCATTTTTGAAAGTGCCAGCTGGTAGTTCAATCATAGCCCTATTGACCATTGCTGCTCCATTGGAAGATCCGAGTAGTGAGATGTTGTTAGCATCCACATCGGAGTAGGTCTTTAGCTGATTAATAATACTTTCTATATAATCTAAGTCGTCTGCCTTGGTTGATTCAGTCTGTATATTCCACCGGTTATCGTAGCCCTGCAGTGCGACCAGAATATAGTTATCTAAATTCAAATACCGGCTCATCATGGAATAAGCATTAGAATTAGCTCCATGTAGGACAACTAGTACGGGGTGTGACTGAGCATCACTGTTTGGGTATTTAATTAGAGCGACCCTTTTGTAGCTAGTTTCTTGAGACCAGCTTTGTGTGTGAGAGAGCTGAGATACATCCGATAGCGAGTCAGGATTGTCCGTCATTGAAAAACGTATAAATTGAGAGTCGCTATTTACATCTACAGTCGCTGAAGCAGTGCCGCCCGTAGTCCAGATGCTAAGGTCATCGCTAGTTTCTATATTTACACTAACATTGGCTACTCCATTAGCTACTGCGATTAGATTGGATCCAAACTTGGCATGCACTGCATCCCTCTCGTTTACTATTGCATCGTAGTCCGACTGAGAGATCACATTCGTCCAAATTGTACCAGATAGGGTAGTATCATAGAAGTCAGCATTTGTGAGCCTAGCACCAGAGAGGTCAGCACCAGAGAAGTCAGCACCTAAGAGGTTAGCATTAAAGAGGTCAGCATAAGAGAGGTCAGCACCAGAGAGGTCAGCACCTACGAGATAGGCGTAAGGACCAATGCTACCTGGGTAGGGATGCGGTGTCCCATCAGTCTTTAATAATTCTTTAGTAACTCCTGAAGTAGTCACATAAGTCCCAGCCGAGAGAGGAGAGATTACTGTCAATGCTGCTAAAGCCAGTGGAAGTATATATCTCATAAAATTTAGATTTCGATTTGTTCTATTATTTCAAGGTCGTAACCATCTAGCCCAATTACCTTACGATGAGTACTGGAAATTAGGCGAATCTGTTTCAATCCAAGCTCTACTAGAATTTGGGCGCCAATACCATAATCTCTGTAGTCCATTTTAGCAGGTCCTAGCTTCTTGTGTCCTTCATTACCAAGGTCATCGATCACGCGTATACCTCCCTGCGCTTGCTCAATATAAAGTAGTACGCCGTGTCCTGCCTCAGCAATTCGCTGCATAGCATTACTCAGTGAGTTGTGGCCACCAACAGTTTTAGACCGGAAGATGTCACCTAGTAAATTTTCACTCTGTACACGCACAAGGGTGGGGCTTTCGTCTAATTTCCCTATGCTAAGTGCAAGGTGCTGCCTGTTATCGAGAATACTTTTGAAAATATGCAGATCGAATCTGCCAAATTCAGATTCGAAGTCTTGTGTTAAGACATGTTCTACAAGCTTATCACGAGTGTGGCGGTATTCTATTAAGTCTGCGATACTAATTAGTTTAAGGTCATGCTTTGCTTTATATTCAATTAAATCTGGTAGGCGTGCGAGACTCCCATCTTCATTAAGAATTTCGCAGATTATACCACTTGGGTTAAGACCCGCGAGTTGGGCTAGATCGACCGCTGCTTCGGTATGACCGGCTCTTTGCAAAACGCCCCCTGGTTTTGCTCTTAATGGAAATACATGACCTGGTTGCACCAACATTTTTGGGTCAGAATTTGGATCTGCAAGAATACGTATAGTTTCAGCACGGTCTTGGGCGCTAATGCCCGTTGTAATTCCTTCGGCTGCATCGACAGACACCGCGAAATCAGTTTGCTGCGATTCACGGTTTTCTGATGCCATTGAGTTTATACCAAAATGATGGAGCTGTTCCGAGTGCATCGGAACACAGATTAGCCCGCGTGCATGAAGGAGCATTTGATTAATAGTTTCAGCGGAAACCTTGGAGGCAGCCATGACGAGGTCGCCTTCATTTTCACGAGATTCATCGTCTGTAACAATGACCATTTTGCCTGCTGCAATATCAGCTACAGCTGATTCGATGCTATCAAATGAACTGTTTTCTGTAGATTTGGTGCTCATATAGTAGTTAGCTTATTCGATAAATATTCCCGGAATAGCGCTTTGGGCAACTGTCTTTTCCTTAGCATGTGCTTGCAAATAATAGGATGATAACGATAACCATAAAATATGGCTACTTATGATATTAACGATAAAGTATATGAAGCGCAAGGTGGTATGTTCAGTATGATGGATCTACTTCGTACCTTTACTGATACTGATATGCAGGCGGATGGTATGTCCCGAATATCAGATTTGCATCTTAAAGTTGGAGAGCCTGTGCGTTTCAGGCTCGATGGGGATCTGGAAACTATTGCAGAAGGTATTCCTATAACTGAACCAGTATTACGTTCATTAGTATTTCCGTTACTCTCTGAAAAACAGCGTCAAAGCCTAACATCTAACGTTCTCTTAGATATTGATGCAGGATATACTTGGGAGGAAGAAAAGTTAAATTTTAGGCTCAATGTATTTCATGATCGCGATGGTATGGCTTGTGTCATTCGAATGCTACCTAAGCACATACCAGAAATAGATGAACTCGGATTTATGAACCCAAGTGTTTGGCAAGATATAACTGTTCTCAAACAAGGCTTAGTATTAGTTAACGGCGTAACTGGGAGTGGAAAATCAACAACTATAGCTAGTATCTTAGAATATATTAACAAGAGCCGCAAAACACGTATACTCACTCTTGAAGATCCGATTGAATATGTTTTTAGCAGTGAGCAGTCTCTAATTTCACAGAGAGAATTAGGTAAGCATCTAAGTGACTTTCCAAATGGTTTGCGCAGCGCGCTTCGAGAGAATCCAGATATAATTTATGTAGGTGAGATCCGAGATGCAGTTACCGCTCAACTTGCTCTAACAGCTGCAGAGACTGGACACCTTGTATTCTCTACTATGCATACCAAGGATGTTAAAGGTACCTTTAGTCGTTTTATAGATATGTTTCCTGGGGACCAATCTAATGAAATAGCAACGCAACTGTCTTTTTCACTAGCCTTTGTTATAAGCCAGAAATTGTTGCCCCGTAAATCGGGCAATGGTCGTATTCCTTGTTTTGAAGTTCTCAAGAATAATTCTGGAGTGGCCAACCTTGTACGAACATTCAAGCTTCAACAAATTTACAGTCAAATGGAGACTGGAGTTAATGACGGAATGAATACTCTTGAACAGCATTTAATTGAGCTAATCGCTCAAGATCTAATTACAAAAGAGGAGGCTATTACACACGCAAATGATGCCAATATTGCAAGCCGTCTTAGTTAGTATATTTTGAATCAAATATTTGTATATATTAATCGCATGTTGGTAGTGTTTTGAGTATTGCAGCAAGTTATGTGATTAATCATTAATACATCACTCTAATCCGTATCTTTAGATTTGCCATAATGTGTTTGTCATAAATTCTCTTTTTATGGCAGATGATAAAAAACAAGCAACTTGGGGTGGGAGGTTCTTAGAGGGCCCATCTGATTTGATGCATCGTATTGGAGAATCGGTATCTTTTGATCATCGGCTCGCATCCTTTGATATACAAGGTAGCAAAGCACATGCATCGATGCTCGCTCATGTTGGTATCATTACTAGTGAAGAGAGGGATGCGATTAAAGATGGGCTAGATAGTATTCTTTCACAGGTTCAAAGCGGTGATTTTATTTGGGATCCTGAACTTGAAGATGTTCACATGAATATAGAGCATGCGCTTACCCAAAAAGTACCCGCCGCTGCTAAGCTCCACACTGCACGTAGTCGCAACGACCAAGTCGCTACTGATATGAGGCTTTGGTTTAAATATGCATGTGACGAGATTCATACTTCACTGAATGTCGTTATGAGTTATTTAGTCAATCTGGCAGATAAAACTCAGACTGTAGTTATACCTGGTTACACTCATTTACAACGTGCTCAGCCAGTATCAATGGCGCATCATTTACTAGCATACGTTGAGATGTTAGACAGAGACCGCACACTATTTTCTTCTGTGAAAGAAGAAGCTAACATTTGCCCTCTAGGCTCAGGAGCAATTGCCGGTACTACTTTGTCTATCGATCGTGAATTTGTTGCTATTGAGCTTGGATTCGTGAACGAAAAGGGTGAGGCTAAGATTACTGAGAATAGCATGGATGCAGTTAGCGACCGAGACTGTTTTATACAATTCGCTTCTGCCTGTACTTCTGTCGGTATTCATTTATCGCGGCTGTCTGAAGATTTTATTCTCTGGAGTAGTTCCGAGTTTAGCTTTGTTAAACTACCCGATAGTTTTACGACTGGTTCTAGTTTAATGCCTCAGAAAAAGAATCCCGACGTTTTCGAGTTAATCAGGGGAAAGTCCGCGCGACTAATAGGTAACTTGCAGACTCTATTGACTCTGCTAAAGGGATTACCGCTTACCTATAACCGGGACTTACAGGAAGATAAACCGCCCGTTTTTGACAGTTTTGATCAAACGCTACTTATCCTCGATTGCGCGTCTGCATGTTTGCCTGATATCAAGGTGAATTTAGAGCGTTGTGCCGAAGCGGTCGACGATCCCGCTCTTTTAGCAACGGATCTAGTTGATTACTTAGTCAAAAAAGCTGTGCCCTTTCGCGAGGCACATCATGTGGTAGGCGCACTCGTGAGTCTTTCTGAAGAGTCAAAAACTCCACTTAGCGAACTGTCTTATACTGATGTCTCTAAAATACACATGGCATTAGGTGAAGATTGGTCGCAAGTTTTTGATTTAGAGAAAGCTCTTTCATCTCGTGAATTAAAGGGGATGCCAGGGCCAAAGCAGGTCGCCGATCGGATCGTCTATTGGCGTAAGTTACTGACGTAAGTAGTAGTGTAACTACCATAAGATTATAGTAGTAATTTTGCGAGAACTCTTAAAGATCTCAACTATTTCAAGTATCTGTATCTTGGCTATTTACTAACCGATTCCTTGTCCTTAGGCGCTTCCTTTATTCCCTTATCCGTAAAAATGATATGGTGCTCTTTGTAGAGCTTGCCTAGGGCTTGCTTGAATGCTTTCTTACTTGTATTAAATGCTTCTCGAATTTCTAAAGAGCTACTTTTGTCATTGAAGGGGAGTGTACCACCATCGGTTTCTAGTTTTTCTAGTATTAATTTACTCACTGCTGCCACACGCGTGTAACCAGATGGGTCGCGGCGAAGGTCAATTTTTCCGTTATTGTGTACTTTTTTAATGTATCCAGTAAATTGGTCGCCCGGTTCTAGCCGGTCAGATGTTTCTTCGTAGTAAAGCAAACCTCGATAGCGTTTATTGATAATTGCTTTAAATCCTAATGGTGAATCACCGTATATGAGCACTTGCACGGGCTCATTCGCCACATAGGTGGGTTTTTCTGTAGGTAGGTGATTATGCAGTCGAGTAGAAGCTACTACACGATTTGTATAGCTATCTACATATACTGCTACGACCGTTCTATCGCCGACCTGGAACTGTATGTCTCCTTGTTCCCTGTAGGGAAGTAAAAGGTCTTTTCCTAGTCCCCAGTCTAAAAAAGCTCCTACATTTGGATTAATGCTAACCACTTCTAGGTAAGCAAATTCTCCAGCCTGAGTGTAAGGAATTTCTGTAGTCGCTACCAAACGATCCTCTGAGTCATTATAAACAAATACCTTTACCTCTGAGCCAATGGCCATTTCAGGCAACAAATATTTTTTTGGCATTAAGATTTTGCCGTGGGGCCCTCCGTCGAGGTACAGTCCGTGATCACTAAGTTCAACTACTTGTAGAGTATTATAACGTCCTATATCAGCCATATTAGTTAATACGCTTTTCCAGTTCGCTTACTAAAGATAGTAGAGTTAGATTATTACCACCTAAGTTTTTGAACGCATCTATGGCTTTTTGTGTATGGCGATGTGCTTCCGAACGTGCACCCTCAAGTCCAAGTAAAACTATGTAAGTGGATTTTTCAATAGCAGCGTCATTACCGACAGGTTTTCCTAGTAGATCACTACTAGAGGTAGCATCCAATATGTCATCTATTATCTGAAATGCTAGGCCGAGGTGGTAGCCAGCTAGTGCTATCATTGATAATTGTGACTCGTTAGGTTGACAAAAGTAGAGGCCCATTTTTAACGCTGCGCTCAGAAGTGCTGCGGTTTTTTTTGCATGAATGAAGAGTAGCTTATCGGCATCGATTGCTTGGCCTTCGTTTTCAATATCTTCCTGCTGTCCTGCGATTAAGCATTCACTACTACTAGCCTGTGCAAGTTCTTTTATTAGCAGGATTGCTAGATTGGGTTCGGTACTATATTGTTCTGATAACACTCGGAATGCATGCGTTAGAAGGGAATCTCCTGCTAAGATCGCGGTAGCTTCGTTATACTTTGTATGACAACTTGGACTACCTCGCCTTAGTGCGCTATTATCAATAGCAGGTAGATCATCATGTATTAGTGTGTACGTGTGTAGGCATTCAACCGCAACTGCGGCAGCAGTAGGATCAGACTTTCTTTCAAAAAGTTCACTAGCAATTAATAATAGTGTTGGGCGGATGCGTTTGCCTCCTGCTGAAATTGAATACCGCATAGCACTGTGCAACTTTTTAGGACGTGTGTGGGCGTCAGGTAAGAATTCATCGATACCTAACTCGACACGTTTGCAGTACTCATTTAATTTATCTTTCAATACAGTATCCACTACAATAGTAAGGTCTTTAGTTTATATGAGGGAAACACCAATATTAGAGGTAGTAATTAAGCAGCTTATTAAGCTGCCCAAATTCTGGGTAAGTCTACTTATAGGTAGTCTATTATCTTTCGTTCCGATAGTCAATATCTTCGCATTTGGCTATTTACACCAAGTATTTCGTGGTGTCTACCGTTTAGGAGTGCCTGCTCTTCCACCTTGGCATAATTGGCGAGAGTTGTTCCTAGATGGGCTGCGTTTTACAATTGTTTGGATTTGTTATTGGTTTGTTCCAATTATCCTTGCCGCTGGGTTCAGCTCGATTTTCACACATCTCGGATTAGGCGTGTTTTCGGGCATACTCTTTTTTAGTGTGATATTACTCTCAAATATCTTATTCATCGCTGCTCTTTCTTATTATCATTTGCGTGAAAATTTTAAGGACCTACTTAATTTTAGATTAATCTTAGAAAATACTAGGACTATCTTTCCCAAGTTGCTCGTTTCCTCTATTTTATTCTTAGGTATTTTCTTATGGCTTCTCCCATTTTATGGATTCGGCTTATTTGGTGGGCTTCTCTTGCTACTTACATACGCAAGTCTTCACCATTAATAGTTTCCTGAAATGCATCATAATATCTTTGTTGAGGAGACAGGTATATGTCCTTTCTTGTAGATTATTTTTGTAAATTTAAAGTATTTTTATTTTTGAATGTATCGAGTGAACTTACTTTGTACAAATCGTTATAGATTGCTTAGAATCTATACACTATTGCTAATAGGTGCCGCTTTAGGATTAGTAACTTCTCAAGCACATGCCCGCGTACGTAATGTGAGTAACGGTTACTTTGAGATCGCTGCTTTAGATTTTCGTTCACTCTCTTATATGGACGATCTTAGTAATTATGCAGTTAAGATTTCGGGACGTTATCTTGATCCTGAAGGCATGGCTTATCCAAAGCCAATATTAGTAAGTTTGCTTCCTGATGAATACGTTGATTTTAAGGGGGATTATCTTATTCGAATTGAGTCGCGCAATAGCGTTGAGTTGGACATTCGATGGAACAAGGCGATGACGCTAGAGAGTTGTTGCCTCGCCCTTAGCGAAGCTTTGCTTACACAATACGCTCTTTTTAATTACGGATCACATGCTGTAGCAATACTTAGCACTTGGCCAGTCTCAGCCCTCTCCAAAGCGGTCTATTTAGGCTTACGACCAGCTAAAATTTCACATTTAGTAAATCAAGCGCGTGTGGGCGTAGTTCCAGAATTATCGACAGTTCTTGGATGGAAGACTCATAAAATACCTGGAGTAGACACGACTTATGGTTATTTGTTTCTTGAAGCGATGAAGTCCAGTGCCTTTGATCGCCGCGCTATACGGAACTTTTTTGAGAGGTCATTAAGCGGTGAAAATATAATGCAGTCACTCGCGAAAGAAGTTCAAATTAAAGATGTACATTCGGAAGTTATACATTTGGAGAAATGGTGGAGAAAATCGCTAGCATCCTTAATAAATCGGCAGTACGAAGTAGTCGAGTCAATGGAAGAATCTAGACTATGGCTAAGTGCAATCGCAGGTTTTTCAAACTTGATAAGATTCCAATCCGAGGGCACACCTCTAAATTTACGCTCTATTTGGAAATATAGATCTGAACCCGAAGTTCGTGACTTAATACGCGCTCGCATCGAAATTTTAGGCCTGCGACTACCAAAGATTAATCCAGCCTACTACAATTCAGCACTATTTTTGGCGGAGGTCTATGAAAGCTTACTAAATGATGAGTATTCACACAAATATCTTCGCGCATTAACAGTTTATCTGAGCCATTGGGAGGACGTTAAAGATATGGAGGAAATAATTGAAGATTACGTATCACTTAAATAGTTAGTAAATAGTAGCTTAGGGAGTCAGTGAATTTTTTATTAAATAATTACAAGAAATATTGAACGTTGTAGCCTCTGCCGCGTCTATTTGTAGTATAACTGATTGTTTTCTTAGTTTGTTGTTTGTAATGCGTCGTCTCCCACGTGAGGCGGCGCTTTTTGTTCTCTCGATAAAGTTTAATATGGGGACTAGACAAAAGGCTCTTGTCTAGCAATATCATAGTAGATGAAAATTTACTTAAATGATCAATTAGTCGATTCGTCGGAGGCAAGGGTATCGGTTTTCGATCACGGGCTTCTTTATGGTGATGGTATTTTTGAGGGCATACGCCTATACGATGGCTGTGTTTTTAAGCTTGAGGAGCATTTGGAGCGCCTCGAATATTCTGCTAAGGCAATCATGCTTGATATGCCATGGACGCGAGAAGAAATCTCGAACGCTGTTTGCGAGACTTGCCGTGCCAATAACCTAGAAGATGGTTACATTCGGCTAGTCGTTACTCGTGGTGTGGGTAGTCTTGGATTATCCATCAAGAATTGCGATCAGCCACAGCTAATAATTATTGCTGATAATATTCAACTATACCCTGCAGAGTACTACGAGCAGGGCTTATCAATTATAACAGTACCAACTCGCAGGTGTAATCCAGCGGCGTTACCACCCTCAGTTAAGTCCCTCAACTATCTGAACAACATTCTCGCTAAAATAGAAGCTCAACATCTCGGTTATCACGAGGCAATCATGCTTAATGACCAGGGATATGTTGCTGAATGTACTGGCGATAATGTATTTATAATTCATAAAGGTGAGCTTATAACGCCTGCTTCAAGTTCTGGAGCGTTGAAGGGGATTACTAGAGGAACTGTCTTAGAAATTGCGGATCATTTAAATATTTCGTGCCAAGAGAAAAATATGACCCGTTACGATGTATGGGTAGCTGATGAAGTGTTTTTAACCGGCACGGCGGCTGAAATTGTACCGATCGTTGAAGTCGATGCCCGCAAAATTGGAGATGGAAAACCAGGTGTGATTACGGCTCAATTTTTAGAGGCTTTCAGGGGCAAAGTTTCATTGGATGGCAGAAAGCTTTGAGATAGTTATGAGTGTATTGATTTGGGATTGGCACAATTTATGCAAAACATGAATAATATGTCTTCTAATTTAACTAGAAATAATAAACTGCAAATCATTCTTTAGTTTTGCGTTACTCTGTTTTTTTTAATTAATATGCCTAATATACTAAAGTGTTGCCAGTGTGATAAACCAGCTACTGTTCACCTCACCCAGATTGTTAATAATAAAATTATTAAAGTAGATCTCTGCGAGTCTTGTGCGCAGGTTAAAGGGGTGACGGATCCGTCGGGTTTTTCATTAGCAGATTTCCTGTCTAATCAGCAATTGGCTCCAGATAGCAAAGATAAGAATATTACATGTAAGGATTGTGGATTTACCACAGTCGACTTTCGGCGTACAGGTCGCTTAGGTTGTGCGTTTTGCTACCATAGCTTTTCTCCACTCATTCGTCCTGTCTTGCAGGATATGCACATAGCCACCACACATAAAGGCAAAGTACCCGAAATTGTGCTTTCTAGGCAGATGGCCGTGGCTGAATTGCAGTCACTAAAGGATTCTTTACAGGAAGCCATAGAGAAAGAAGCATACGAAGAAGCAGCTAAATATCGCGATCAGATTCAATCATTTAATGATGCATCTGAATCAAAGAAATTCACGTAATGATCGAATCTATACTTAACTCAGACCAAGCTGAACTTACTCAAGGATCCAAAAAGAGCTCCCCTGTAGTCCTTAGCAGTCGTGTTAGATTAGCGCGTAATCTTACTTCTGCCCCATTCCCAGAGCGTGCCAGTTTGTCTCAAAGACGAGACGTTATGACTAAGTGTTCTGGTCAAATTGCCCTGCTTCCAATGATGAAAAATGGTCTTTTTTTTGATATTGTCGACTTATCTGACCTCGAAAAACAAGTATTAGTTGAACGACATCTCATCAGTCGTGAGCTTTGCGACATAGTGTCTGGCTCAGGCGTATTTATTAATAAAGAACAGACTTGTTCGATTATGATCAATGAGGAAGATCATCTTCGCATCCAATTCCTCAAGACTGGCTTTAATTTGCGTTCATTGTGGAACAAAATTGATAGCATTGATGCCGAATTAGAATCAGGTTTGGATTTAGCTTTTTCTAAAGAATTTGGTTATTTAACGGCATGTCCCACAAATTTAGGAACGGCTCTACGCGCATCAGTAATGATGCATTTACCGGGTCTTGTTATATCAGATTACATGGATAAGGTGACGCGGGCAGTAAACCAACTAGGTATTACTGTACGTGGTCTTTTTGGAGAGGGCTCAGATGCCACTGGTCATGTTTTTCAGATTTCTAATCAACAGACTCTTGGCGAAAGCGAAGATGCAATTATGTCTCGCCTAGGAGCCGTGCTGAAAACGATTATAGATCATGAAATAAATGCTCGCTTTAAATATTTAGAAGAAAACCGGGCACGATTACTCGACCAAATAGGTCGTGCTTTCGGTATATTGAAACACGCTCATGTTCTGAACTCTAAAGAATCGATGAATATGCTTTCATTAATTCGTTTAGCTGTTGATTTTGAAATGCTTCCTGAATCCAACCGTGCTGACATAGACCGGCTTTTTATTGAGTGCCAACCAGGTCATATTCAACATGCTGCTGGCAAAGGCATTGAACCTGATGCAAGAGACATTAGTCGTGCTGAAAAAGTGCGAGCAGAATTTTCTCACTTTCCTACTCTAGCTTTTGACAAAATTAAAGACTCTATGTAATATTTTTCTATGGAACCGATGAATAATTTTACACCACGCGCTCAACAAGTTTTAGCACTTTCTAGGAAAGAGGCAGACCGCTTTCATCATAATTATGTTGGAACGGAGCATTTGCTTTTAGGTCTGATCAACCTTGGGCAAGGTGTCGCTGTCAACGTACTGCAAAAGATGGGTCTTGATTTGCAAACTGTGCGTACGGCTGTCGAGAAACAAGTAGGTACTGGTCCAGATAGTAAACCATCAGGTAATATTCCTTACACACCAAGAGTTAAAAAGGTACTTTCACTAGCTGGTAAAGAAGCCAAAGCATTGAATCATTCTTATGTAGGAACCGAACATATCCTTCTTGGTCTCTTGCGTGAGGGTGAGGGTGTTGCTGCACGTGTGCTAAAATCTCTAGACATAGACATTGAGCGTTGCCGCAATGAAATCCTATCAGAATTAGATCCTAATTTTTCGGGTGAACCTGAGGAGGCTGCTGCTGGCAGTTCAGGTGCATCGAGTGATAAAAAGGACAGTAAGACTCCTGCACTGAAAGCTTTTGGACGTGATTTAACAGAACTCGCTATTAACGGCGAATTAGACCCTGTAATTGGCCGCGCAGATGAAATTCGACGAGTTGTACAAATTCTCTGCCGTAGAACTAAAAATAATCCTGTTTTAATCGGTGAAGCAGGTGTAGGTAAGACTGCTATCGTTGAAGGTTTAGCACAAGAGGTCGCCTCTGGCGCAGTCCCTGAAATTCTCGCAGATAAGCGCGTGGTTACTCTTGACCTTGCGCTAATGGTTGCGGGCACCAAATACCGTGGACAATTCGAAGAACGCATTAAGGCGGTAATGGACGAAATCCGTCGCGCCAAGAATGTAATTATTTTTATCGACGAATTACATACAATTGTCGGTGCGGGTGCAGCTGAAGGTGCTATGGATGCCTCTAATATTTTGAAGCCTGCACTAAGCCGCGGGGAGTTACAATGTATTGGTGCTACAACACTTGCTGAGTATCGAAAATATATTGAAAAAGATAGTGCACTTGATCGTCGCTTCCAATCGGTAAAAGTAGATGCACCATCAATAGACGATACAATACTCATTTTAAAAGGCATACGCGGTAAATACGAGGAACATCATAAAGTTACTTTCACGGATGAAGCTCTCGATTATGCTGCAAAGTTATCTGAGCGTTATATAACTACTCGCTTTCTCCCAGATAAAGCGATCGATATTTTAGACGAGGCTGGTGCACGTTCTAGAATCGAATCGCTAAAACAGCCTCCTGAGATTGAACGGATGACCTCAAAGATTGAAGATGTTTGTTCTAGCAAGGATGACGCTATAGCGAAACAAAACTTTGAAAGTGCAGCAACTTTTCGAGATGAGGAAAAACAACTTCGTGCTAAGCAAGAACAAGCAATCAACGAATGGAAGAAATCCCGCGAAGAGGTACGTGTCACAGTAGACGAGAATGATATGCTGCAAGTAGTTGCAGACTGGACTGGGATTCCTCTTTCTCGCATGGAGCAGGAAGAAAGTAAAAAAATGCTCAAACTTGAAGCTAAACTTCAACGCGAGGTTATTGGTCAATCAGTTGCTACCGAGGTTATTTCTAAGGCGCTTCGTCGCTCGCGTGCTGATTTGAAAGATCCAAAACGTCCAATCGGCTCTTTTATGTTCCTTGGACCAACTGGGGTAGGTAAAACTTTGCTTGCAAAAGTTTTAGCTAAAGAAATGTTCGGTGATAAAGATTCTATCATTCAAATTGATATGTCTGAGTATATGGAGAAATTTGCTGTTTCTCGATTAGTAGGATCTCCTCCAGGTTATGTAGGTTATGAAGAGGGCGGTCAGTTGACCGAAGCAGTTCGTAGAAAGCCTTACTCGGTAGTACTTTTTGATGAAATTGAAAAAGCTCATCCAGACGTTGTGCAACTTCTACTTCAGGTCCTAGAAGAGGGTCGCTTGACTGATAGTTTAGGCCGCAAGATTGATTTCCGTAATACGATACTAATAATGACTTCAAATGTTGGAGCGGAGATACTTCAGCGTGATACTTCTATGGGATTTGGCGTGGAGCATAATGCAGAGAACGAATATGAAATAATTCGTGAGAAAATTCTCGATGAGACAAAACGTGTATTTAAACCCGAGTTTCTAAATCGCTTAAATGATCTAGTTATATTCAAGCCTCTCGCTCGTGAAAATATGCAAGAAATTGTCGAACTTGAACTTCGCAATGTCTTCAGTCGACTTGAGGATCGTGATCTGTCATTCAATTTTTCTAAGGAAGCAAAAGACTTCTTAATCGAAAAGGGTTATGATGAGAAGTATGGTGCACGTCCTCTTAGGCGAGCGGTAGAAAGATATTTTGAAGACTCTCTGGCTGAATCCCTGCTTTCTGGAGAAATAAAGTCTGGAGAAGTTATTAGTGTATTAATTAATGAAGATGAAAATGCGCTACGCTTTGAGCAGAGTCATGCTGTAACCCCATAATTGCTGACCTACAATTTTTCGTACAAACTTATTAGTTAGTCCTAGTCCTTGCTAACTTACTGTAATCAAATTGTGCTTTAATTCACAGGCATTGACCTTTTTTGTTTCTTTGTGAAAGCTATTTACCATGGCTGGCTTTGATGAAAATATCGTTCGCGAGTACTTTGAGTTGAATGGCTTCTTCGTTCGTCAGTTGCGTAAGTATTTAGTTCAGTCGCGTAAAAAGCGCGTGGATGAAGAAATTGACCTAGTAGTATATAATCCTAGTGCATCTAGAGACGGTGAACAAGCTGGATTCCAGCTATTTTCTGCCGATATGGGAAAAATACGGCGTGCCATCGTAGTTGTGAAAGCTTGGCATACATCTCGTTTTACGCCAGCGATGCTTAAGAGTAGTTCTAGGATTTTTGATTTTCTTAAAAAAGATGTACTCAATAAGGCCGAGACCTATTTCAGTTTTGGTGATATTGAGGTTGATTCCGATGCCGTTGACCCACGAGAGTTCATTAAAATTCTAGTATTGCCAGGCTTACCTACGAATGATCCGCAGCGAGCTGAAAGTATTGAATTACTAAAGGCCCAAGGGATCGATGGTATTATTACATTCAGTACCATCTTGGAAAACTTACTTCGTAATGTAGAGGTAAATCATAGTTATCAAAAATCTGATCTTTTGCAGCTAATGCGCATATTAAAGATTTATGATATGGTCAAAGAGCCACAGATGAATTTATTTAATTAATAGTTACGCAAGTTATGTTGAATCATGATTCTACTATTATCGGGATAATTGCTTTTGGAGATATATTTTGGATGAGGTTAATAAACACTTTGATAAATTAAGTGATGGCTGTACCTGACAAACTGCCTCCTTTGGCAATTACCTGTGGTGATCCGGCAGGGATAGGACCAGAGATAATAGAAAAATTAATATATAGTAATCCACTTTACAGGGATGATTGCGTATTGATAGGGTCACACCCATGGACTGAAAGACTATCTAAAGATTACGCTATTCTATCTTTACCAGTCGGATCTCAAGATTTCTCAGTTGAGTTAGGCAAACCTACAAGTGAGGGAGCTCTGATAGCCCTAGAATCTATGAAGCTTGCGGCACAGGGTTGTATTGATGGACTCTTCCGTGGAGTAGTGACAGGTCCAGTTAGCAAGTACTGGTTAAAGCATGCAGGCTTTGTTTTTTCTGGCCAGACAGAGTTCTTTGCCAGTGCTTGGGGAGGCGACCCTACGATGGCATTTGTAGGTAAACAGTTAAGAGTGGTATTAGCTACCTGGCATATTCCACTTCGTAAAGTGCCCTCTGCATTAAATGAGCGCTGCATAGAGAAAGCTGTTCAGCGCGCGAACGAACTTGCTCAGCTTCTAGGATCGAGTAAGCCACGAATTGGGTTTTGCGGGTTAAACCCACATGCAGGAGAAAATGGTTTACTTGGTCACGAGGAACAAGATGTGATTGAGCCAGTTTTAGATAGGCTCCGTGAATCGATCCCCGGTTTGTCTAGTTGCCTACCTGGTGATACCGTATTTCACCGTCAGATTAATGGTGATTTTGATGTAACTATAGCTGCGTATCATGACCAAGGCTTATCGGCAGTAAAAACGCTCGAGTTTGATTCATCCGTGAACCTTACACTCGGCTTGCCGCATATTCGTACTAGCCCTGATCATGGTACCGCATTTGATCTAGCTGGTAAAAAATCTGCAAGTACTGATAGCTTTGCTGCAGCAATTAACCTTGCACAGCAATTAACCCAGTGGAATTAAATTTAATCTTACGAATCTATAAATGGTCGATACATTAGATATCCCGGAAGGAGTGAGGCTAGGTAATGAGAATTTAATACTAGTTACAGCGCCAGCAGCTGATAAGTTATGCGCATTAATACAGCGAGAACAAAAAGGTGAATATCTGCGTGTTAAAATTACTGGAGGAGGATGTAATGGTCTTAGCTATAAAATGAAATTTGTTAACGATACAAAACGAGGAGATATACTCGTACGATCATCTGGTGCCAAGGTTCTGGTCGATACGAAAAGTGCTTTGTATTTGCGTGGCACTCATCTTGACTATTCTGACCAAATGGTAGCGGGTGGCTTCAAATTTACTAACCCAAACGCTAAGTCTAGTTGCAGTTGCGGTGAAAGCTTTAGCATTTAGAGTTGAAACCGAGTTTTGAGTCTTTAGATTGACAGTTTCTATGATAGGCTCTTCCAATCTAGAGTCTATATTACTAAATTTTAATTAATGGCAAAATATCCGAATTCACGCGGCAAGTTTAAACCCCGTAATCGTGGCCCTAAAGGGCTTAGAAGAAATGATCGTATACGCGCGGTAGAAGTACGTGTGATTGGCCCTGAGGGCACAAACCTAGGAGTAATGTCATCTGGTAAAGCGCTAGAGCTGGCTAAAAAGGTGGGGCTCGATTTAATCGAATTATCGCCATCTGCTCGTCCGCCTGTCTGCCGAATTCTCGATTTTGGCAAGTTCTTATACGAAGAAAGCAAAAAGCAGAAGGATACTAAGCAAGTAAGCAGTAAATTAAAGGAGGTTAAATTTCGCGTGTCTATTGGACCTCACGATTTCGAGACTAAGCTTCGTCGAGCAGAAAGTTTTCTTGATCACGGAAACAAGGTAAAATTAACACTTCAATTCCGTGGTCGCGAAAACGAACATCGTGAGTTAGGTTATGAACGTGTAAAATTAGCATCAGAGCAATTAAACGGTGTATCTACTGCTGACTCTGAGCCTCGACTAGTCGGTCGTCAAGTTACACAAATCTTATCGCCGCTGCCTAAATCAAAGCGTGTCCTAAAGTTTAATGCGTATGATCATAAATTAGAAGATCACGAAGAAGAGGATTTAGACTCAGAGGAGACAGAATCCGATTCCTAAAGAACATGAAATTTTTGCTCGGCTCGGTTAGTGATTGAAATACACTACTTATGTCAGTCTTTAGAAATATATATTTTTTACTATTTCAGTTCTTATTCGGGCTTCAGGTATTATCCGCTCAGACAAATCAAGAGCTAGCAAATAGCACAATTATAGTTGTTAATCGTAGTGCACCTGATTCACTTCAAATAGGGCAGTACTATGCTAAGCAGCGCGGAATCCCTGAATCTAACTTAGTTTATCTGGATGCGCCAATACAGGAGACTATTAGCATAAGTCAATATGTTGAGTCTGTTTCAAATCCTTTGCTTAACGCGCTCTTGGATAATCATTGGGTAAAAGGTGTTAAAGATACTACTAGGGACACCTATGGTCGTGAGCGACTTTCCGCTTCGATTCATTCTATACGATTTGTTGTACTTATCGCAGGGGTGCCACTGCGAATAGCTAATGATCCTAGTCAAATTTTAAAAGCATCTAACAATTTGCCCAATAAATTTCGCGTTAATAATGGCTCAGTAGACACAGAGGTAGCACTGTTACTAGCACCTCCTAATACTTCCATGACAGCTTTCTTACCAAATCCATATTTTGGTAAGAAAGCTATATCAGAGCAGCTTGCTAATAGAGTATTGAAGGTATGTCGGATTGATGGTCCGACTAAGGCAGATGTTATACGATTAATCGATCACACGTTAGAGGCAGAGAAAATTGGGCTTATGGGCCGCGTTTATATTGATACAGGTGGTCCACATAAAAAGGGAGATGCATGGATACGATCTGCAGGTACTATTGCAGAAAAAGCTTATTTTGATACTGATTATGAGTCAAGTAAACGCCTGATGGATTATCGCGATCGCTTCGATGCTCCTGCGATTTATATGGGGTGGTACCGTAATCGTGCCTACGCTCAATGGGGAGCCTCTAGATGGCCTGTACCACCTGGTGCGATTGGCTTTCATCTACACAGTTTTTCTGCTACTTCAGTACGTGATTCAAAAACATGGCTAGGAGCGTTTATTTCCCAGGGCTACTGCGCGAGTGTTGGTAACGTCTACGAACCTTACCTCGAGTATACCCACCGACCTCATATCCTTTTAGAGCATCTGATCGAAGGTGCAAACTTTGGTGATGCAGTTATGTCTAGCATGCCATCGCTTAGTTGGCAAAGCGTAGCGATTGGCGATCCTCTGTACCGTCCGTTCAAAGTCGGATTAAGGGAGCAGTTGAAACAATCGAGTGATACAGTTTTTGGCAATTATGCTAGCATAAGGGAAATCAATCGTATTTTGGCTGAAGAGGGCAGCGAAGAAGCGATTATTTTTGGGCGTACTAGGTTTGTGTCACAACCTTCACTAGCATTAGCCTACCGTTTGGCGGTACTTTATAGTAATTCAGGACAATATTCGGAATCTATCGAGGTACTGAAAGTTGTTCGATTTATGTCAAAATTTTCGATAGACGAAATTGTTTTAGTACAAAAAATAGCCAATTTATTAAATAAGCATGGTGAGAATGAATTAGCACTTAATTTATACAGTAAACTTTTAGAAGAACGTGGATTAGATAAGCAATTACTTATTTCGCTCTATGAAGGTGGCACTATTGTCGCATCTTCATGCGGCAAATCAGTCCTATCGTCCCGTTGGTCGATAGAAGCTCGCAAGTTGAAGTCACCAATTAGTGATTTCTCGAAAAATAAAATAAGATAGAACTTTCTAGTTAGAGATACGACTGCTATATCAATGTTCTAAAAGAGACTCTCTGATATGCGAAGCAATCCGTTCGCTACTACCACGGTTTAATCTGTGCCACTGGACTGCTGCATTGCGCATTGCTGCGAGAGCGATTGAATCAGCGGCTAGTTCTGCAGTAACTTTAACTAGATCATTTGCATCACGAGCAGTTTTGGAGGCACCCGATAATAGAAGTGTTTTGGAAATATCCTTAAAGTTGTTCATCTTAGGTCCCGTTATGATGGGAATACCTGCCCTAGCAGCTTCGATCGGTGTTTGTCCACCATTGTTCGGGGGTAGGCTTTTCCCGATAAATGCTAGATCCGCAGCTTGTGTCAAATGGGCGAGTTCACCAGTTGTATCAGCAAAGTGAATGTGTAGGTTGTCGCTTAGATTATTGTCTTTTGAACGCTGACACCAAGTCAAGTCTTGGGATTTTAGTAGCTTAAGAATTTCGGGTGCACGTTCAATATGTCGTGGAACTAAGAGTAGTCGGCAATCAATTCCCTGTTTAATCGCAAAACGCTGAGCTTCAAGTAGTGCCATTTCCTCACCCTGCCAGGTTGAAGATCCTAGCAAAACGAATGCACCCTCTGCACCAAAGCCGAGACTATTGCGCAAAACTTTCTTTTCAGAATCTGAAAGTGCAGAACTATTTGATACGTCAAATTTAATACTCCCTATTACGCTAATTCTCTCACTAGGGCATCCGAGTTCAAGCAGCATATCTCGATCTAAATTGCTGGCTGGAAAAACAGACGAGATCTTTTCTAATATTCGCCCAGCAAGTTTGGGTACTTTCTTATAACGAGAGAAACTCTTATCTGAAATCCTAGCGTTAATTAAGTAGGTTGGTATATTCTGCTTTTTAGCTCTATGAAGGTGCTCTGGCCATAGCTCACTTTCAGTAAGTATAATAGCATCGGGTTGTATGCGTTTCCATGCTATTGCGCTGAAAAACCAGAAATCTAGAGGAAAAATACCAATACTATGCACTACATTTGTATAGCGCTTTAGCGCTTCAGCGTAACCAGTACTAGTCGTAGTGGTGAGTACAATTTCAATATTTCCACCTTTTTGTAGTAGATCAATTAAAGATTTTATAGCTAGAACCTCGCCAACACTTACAGCCTGTATCCATATTCGCTTTTTTCCTGTAGTGCATGGTTTTAGTTTATGAAAAAAGCCGAGGCGATGTTGGAAGCTCTTAGCATAACCACCGCGGTGCCACATTCGAAGTAGGTAGAAGGGAAGGGTAATAAGTATCCCAGGAAAATAAAGTAATCGGTAAAACCAGATCATAATAATAATATGATTATTCTACAGACAAATTTGAAAGAATAAAAGATATATGCCTGATGGTTGCGCAAATAGTGCTAGTGTACAATCTGTATTGTTATGGATCCCTTGACACAAGCGACATTCGGTGCAGCAGCAGCAACTACAATCTGCCGAAGTCCAGAGACAAGGCATGCAATTATAATTGGAGCGTTAGCCGCTGCAGCGCCCGATCTAGACGTAATGATTCGATCGAATACGGACCCGCTACTAGTATTAGAATATCATAGGCATTTCACGCATTCGTTTTTTATAGCACCATTAATAGGCTTTATCGTAGCATTTTTTTTTAAGGTGCTGTTTCACAAGAAGCCATGGCCCCTTCGTCGTTTACTACTTTTTGCAGTCGTAGCAACTCTCACGCATGGCTTGCTTGATGCATGTACTAGTTACGGCACTATGCTTTATTGGCCCTTTCACGGTCACCGTGAATCATGGGATATTATTTCGATTATAGACCCTATCTTCACACTACCGCTAGTAATATTTACTTTGCTTTCCTTTATCTTTCGAAGGCCAATTTTTGCACAGATTGCACTACTACTTAGTGTTTCTTATTTATGCTTAGGCTTGTACCAACATAGTCAGGCGCACACTTACGCGCAATCTTTGGCAATATCAAGAGGCCACCAAGTTGATAGAATTAGCGTACGACCGTCATTTGGAAATATTGCTCTATGGCGCCTTGTCTATCGATCAGGCGAGACATACTACGTAGACGCACTACGCACATTACCTTTTGCTGAAGATGTACTTTATCCGGGGTCGAAAGTAACTGCTTATACTGAAGTATTGGCAAGAGAAGAGTTGCTTCTTGAAAGCCAGCAAATTTGCGATCTAGAACGTTTTAGGTTTTTTTCACAAGGTTATCTCTATCGTCTTCCTGAACAGCCGAATATAATAGGCGATTTACGTTACTCTATGTTTCCGGATTCGATTCAGCCTTTATGGGGTATACGCCTTAAACCTAATCAGCCTAATAAACATGTATCCTTTGAATATTTTAGAAACACGGATAAACCACACCTAGTTAGGCTATTTTGTATGATTCAGGGTAAAAAAGTATCTCCTATCGATTAGTGTTAATTTAATGGTAGCCCAAATAATTATCTCGTAGTAGCGTGAATTTCTGTTTACCTCTATCGGCAGAATCCAAAGTATGTTTCTATTTATTGATTGACCTATTTTGGTGCTCTATTTTGCTCCCACTCTTGAAATAGGAGAGATGACAGAGTGGCCGATTGTGCATCCCTGGAAAGGATGTGTGGGGGTAACTCCACCGAGGGTTCGAATCCCTCTCTCTCCGCCATTTTTGCTTTTGTAAATCGCTGATTTTTTACGAAATAAGCTAAAATCGTATAAGTTTCGTATAATATTTTTATTGTTAGAGTCCCCCTTAAGAAGGGATACGACTGGGCTGATTTATTGTCATCTGATTGTACCAAGGGAGGCTCCGTTGAATACCGTGAAGAACCTTTAGTTCTTTTTTGTGGGGACTACGGAAAGGTTGCTTAGTTTTATCACAGCTCCGCATATTTACCGATCCGTTGATCCGTGAATATATTATATAAGAGAAATAATAAATTCTTTCCCTATATATAAGGCGATAACAGTGATGACTACGGACCGTAATAGTTTCTAATTGATAGTAATGTAAATATTTCCTTATCTATAGGTATGAAATTTAAGTGTCTGCTTATATTGCCATTACTTGTAGCATCCTTGCAAGCGAGTCCTGTGTTAGGACTACCTGAGCGTCGCCCTTTGACCTTAGATGAAATAAGGCAACCCTCTGTGGATGACCTTACTTTTGCTCTCAATGAGGCTAGCACGGAGTACAGTGTGATTAGATGTAGTGTATATACTCATGGCAATTTAGTCATACCCAGTGAATATAAGGATCTTCCTGTGACCTCGATTGGAGATAGGGCATTCATGGGCTTAGATGGTTTTAAAGACACAGAGAATACTTTCTACAGCCTTAAAAGTGTTATTATCCCCGATGGTGTGACTTCGATTGGGGAAGAGGCTTTCAGTGAATGCACTAGCTTAACCAGTGTTACCATCCCCAACAGCGTAATCTCAATTGCAGAGAGTGCTTTCAATGGTTGCTCTGGCCTCTAGAGTATCACAACAGACAATATACGATTCCGATTTATCGGAGTGAAAAGGGAAATTTTTTCGGAGGCACTTGATGTATACACATCATCAAAAGACCAGCCAAGCGAACCCCCGCCCCAGCATCCCTTAAAATACCTCGTCCTTGCACAAGGATTCTGACCTAGGAGTCACCACAAACCCTTTGCATTTGTATTTAGGGGGTACAATAGGGGGATAGTTTGGGTAAGCGTACGGAGGCAAATAAGTGCGATTTTTAGTTACTATAGTTTCCAGCAATTGCACTACTTTAAAATCGTGACAAAAAATTAATCGTTATTTTTTATACGCAAAAAATAGTTTCCAGTATTAACGGGTACAGTAACAGTTTTCCAATCACTCAAATTTCTACTATATTCGAACTCAACCTTCGCGTTGTCTTCAAAATCAACTAGTTTTTCGCCGTTTAAGAATATTGAAAGTGTTTCAATATTATGCGTCGAATTCATGTCTGTGGTGTAAGCGTAACCAGCAGTGTAAAGCACTTGCGTAACAATGGCATTCGGGTCACTTGTAGTAGTAATGTTTATGCGCCCATCTGGATTAATCACTCCCCAATCGGAAACCCACACCGATGGATTGTGAAATTCTAATTCTAAATAAAACTGCTTGTGAGGACTAGAGATATGAGAGGGTAATTCCATCCAGTTGACGATCCTCTGAGTTGCAGTAAGACTTAGTGTCGAGTATAGTAAAAGCAGTGTATATTTCATGTTTTTAAACTAAACTGTGATCATAATTCTAAAAGAAAAAAACTCATTTTAGTTTTTACCTATATCTTTTACAGCTACGGTTGCTCTTGGGGGAATGTGCTGCTTTTTGATAGCCACCGCTAGATATTTGATCACTCTCAGTCTTTGGGCCTTTTATGCCCCCTCGTTGTGGGTGTATGCCATGATTATGAAATGATATCTAGGACAAATTTACTAATTGTGCCAAATCAGTAATCGCTGGCACTATTGCGATTGATGAATGTTATTTAATCTTAAATGCCGTCCACCGATGTCGGACTGATACAAGTAGGTGATTTGATGGCTTATCACATTATATGAATTTAGGAGAAAGAGGACTAAGGAATGATAATGCAAGCTATCTTATTCCATCTGTTTTACAATATCTTCTAAAGGGTAGCTCCAAATCTCGGATAGCGTTGGATGATACCAATGTACTTTTAGTAGTTCCTTCACTCTAGCTTTCATAGTCACAGCAACTGCCATTGAGTGAATTAGTTCGCCTGCGTCTTTACTGATACATTCTGAGCCAAGGATGATACCACTAATTCGATCAGCAAAAACTTTTACATACCCATTTTTAGCTTCCATAAGAATAGATTTCCCATGGTCGTTAAAAGGGTAGTAGGCACTAAGATAATCGACACCACGTTCTTTAAGCTGTTTTTCGCCTAGGCCAACAGTTGCGATCTGAGGATCAGTAAAAACCACATTTAATAGATGATCGTAGTCTACAGGATTAGCGACACGCCCAGTAGCATGTCTAGCTGCCAATTCACCCTGTAAAATAGCAAGATGAACGACATCGTGTGGTCCTGTTACATCACCGCACGCATATATAAGCGGATTGCTAGTCTGTTGCATGGCAGAACAAATAATTTTACCATTATCTTTTACCTCTACACCAGCTTTCTCTAGCCCAAGGCCCTCGGTGGCGGCTTTACGGCCAAGGGCATTAAGAAGATGGGGGGCATTTACTCGGTTGAAATTATCACCCTGTGTGAAAGTTACGTAATATGAGCTGTCTTTGAAGGCTATATCCCGTATCAGCGTATCAGTGTAAATTTCTATACCTTCATTTCGGAAGCATTTCTCTATGTTGCTTGAAGCTGCAATCGGTGTTTCCTTTAAAATGTGTGAGCTACGCTGTATTTGTACTACTTCACTACCTAATCTGCGTAATAATTGAGCCAGCTCACAAGCAACAATTCCACCACCTAGTACGATGACTTTCTCGGGTAGGAAATTAAGCTCTAAGATCTCATCACTAGTCCAAAAAGGAATGTTATTTAAGCCCTTTATTGGTGGGGTCGATACTGTTGATCCAGTAGCCACCATAAAATAATCTGCACTCAGTCTTTTACCATCTGATAGCTCAATTGTTTGCTTGTCGATAAAACGGGCATGGCTGCGGAAAAGAGTGAATCGCTCGCTTTCTAGTTGCTCTTTTCTATATTCTGAAAATTCTTTTATAACTTCTAATTTACGTTGGTGAAGTAACTTCATATTAACGGATGTTTCAGGAATATGTAGCCCAAATTCCTTTCCACGTCTTGCAAGGTGAAGCATTTCAGCTGAGTAAAGTAAGGTTTTAGAAGGCATACACCCTCGTAATATACAGAGTCCTCCTAAAACCTTGGATGAATCAATAATTGCAACGTGTTCTAGAACCTCACGTGCTGTGCGGGCAGCAGCATAACCTCCACTACCGCCTCCAATAACAATATAATCAAAATGTGTGCGCTTCACTTTTCTTTTTCCTTATATGGTATATTGAAGAAGGGAACTCTTCGCTCACTCTCTGGAATTACTAACTGCGGGCGCTTGGTGTCTATTTCGTCAGGATTACAACGACTTAGAAGCCCCCATCGGAGTGCGCTGAAAAAAATCGTTAAAAAGCTAAATAAAACGGCAGGCGACATGAAAGGGGTATCAAATAAAGCTAGTATTATCACAAGCATACAACCGACTAATAGATGATTAGAAAACCGTATACTTTTAATTTCATGAATGTAGCGATAAATAAAAATGATTAAAAATAATGAAATTACTAATCCGCCAAATACACCAAATTCTGCCAATAATTGTATGGCATCGGAGGTAGCTCGTCCGAATTTTTCGCCATTCAATGTGTCGCTTCCATAAAAAGGTAGTAGTTTCTCATAGCTGTCGAATCCCCAGCCAAAAATAGGTTTATCCTTGAACATATCCCACGCCGCGGATTGAAGGTCTAACTTTTGCTCAGTAAAAGCATTATGCTGAAAAAAACGTATAATACTGTAGGCAAATGCCGCACTAGATGCAATCCCACAGCTTCCTGCAATTACTTTGTAGTGGGGTTCCTTTTCGTTATTTAAGTATTCGAATGCTGTAATAAGCAGCATAATAGACAGAGTTAACGATAGCATCACAGCAGGGAGTTGTGCATGTACGAACATAGCAGATGTTCCGAGTAGTGCGCCACCAGCTAAATACAACGGTGCTGTCGAGCTAATAAATTTCTTGTTGTCATTGTAGCGTGCATGAAGCGAAGACATGGTAATGCAGACACAACACCATATCATTGCAAAAGCAGCCCAATGACCGTCGTATGGAAAGAAAGCAAAAAAATCTTCAGCCCCCGTACCAGTACTAAGTGGTGGTTTAGCCATGCCGAGTCCTTTTTGAATTAAGCCATAAGTTGCAAGAATAACAGCTCCTATACAAGGCCAAGGTAATAAGCGCTCAAAAAAATTAAGAGACTTTGGTATGAGGTAGAGTAGTGATGATAGAATATATGCCGCACTAAAGCCAACTACAATTAGCCACGTTTCCTTGCCTAAAATTGACGTTGGGATCCATCTATTGAATGATTCTAGCGTATGGTATGATGATGAACCAATTTTAACAGTATTGTATGGGTCATGGAAGAGTCCGATAGTAAACTGTATAGATAAAACCCAGGCAGGCGCAGAAGTCGCCCAGAATCTTGGCCAAAGTAAATCTATGAAAAATGGATGCGCATGCTCGTGTGTTTTTAATATAAAAGGTGTTAGGCATCCCAAGATCAACAAACTGCCTAATAACCAATATGATCGAGGATCTCCTATATAAAAGACGAGTAGTAATGCAAATATGCTTACTGAAAAAAGGATTGATTCTGCTGGTGTGAAGCTATCTCTAAGTAATTGCTCCCTTATTTGAATATTAGATAAATTTTCCAAGGTATAGAGATATTAATAAAACGCAAAATAAAGAAAATGACGGGCTGATGTGCCTACTTTGTGTATCTATTGGAAAATGCTAAGATAATTATAATCTAACAAAAATATGTTTAATTACTTTTTATATTTAATTGCAGCAGCTACGAAATTAGAAAACAGGGGATGAGCAGCATTTGGTTTAGACTGGAACTCTGGATGGAACTGCACGCCTACAAACCATGGATGCTTGGGTATTTCTATTATTTCAACTAGATCACGTTCTGGATTTATCCCTCCAATACGAAGGCCAGCATTAGTTAATTGTTCTCTATAATTATTATTAAATTCATAACGATGCCGATGCCTCTCCGCTATATTTTTTATACCATAAGCATCGAAACTCAAGCTATCTTCAGTCAGCTCACATGGGTAGGAGCCAAGACGCATATTAGCCCCTTTAGTAGTTAAGTTTTTCTGATCTTCCATAATGTCAATAACAGGATGAGGCGTATTAGCATCAAATTCAGTACTGTTTGAATCTTCTAGTCCTGCCACATTACGAGCAAAATCAATTACTGCTATTTGCATGCCTAAGCATAGACCAAAGTAGGGTATAGCGTTCTCTCGTGCGTATTTAGAAGTGATAATTTTTCCTGCTGTCCCGCGGTCACCAAATCCTCCTGGTATTAGTATTCCGTCGAGTTTAGCTAGATTCTTTTGGGGATTTAATTGTACATCTTCTGCATCTATACGCACTATGTTAACTTTCGCATCATTGGCTATTCCAGCGTGTATTATAGACTCATATACAGATTTGTATGCGTCTTGCAATTCGATATATTTGCCTACTACTCCAATCTTAACTTCATGCTTAGGTGATTTTAGCCGCCGTACAACATCGTGCCAGACTTTCATATTTTTATCTGGAACGTCTAAATGAAGATGTTCTATCACCAAACTGTCTATATTCTCTGCCTTAAGTGTTATTGGCAGTTCATATATTGAAGTTTCAACATCCATTTCTTCAATTACTGCGTTGACTGGAACGTTGCAAAAGAGTGAAAGTTTCTGGCGCATTTCGTCAGTCATGGGCTCTTCAGTACGACACACTAGTATATCGCATTGAATCCCAATTTCTCGAAGTTTAGCGACAGACTGCTGGCTGGGCTTGGTCTTAAGCTCACCAGCAGCTTTCAAAAATGGAAGTAGTGTACAATGGAGAAAGAGTACATCATCTCGTGCAACCTCTAGCGCAAATTGTCGCATAGCCTCAAGGAAAGGTAGGCCTTCAATGTCACCTATTGTTCCTCCTAGCTCAGTTATAAGAATATCGACGTCTTCACCGCCCCCCGCACGAATTCTCTCCTTAATTACATCTGTAACATGGGGAATAACTTGCACTGTTGCACCGAGATAATCACCCTTACGCTCTCTGGATAGAACAGTTTCATAAACTTTACCGGAGGTTAAATTGTTGAGTTTAGAAAGGGTCCCATTTGTAAAACGCTCATAGTGACCAAGATCAAGGTCTGTTTCTGCTCCGTCATTTAGAACATAAACCTCACCATGTTGGAAAGGACTCATTGTGCCTGGATCTACGTTTAAATAAGGGTCAAATTTTTGTAGACGTACCTTTAGACCACGCTGTTCAAGGAGTGCACCTAGTGCAGCAGAGGTAAGACCCTTACCTAATGAGGAGACCACACCACCAGTTACAAAAATATATTTCATTATTTAACTATCATATAAAAGTAGCATGAATTATCATTCAATTGTTTAGTAGTTGTCTATTGCAACTCTTTTTCTATGTCTAAAATACACATATTCCTTAAAAACTCTCGCAAGTTCTACTAGTAATATTTAGTTAAAAGTAAAAGTATTTAGAATTACGCGTAATAATAAATTTTAATAAGTCATTGTACTACTTATATGTATCTTATTGGTACTATTTATTTTGCTAATAGGCATTATTTTTAATATTCATCGTTTGAAAATATTATAATATACAATAATATATTTAATAATTGATTATTTGTTTTATGTCTCTTATTTTAAGCTTTTTACAATCTACTATCGGGCGTAAGTCACTCATGGCACTAACTGGCTTTGTTTTAGTTGTTTTTGTGATGGGGCACATGCTCGGTAATTTGCAAATTTTCTTAGGTGCTGAAGCCATTAACGCCTATGCCTACAAGTTACACAACTTGTTACCAGCTTCCGCACTTTGGGCGGTACGTTTGTTTCTAATAGCTTGTATAGCTGTTCATGTGTGGGCGGCCGTCACACTTACCTTAGATAACCGTAAAGCTCGTCCTCAAAACTATTATAAGAAACGAGTAATACAAGCTACCTATTCTTCCCGTACGATGCGAATGAGCGGTATTATATTATTAGCATTCATTTTTTTTCATATTGCACATTTCACAGTGCGTTCTGTACCTAGCATGAAATACAATGAACCTGGTGTAATCAGCAAAAAATTAGATGCTTCAAACTATTCTATTCCAACTGAGGTGCCACTAGTAAAAAAAGGTGAGGCCGTTCTTAAAAATGGCCAAAAAATAATGACTTTTAATGTACATGATATGATGATTGCTGGATTTAAATCAAAAATTGTATCGTTATTTTACATTTTCGCCACTGGACTACTTTGCCTGCACCTTACACACGGTGTGAGTAGTATGTTTCAAAGTCTTGGCATACGAAACTCATTCTGGCGTATTCGCCTTGACCGATTTGCTTTATTCTATGGTTGGACGGTTTTTTTAGGATTTGCAATAATCCCTATAGCAGCACTTGCTGGTATACTTACAGCAGATCCCTCAGGTGGTTTGACTTCGCATGCGCAAATACTCAAAAATGAAGCCATTGCGCATGAGTTATATTCTCAAGAATTAACGCTCAGATGAAGCTAAATGCTAAGATACCAGAGGGTCCGCTCACTCAAAAGTGGACTAGTCATAAATTCAATATGAAGTTGGTCAATCCGTCCAACAGACGCAAATACAATGTTATCGTAGTTGGATCAGGTCTAGCAGGTGGCGCAGCAGCGGCTAGTCTTGCAGAACAAGGTTATAATGTATCTTGCTTTTGTTACCAAGACAGTCCTCGACGTGCACATAGCATCGCAGCTCAAGGTGGCATAAATGCATCTAAGAATTATCAAAATGACGGAGATAGTGTTTATCGTCTATTCTATGATACTGTAAAAGGTGGCGACTATCGTGCACGTGAAGCCAATGTATACCGTCTTGCAGAGCTTAGTTCCGATATAATTGATCAGTGTGTGGCCAACGGTGTGCCTTTTGCCAGAGAGTACGGCGGGCTATTGGCTAATCGTTCTTTTGGAGGTGCCCAAGTCTCACGCACTTTCTACGCTCGTGGCCAGACTGGGCAACAGCTCTTATTGGGTACTTACTCTGCGCTAAGCAGGCAAATTGGTCTTGGTAAAGTTACGATGTACAATCGTCACGAAATGTTAGATTTAGTTAAAGTAGATAATCATGCTAAGGGCATTATTGTGCGCAACATGGTAACAGGCAAGGTAACCAGCCATGCTGCTGATTGCGTAGTGATTGCTACTGGTGGTTATGGTAATGTATTTTTTCTCTCCACAAATGCACAAGGATGTAATGTGACAGCAGCATTTAGGGCACATAAGCAAGGTGCAGGTTTTGCTAATCCATGTTACACTCAGATACATCCAACATGTATACCGGTGCACGGAGACAAACAGTCTAAACTAACGCTAATGTCAGAATCACTTCGGAATGATGGTCGGATCTGGGTGCCTAAATTCGCAGAAGATGCCGCAAAAGTTCGTGATGGTATGCTTGATCCTAATGCGCTAAGTGATGATAAGCGTGATTATTTCCTAGAAAGGAAATATCCAAGTTTTGGAAATCTTGCGCCACGTGATATATCCTCGCGCGCTGCAAAAGAAGCCTGTGATGAAGGTAGAGGAGTGGCTTCGACCGGTTTAGGTGTATTTTTAGATTTTAGAGATGCTATACAGCGTGATGGTAAAAAGGCTATTGAGGAGAGATACGGCAATTTATTTGACATGTATCAGTGCATAACTGGTGACAATCCCTATGTTACACCAATGATGATTTTTCCGGCAGTTCACTATACAATGGGTGGTCTCTGGGTAGACTATAATCTTGAATCAACCATCCCTGGTATGTTCGTAGGTGGAGAAGCTAACTTTTCTGATCATGGTGCTAATCGCCTAGGAGCGTCAGCGTTAATGCAAGGATTGTCCGATGGTTATTTTATTTTACCTTATACGGTTGGTAATTATTTGGGAGAGCAAGGTGTGCAAGCGGCGGGCAAGATTACTAATGAACACCCTGCGTTCGCTGAAGCTGAAAATCGTGTTAGGGCGCGTATTGATAAACTACTATCTATTAATGGTAACGAGTCTCCTCGTTCTTTCCATAAACGGCTAGGTAATATAATTTGGGAGTACTGTGGTATGGCTCGCTCCGAAGAAGGCTTAACTACTGCAATTGCAAAGATTAAAGAACTGCGCAAAGACTTTTGGAGTAATCTCCGCGTTGTAGGAGAATCTGGTAATATTAATCCTGAACTCGAGAGAGCTGGACGTGTTGCCGACTTCATCGAATTTGGTGAATTGATGTGTCGTGATGCATTAATGCGTGAAGAGTCTTGTGGGGGACACTTTCGAATAGAACATCAAACCGAGGAAGGTGAAGCTTTACGTGATGACGAGAATTTTACCTTCACAGGTGTATGGGAACACTTGGGAGACAATGTTGAACCTCGCTTACATAAAGAAGAGCTCATTTACGAAAACGTTAAGCTAGCGACTCGTAGTTATAAGTAATTATCTTATTCGACAGACGCATTATAATGGATTTTACACTAAGAATTTGGCGACAGAAGGATTCCGTAAGCCGTGGGGAACTAGTGGAGTATAAAATTCATGACGTTTCTGAGGATTCCTCTTTTCTCGAAATGCTGGATATTCTTTCTGAGAATTTAGTCGAAGATGGTAAAGTGCCTATGGCTTTTGACTACGACTGTCGTGAGGGCATATGTGGTATGTGTTCTCTTACTATAAACGGGATCCCTCACGGTCCCGAAAACGGTACGACCGCATGCCAGTTGCATATGCGTCATTTTAATGATGGACAGACTATAACAATCGAACCGTGGAGAGCAAAGCCATTTCCTGTCGTAAAGGACTTAATAGTAGACCGTTCGCCGTTAGATAAAATTATCCAATCTGGTGGATTTATTACTTCTCGTGCTGGAAGTGCAACAGATGCCAATACACATTTAATTAATAAAGGTACCGCGGACTACGCTATGGATGCGGCTGCTTGTATAGGCTGTGGCGCTTGTGTTGCTGCATGCCCAAACGCCTCTGCTATGCTATTTACTTCTGCAAAAGTCGCTCACATGAATAGTTTGCCGCAAGGTAAACCAGAGAAGCACCGTCGTGCTTTAGCAATGGTCAGTACGATGGATGATGAAGGATTCGGTGGATGCACGAACATTGGAGAGTGTGAAGCTGCTTGTCCAAAAAACATCTCACTCGATGTAATCGCTCACCTAAATCGAGATTATTCGATTGCTCAGGTTAAGAGTTTCTTTAAACCATATGTTTAGGTATTATTTTTAGGCATATTTTGTTCGAGAAGAAATTGAACGTCTTAGACTGATTTTTCACTTATTTACGTTCTAATTATTGGTTTGTATTTAAATCTAAGGGGTTCTCTTATTATGCTTCCCATAACTACACCTTTCGACGCTGTATCGTGCTCTAGTGTGAACACCGTATGGGGCGCACTTACTATTGAGGTTCTAGCCCGTCTTGGAGTGAAGACGGTAGTCACTTCTCCAGGTGCACGCTCTGCACCTCTTACCTTAGCGGCAGCTCGTAATGCTCGAGTGGAAGCACTTTCCATTTTAGACGAGCGTTCAGCTGCTTTTTTCGCATTAGGAATTGCTAAGCGTACGCTTCGTCCAGTTGCACTAATTTCTACCTCTGGTACTGCTGCTGCTAACTACTTGCCTGCTGTGATTGAAGCATCGTTAAGTGGTACGCCACTTATTATAATGACTGCAGATCGTCCGCCGGAGTTACGTAACTGTAGTTCAGGGCAAACAATTGATCAGTCCAAAATATTTGGTATTTATGTACGTCATTACACAGAACTTGCCTTGCCGGAAGCTACAGAACAGATGTTGAGCTACCTCAGACAAACACTAGTCCATAATGTTAACCAATCGATAATCAATAATCCAGGGCCAGTTCATCTAAATTTCCCATTTCGTGAACCATTGTTTAGTCTTCCAGAGGACATTAATCCGATTATTGATGCAGCTAAACTAGAATCAATATCCACTATAATTACGAGACCTTGTGATAGCGTTGTTATGAAAGGAGCAATTGATCAAATTGCATTAGAGCGCCTGTCCAGTCATCGTAAAGGAGTTATAATTGTAGGCGCGAACAATCCTTCTTGTGGAGATGATGATTTCGCAAATGCAGTGAATTTGATTTCGCAGAAGTTAGGATGGCCCATCATAGCAGACATTCTCAATCCTGTGCGCAATCACTACATAGAGAATCGTTCAGTTATAACTCATTATGACACTTTCTTACGTAATAAAGAATATACTAGCACCTTAGAACCAAAAGCTGTACTACAGATTGGTACTCTACCAACCAGTAAAGTGCTGAATAATTGGCTCGAGTCTCTAGATGCAGTTACTTTTTTACTCACTTCTCGTCCTATCAATACGGATCCACTGCATCGTTTGGCTACTCCAATTTATGGCGATGTTTGTGAACTATCTCAAGCAATTGAGCAAGAATCCATAGATCCCGAATGGAGTACTCAATGGATGGCTTTAGAAGAACAAACAGCTGCAAAGATAGACACAAAAATTCATACAATAGAAGCCCTCTTTGAGGGTAAAGTCTCCTGGCTACTTTCACGTTTTTTACCTACAGGAACTTCAGTGTTTTTAGGAAATAGTATGAGTATTCGTTATGCTGAGTATTTATGGTCTGTAGGGACGAGTGGGTGCTCCATCTTTTATAACCGAGGTGCTAACGGTATAGATGGAACACTAAGTACCGCTATAGGAGTTGCTCATTGTGGAAAACCGTCTGTATTATTAATAGGTGATTTAGCTTTTTTACACGATATAAATGGTTTACTCTCTATGAATTTACTAGAGGGTAGCCTTACCGTTATATTAATAAACAACAACGGTGGCGGAATATTTGAGCATTTACCGGTGGCGAATGATGGGGCATCTTTCGAGGAGTACTTCGCCACTCCTCAATGCGCTAATTTTTCTCAATTGTGCGCATCATACGGCGCTGAGTATACTGCAATACACGACTGGGACCAATTGATAAAAAATATTACTAATTTACCACAATCTGGAATACGTGTCATAGAAGTCATTACAGACCGAAAGGCGGATATACATACACTTTCTACTATTCAAACGACTTCGTAGAAGTTTAAAAGTTACCACTTAGCTAACTGTCATCATCATCACTGGATATTAGTTTAGGCGCATCCGACACGTCGCCGAATATACTAGGTGCATCGTTTCTTTTACTTTTGTTGCCCCTATTTTTTTCGTGTTCAGATTGACCTTCAACGGAGAAACGGGTAAATGGCACTGCTGCAAGACGAGCAGCCGGAATTCGCTTATTAGTTACTTCGCAAATTCCAAAGCTTCCATCCTTGATTCTAAGGATGGCTTCTTCGATTTCATTAAGGGCATCATGCTCGCTCGAAACAAGACTCAATGCAAAGTCACGATCAAAAGTATCTGTACCAGCATCTGCTTGATGGCTCCCATAGTTTGAAAGATCACCAGAATCTTCGCGAGAGGAGTGACCTAAGGTTTCGGATGTGTGTAGACTGAGTTCATCGCTTACATGGGATCTCAATTCCATAAGTAATTTATAATATTTACTCCACTTTTTAGGGATCTTACTCTCATTAATTTTAGCATCCTTTTTTTTCTGATTAGGATTAAATCCTAAAATATCACACATTGATGCGGCGCCTAGTACACGTTTTTTATGAGTCTTTTTTATAACTAATGTTTTTTTCGGCTTAGGTATTACTGGTTTTGGCTTCTCGCTTTCTTTGACTACCTCTTCTGGTTTTTTAGCCGCCATCATTTCTTCGATTTCATCAATCGATAATGCTATAGGCGCAGGTTTTTTATACTCAACTGTTTCAGTGCGTGATATTTCAGACTCTTTAATAAGTGTAGAATCATTACTAAGATTAGTCTTAACCTCAGTTGATTCAGGGATATCTACGATCTTCTTAGTTGTAGATTTTTTAGAGCTTACTTTTCTCTTAACAACCTCCTTCTTCGTGGTAGTCGCCTTTCTAACAGCTTTCTTCTTAAGCTTGCTTGAGGAAGTCTTTTTAGAGCTTACTTTTTTTGCGGGATATTTTTTCTTATTTAACATATTTATAAAATTAATAGTTACAACTAATCTAATTTACAGAAGGTTGCATAGTATTTAGAATTTGGGCACATCTAGGAGAAACTGGCCCCCATTGATCAGTATTTACAAGTTTGGGTACCCAGCGCCAACTACGTGGGCAGCGTACACCGTCCGCATGAGCTACATCAATTTTAATATTAAAAGTATGATCAGACTCAATTAAGGAAACTTCCGAAAGAATGAATAGTTCCGACAGCTCAGCCTCGTGTTTTTTCAGAAGAGTAAAGACAGGGTCTTTTGCATTTCCAGTTATAGTAGCTTTAGCGTCGAGGCTCTGGCCTATCTTCTTTTCCTGACGTAGAGATTCAAGAGGATCATTGAGTTTTTCCGATAGGAACTTTCTAAGCGTACGTATTTCTGTAGCTGTATTAACATCATTCCAGGCAGGGTCTATCACTGGCCAGTCTGTGAGTGCAATGAGATGATCGCTAAATTCTTCATCTGTATGCGCATAACTCCATGCTTCATCTGCAGTAAAAGGTACAAGTGGCGCAATCAAGCGTGTGAATACTGAAAAGAGTATATGAATAGCAGTTTGAGATGAACGTCTTAGTGGGTCGTTTGGACTACGAGTGTACATTCGATCTTTAAGCACGTCATGATAGGTAGAGGACAAAGTGTTGACACAAAAAGGGTCTATATAGTCTTTGTAAGCACGATGAAACTCATATGCTTCATATGCTTCGGTTACATTAATCACAAGCTGACTTAATTCGTATAATATCCATTTATCTAGTGAGCTTAATTTGTCTATCTCAACAGTATGTTTATCAGGATCAAAGTCATGTAAGTTTCCAATCTGGAAACGTAGCGTGTTTCGAATAGTCCGATAATTATTAGTAACATTTTTTATAATTTTATCAGAGACCGGCACATCACTTCGGTAGTCCTGCGAACAGATCCATAACCGAACAATGTCAGCACCATAGCTACCTATCCACTCGGTAAGAGGTCTAGAAGCACCGTCGCTTTTGGAAAGCTTTTTTCCGTCTTCTTTTACAATAAAACCGTGAGTTAAAACATTCTTGTACGGAGCATTTTTGTTAGTGATAACAGATGTCCATAAAGAGCTTTGAAACCAGCCTCTATGCTGGTCAGAACCTTCCAGGTAGAGATCAGCTGGCCAGTTAAGATTGCTGCGTTTTTTAAGAACTGCTAGATGACTAGTCCCAGAGTCAATCCACACATCGAGTGTATCTTTACCGCACTTTAAATTCATAGCATCTGGCCAGTTATCAGGTAACTTAATGTCTTTAAGAATCTCAATCGCTGATTCCTCGTACCAAATGTCAGTCCCAGTATCTGCTACTTTTTTAGCAATAGCGCGGATAACATCTGCATCGATGTAGGCTTCGCCGTCATCATCGTAGAATGCAGGTATTGGAACACCCCATGAACGCTGACGGCTGATGCACCAGTCCGGGCGATTTTCAACCGCTGCACGTATCCTATTTTCACCCCAATCTGGGATAAAATTTACATCATTTATACACTCTAACGCTTGCTTACGATCACCTGCTTTATCAAGGGAAATAAACCACTGCTCCATTGCGCGAAATACTACAGGCGTTTTAGATCTCCAGCAATGCGGGTAGCTATGAGAGATCTTTTTCTTGGCAACTAGTGAATTGTTCGCAGCAATAATACGAAGAACACCTAAGTTAGCATCAGATGGCTTACCGCTTTCACCTTCGAGTACGGACAATCCTACTAGTTCCCTCGGAACCTGTCCGTCATTAACATAACAACCATCGTCGTTTATTGGACAATACACATCTAATCCGTTATTTATACCAGTTATATAGTCCTCAAGACCGTGTCCAGGAGCTGTGTGAACGCAACCTGTTCCACTGACCGTAGTCACGTAGTCCGCCAGTAAAATAGGAGAGATACGATCTATGAAAGGATGGTGTGCTTCAATATTTTTGAGTTCAGAGCCAGAGTAAGTAGCAACAGTCTCGACATCTCCTAGTTTACATTCGTTTACTACGGCCTCAACTAATGATGTAGCAATGACCATAGTACCATGACAAAGCGTCTTGATTGCTGAATACTCGATTTTTGGATGAACAGAAACAGCTAGATTAGCCGGCAGTGTCCAAGGTGTGGTCGTCCATATCAGTATAGAACTGTTATCGTCAGGCAAATTCAACCGAGCTCGTCCTTCTTGAGACAATTGTAATTTAACGTAGATGGAAATACTGTTATGTTCTTTGTATTCAATCTCTGCTTCTGCAAGCGCAGTGGCGCAAGGTATGGACCAGTAAACTGGTTTCTTGCTACGATATACTAAGCCTCGTTCAACGAAAGTAGCAAAGGCCTCTAGTTCAGCTGACTCGTATTCAGGATGAATAGTCCAGTACTCATTTTTCCAATCGGCTGTTACGCCTAAGCGCTCGAATTGCTCTCGCTGAATTACTCGATAGTTATCGGCGAATTTTGCGCAAGTTTTACGCACTTCTAAAGGAGTATAATCAGAACGTTCAGAATCCTGTAATTTACGTGATACTTTATGCTCAATGGGAAGTCCGTGACTATCCCAGCCAGGTATGAAGGGCGAATTCATTCCGCGCATCCATTTGTAACGTAATATCGTATCTTTTAGACTCTTGTTTAGTGCATGCCCTAAGTGCAAATCACCGTTTGTAAATGGCGGTCCATCGTGCAATATAAAATTATCGCCTTGCCTATTCTTATTTTGAATTTGGTCGTAGAGACTCGATTCTTTCCAGTGATCGAGGCGGCCTGGCTCACGCTCCACTAGATTTCCCCTCATTGGAAAGTTAGTTTGCGGTAGATTGAGCGTGTCTTTGAGGTCTTGCGACATAATATAAAGCGAGTAATCCTTAAAAAGCGCGGCATACTGTATTTTTGAGCTTCCAAGTCAAGCACACAGAATAAACTCGCTCTGTAATCAGTAATATCTTTTTTTGCGAACGCTGTTTATGCTCTAATATCTCTAATAATATGTCTTTAGCGCTCATTCAAATATCTTACTCAGAACTGCAGCTTACTATTTTGCTCCTTTTTATGCTCCTGGGGCTATCAGCGCTTATTTACGGGGGTTATATACTTACAAAGGGTGCATCCTCAATTTCGGTCAATATGAGAATTGACCCGATGATCGTAGGCCTAACTGTGGTATCGATAGCTACTTCTATGCCAGAAATGGCCACATCAATGGTTGCTGCACAAGAAAATCCAGGTATTGCCCTTGGAAACATACTCGGTAGCAATATCGCTAATATTGGACTAATTTTAGGCATAACCGCAATTTTTGGTCCGCTTAAGATCAAGAAGCATATGGTACAAAAGGAAGTGCCATTTCTCATTTGTGTTAGTGTTCTATTTATATTCTGCACTTACAGCAGTGGACTTAGCCAATTGGAGGGTGTGCTACTCCTTATTCTGACGATTGTTTATCTATTATACGTCGTAAAAACAGCATTAAATAATTCCACTACAGAATCCGAAAACATACCAATTGATAAGTATAATGAACCCATAACTCAGACTACCAAAATTGCAATTTTACTAGTTTTACTCGGCGCAGTTTTACTTGCTTCAGGCGCAGATGTTCTTGTAGATGCCTCAGTCGAAATTGCTACACGTATGGGGGCAAGTGAACTTTTAATAGGGCTAACGATAGTTGCTTTAGGCACAAGCCTTCCTGAATTGGCAGCTTCAATTGCTGCTGTACGAGGGGGCCAAGGTGACATGTGCTCAGGTAATATTGTAGGCTCGTGCTTATTTAATATTTTATTAATCGGAGGTAGTGTCTCTGCAGTGTGGGGTATTGAACTTGAAAATGGGCCGACAGTCATCGAGTTTTTAGCCTTTTTAGTACTGCCTTGCCTACTTTTTTGGTTTTTTAAAAGTGGACGGATTGTTACACGAAAAGAAGGCGTTGTCTTACTCTTTACCTATGCTACAGTCATCACGCTTTCAGCGCTTAGTAACTACGGATACATTAGCCTGTAAAATTATGTTTATAAACCGATACCACAAAAAAACATTCTGCAGTAAATGCCTAAGAAAACAAAGCCAGTAATATTAATCATTCGAGACGGTTGGGGTACTAACCATGATTCTTCGTACGACGCTCATAACGCTATTAAGCTAGCCAATACCCCAGTTGCGGATAGACTTACTCAGAATTATCCTAGTACAGAGATTGAAGCCTCAGGGCTCGCTGTAGGATTGCCGGTTGGCATTATGGGTAATTCGGAAGTTGGGCATCAAAACATTGGTGCTGGGCGTGTAGTCGATCAAGAAATTGTGCGAATCAATAAAGGTATAGAGACAGGCTCAATAAAAAGCAGCCCTACGCTCAATGCCGCATTTGATAATGTAAAAGATTCAGGAAAGGCGCTTCATTTCCTTGGGCTTGTATCTGATGCAGGTGTACACTCGATGCTGGAACATTTTTATGGTTTGCTACGCCTAGCTAAGGAACACGGTCTAGAGACCGTTTTCCTCCATGCTTTTACTGATGGCCGTGATACGGGACCATTTACTGGTAGTACTTTTATTTCTGAGGTTGAAGCAGAAATGACCAAAATCGGTATCGGAAAAATTGCTTCAGTCACAGGTCGTTATTGGGCCATGGATCGGGACAATCGTTGGGATCGAGTCCAGCGCGCCTACGACTGTCTGACCGGGCGCGTGATTGTGCATAGTGCTAATTCTGCAAGCGATGCAATTCAAGGGCAGTACGATAATCCAGAGACTGAAGGTACAAAGGGTGACGAATTCTGTCCGCCAACTTCCATAATAGATGAATATGGTCAACCCATTGGCCCAATTGTGGATGGAGACTCCGTCCTCTTTTTTAATTTTCGAGGAGACAGACCGCGACAGCTTACCCGTGCTTTTATTGAAGAGGGTTTTGATAATTTTGACAGAGGTAAGAAGCTTGTACTTTACTTTGCGACTCTAAGCGAATATCAAAAGGGACTCTGTAATAATATAGTTTTTTACAAACCCAAGAAAATGGCAGATATTCTTGGTGCTTTTGTCGCAGAACAAGGCATTGCTCAATTCAGATGTGCAGAGACAGAAAAATTTCCCCATGTTACCTTCTTCTTCAACGACTATAGAGAAGAACCATTTCAAGGAGAAGAGCGCAAATTAGTGCTCAGTCGTAAGGATTGTGCTACTTACGATGAAAAGCCAGAAATGTCAGCATACGGAATACGGGATGCTACAATTGAAGCCATAAAATCAGAGAAATACGGGCTTCTTGTGGTTAATTTTGCAAACCCTGATATGGTTGGTCATACTGGTGTACTCAAAGCCTGTGTTGAAGCCTGTGAAATAGTTGATCAATGTGTCGGTGATCTATTAAATGCAATTGATGAAGTTGGTGGTTCTGCTGTTATCACTGCCGACCACGGAAACTCTGATCAACTCTGGAGTTACGAACGAAACGGTCCACACACGGCACATACTTTGAATCCAGTAGAAATTGTTGTCTACAGCGACAAGTATATTAACTCGAATCTTAGGGGCAATGGGTCGTTAGGTGATATAGCCCCAACTATATTGAAATTGATGGACCTTCCGCAACCAGCTGCTATGACAGGGAATAGTCTAATTCCATAGTACTGTGAAAATACAATCTGCACGACATATAGGATGCGCTACTGATCTCGAATCTTGCCCACAGAGTAACCTTCCAGAATTTGCTTTTGTAGGCCGTTCTAATGTCGGAAAATCTTCGCTTATCAATACACTCGCAGATGTTAAAGGCTTGGCGAAAATCTCTAGTACTCCAGGTAAAACAAAGCTAATTCATTTTTTTAGGATTAACGACCTCTGGACTTTAGTAGATCTGCCTGGATATGGTTTCGCGAAGTTATCAAAAGAAAAGCAAGCAGAGTTCAATAGGAGTGTAAGCCAATTTTTAAATGAACGTATGAATCTTAAGCAAGTATTTGCATTAATCGATTCTCAACTGGAACCACTACAAACAGATTTGGCATTTGTAGATTGGTTGCAGGAATGCAAAATCCCATTCTCTATAATACTTACAAAAACCGATCGTAGTGCAGAATATAAAGTCGCTAATCATGAAGAGAAATTACTACGAGCACTTCAGGATTATGGGCTACGGCCTACAGAAATTTTTAAGTGCAGTTCTAAAACTAAGAGGGGTCGTGGTGCATTACTAAATTGGATAGAAGGGCAGCTCCCTAAGGTCCAAAAAAAGAAAAAAGGTAAGGCTATCAAATTAAGCTGGATGCAAAAGTAGCTACATTTACACTTAGTTTACGTACTTTTGTACGATAGGTATCCTACGGCCTATTCCGAAAGCTAGTGGGGTAGTTTTTAGACCAGGAGCAGCTTGCTTACGTTTGTATTCATTCAGGTCGACTTTACGGACGATTTCATCGACAACTCCCTCATCGTAGCCTTTACCTTTGATCTCCGCACGTGAGAGCCCTTCCTCGACATAAAGCCGAAGTATACCATCTAAAATGTCGTAGGGAGGTAATGAATCTTCATCTTTCTGACCTAGACTTAATTCAGCTGAAGGCGCCTTATTTATTGTATTTAAGGGGATTAGTACTTGCTCGTGATTTATATGACGTGCGAGCGCATAGACCTTCATCTTTGGGAGATCTGATATAACTGCAAGGCCACCACACATATCACCGTACAAAGTGCAGTATCCTACTGCTATTTCACTTTTATTACCTGTTGTTAATAGAAGTGCGCCAAACTTGTTAGAAATAGCCATAAGTAGCAGACCACGAGTACGAGATTGTATATTTTCTTCGGTCACATCTTTTTTAAGACCGTTGAAAAGTCCATCAAGAGCAGTTTCAGCAGATGCAACTGTCTCGGCAATAGATAACTCGTGGTATTCAATACCTAGATTTTGTGCGAGAGCCGCGGCATCATCGCGGCTATGCTGACTCGATATTAAAGAGGGAAGGGCAATACCTATTACATTCTCCGAGCCTAGCGCTATTACAGCTAGTGAGGCCACTACGGCTGAATCTATACCCCCACTTAGCCCTATAAGTGCTTTTTTAAAACCACATTTATACGCATAATCACGCAAGCCGATAACAAGAGCAGCTTGAGTAGCGGCATTTCCCTTAGGGTTAAAGTGTTCGGATCTATAATAAGCCTTATTAGATAAATCAATTACTTGGCTTTCTTCGCGAAAAGCAGCTAACCCTGCAACTAATCCACGCTTGGGGTCTACTACAATACTTCCCCCATCGAATATAAGTTCATCGTTACCCCCTACGCAATTACAGTAAACAACAGGGCAGCCGCATCGATCTGCAGCATCTTGAACAAGGGGCTTTCGTGCTTCATTCTTACCCTCGTGCCAAGGACTAGCCGAGAGGTTCAAAAGTAAATCTATTCTTTCTTTGGATAGTATTCTCACTGGGTCGCTGCAGTAATAGCGACTAGTCTTAACTTCTTTATGAGTCCATATATCTTCACAGATGCTCAAGCCAATGCGTAAGCCTTTCCATTCGTGAATGGTAGGCGCTTGAGCTGGCTCGAAGTAGCGCTCCTCGTCAAAAACATCATAATTAGGCAAGAGACACTTACGTGCGCTTATATCAACTTCCCCGGATTCACACCATGCAGCAGAGTTGTAGAAAGGTCTGCCTGTTGTACTAGAACCTCGACCTTCTACATATCCAATTATAGCGGGTACAGACCCCACTTCTTTTGCTATAGTCTTTAGTGTATATATAACGTCGGTTACGAATTGCTTTTTAAATAGCAAATCTCTCGGAGGATAGCCACAGATGGCCAACTCAGGAAAGAGTATTAATTCAGCGCCACTAGATACGAGTGAATGATATGCGTTTAAAATACATTTTGAGTTACCCTTAAGGTCTCCTACTGTCGTATTTATCTGTGCGATGCCGATTTTCATATAGAAATTTTTAGATGATAGCTCGATCTGTGCCTTGCATAAACAGAGTTTTAAGGAATGATAAAAGTTAAACAGCCAATACTGAACAATTACTATCCTGCAATGTACCAACAAGACAAGACTTTCACTCGTTTTATCGTACTTTTGGCATCGGTTTTTGTCACACTTTTTGTTACGACGTCTTACGGTTCTTCGCCAATCTCAGCTTCAAACGACCCCGTCTTATTAAAAGTAGATGACTTAATCAAAAGAGTTAAAACACATAATCTAAACCGATTAATTAACAAGGAGTCTGTACGTCGTGTATTAGAGCAGACTTATCATCGTCGTGCAGCACTTCTGCCTAGATTTTCACTTAGTGTAGACCAGAGTCGTCAAAAGCTTACACGTGGTTTATTTTCCGATGTAATTAATGTACCACCTTTTAACTCATCGGGCTCGCGCTTAGAAGCATCCTTTGCGTTAATAAATTATCAACTTTATGCAGATTACCGTATTGCTAAATTAGACCATGCTGTCGCTGAGAAGGACTCCTTAACGCTTACGGACGATTATATTGAACAAGCGCTCTTTCTTTATTTCACACATTTACGTGATTTGCGTAGTGCAGAAATTATTTCTCATAATCTAGAACGTGAGCAATTACTCCTCGAGTTAGCCGCTAAACAATTTTCGGCTGGGGTAGTGGTTAAGATAGACGTAACGCGTGCTGAAGTACGTGTTGCCTCAATACGCAGAGCATTGATGGAAGCTCGTATTACCGCGGAGTCTTCAGCTATAGAACTGAAGTCACTTTTAGACTTAGACCTAGAAAAGGTCTTAAACTTAGATGTTCAGGCTTTGGAGGATATGAATCCACCACAGACAATTAAGCGTCTAGCTGATATAGATTTGGTTCTCAAATCACGTACTGAAATTTCAAGTAAATTATTGCTCATCGAACAAGCAAAGTTGGCTAAAAGAGCTTCTAACTGGCAACGTTTACCTACGGTAGATTTTTTAGCGAATTGGGGGTATGATACGGATGAAGTATTTAATGGTGAACATGGAGAAGCGTGGTTTTTTGGCTTACGTGCGACTGTGCCTTTATGGGAAGGTGGCCGTATTGCTGCTGGTAAGCGATATGCCAGTGCCACTTTGAGACAAAATGAATATGAAATGCGCAATCTGCTTAACCAAATTGACCGTGAATACAAAATTTCAATCATGCAGATGGACTCTCGTTATGCGCAGATTGAAATCGCTCAAGATGAGTTACGGCTAGGGCATCACGAAGTAGAGCTGGCGCTTGTGCGCTACCAAGATGGGCTTGCCGATAATCGCGAACTTATAGACGCTCAAAAACGATTAGCTGAAGCAGAGAGTAGTCACTTAAATGCACATTATATGTATTGCCTCAGTCGTCTAGCATTTGCTAGATCGATCGGTTTGGTAGAAAAAATACTGGATTAGGCAAATGGCCAAACATCCTAAGCAATTAATTCTCTCATCCGCCTCACCTAGACGTGCAGAACTTCTAAAGCGTATGGGGCTGTGCTTTCTAATACGTCCTACTAACGTATTAGAGGATGATTCCGGGATTCATGGTCCGATAAAATTGGTTGAGAATAATGCACGACTGAAAGCGTCCACTTTATCTATCGATGTGCCTGATTCTTTAGTACTTGGGTCTGATACTACTGTATCGATAGATGATACTGTACTAAGTAAACCTAAAGATATTGGAGAAGCGCACGAGATGCTTATGATGTTATCTGGTCGAGCGCATACAGTTTTTACAGCCGTTGCATTATTTTGGGAATCGGGTAATTTTAATCACGTATTTACCGAAAGAAGTGAAGTGTACTTTAAAACACTAAAAAGGCATACAATTGAGGATTACTTTCGACTTGTGAATCCTTTAGACAAGGCTGGTGCTTATGGCATTCAAAAAGGCCGGGAATTGATAATTGATAGGGTAGAGGGATCGGATGAAAATGTTATGGGCTTGCCAATACAGCAACTCGAAAATGTTTTTCACAAACTTGAATTTAACTTTCGTAATTAGTATATTTTTTGGTTATTGTGGACGATAAATACAAAGAGGGCGATTCTATGAGCTTATATTCTGAAGTAGACGGATCGTGGCGTGCTATATTGCTAGCATTTACTCTTACATTAATAGTGCACATAGGGACACTTCTTATATTACCCGATAAGTTTTTTTATAATTATTTAAGCGATAGCGCAGAGAGTAAATCCGAACAAATCTATGAGCTTAGCTTAGTTGATACGACTGAACGGATCTATGTGGAAGCTAGTCCTGACGCTCCAAAAAATAAGCCAGACCGTAGTAATAACTACTCCTATCGAGAACAACAGTCAGCAGATCAAAACCCGCTAGAAGACGCTATAAATAAACCTCATTTAGTAGGTGAGATAGATTCGCAGAAGATACTAAATGGAAAACTTAATAGCAACGTGCAGATAGAAGTAGACGTTTACTCAACAGTTGAAAATACTACACGCAATGACCATAATTTAGAAAAAAGAGGACAGACTAGTCAAAAATCCACCACTTTTTTTTCTAAACCACTAAATGCACCTGACTTCCTTAATACGAGTAGTATTAAAGAAAATGGGGAAGGCAGTAGAAGCAGTTTAGCACAGATTACTGATAACTCTATGAAGCAATTTAGTGATAACATGCCAATTGAGGTTTACCGCCCGGTTGAAGCAATTGAAGAAATTGAAACATTATCAATGAGCTCAGAAAGCGATCCAGTGCCCAAGCCCAAACCACGTATACGGCCGCGACTAGCTCCAGAGTTGACTACGGGGCCACTAATGCGCTCCAAAGGTTCTGCTAGTCGACATGGATCAGTTGCAATTGATGCAACATTCAGTGAATTCGGCGAGTATGAGCAACAATTCTACGCAGCTATACAAAGTGGTTGGTATCAAGAAATTGAATATTTTCAGCCTATCGATACTGCAACACGCGTATTAGTTAGTTTTACTATTCACCAAGACGGTAGTATTACGGGTTTAAATGCGACAAATAGCACAGCTAGCGATATTGGAACTTTCATCTGCGAAGAAGCTATATCTAAAAGATCTCCTTTTAGGGCGTGGACCAAAGAAATGATCGAAGTTTTCGGAATAAAAAGAGACCTGAATATAGTTTTCCATTACCGCTAGCTTTATTCATTGAGATTTATACAATAAAAGCGAAGAATAGTACATTTTTATGTCTGAGTTCCAAAATGTAATAATTAATGAATTACCACTTAATAAAGGTGTTAGTGTACTTGCGTATAACGAGGATGGATTAGTGGCTTTAGATAAACCAACCGGTGCGATGTCTCACCCAAACAACTACAGAGATAACAAAAAATCTATTCTAATTGCTAATTATGACCTAAAGGAAGAGTGCTTTGAGTGGACTAGTGATACAGGAGCACCAAAACGTGCATGGTTAATAAACCGATTGGATTCTCCTACCTCAGGAGTAATTTTACTAGGACTTAATCCTACAATAAGTGAGTTAATCAAAGCAGAATTTTCGTCCCGAAATGTGAGTAAAGTTTATTACGCTGTGGTCAGACGAAAGCCTAGTAAGCCAAGAGGCTCTTGGGAGGATCTATTGCTCAAGGATATGCGTAATAGTAAACACGCGATAAAGAAGTCTAAGATGGTGAAAGCAAAGACACGTTTTCAGGTCCTTCAATCACCTATTGGTGGTTTTCCGGTAACTTTAATGAAACTTATGCCCCTGACAGGCCGTACACACCAATTGAGAATCCAATGCCAAAAAAATCGGCAACCTATTGTAGGTGATCGTAGTTATGGAAATTTCCCTTTTAATCGTGAGGTTGCTGCGCATACAAACATTAAGCGCCTACTGTTACATTCAGCTGAGACTCACATTCACTATACCCACGGAGGAAAAATCCGTGATTTTTCAGCTGTTTCAAAATTACCTGAGGATTTTAAAATTGTACTTAATTACCGCCCTAGTCAAAAAACATTACTTTTAGGAAATGCTCGTAGTGCTGCTTTGTCGTTAAGACGTTTCAATTTATAGTTTTTTAATAAAAGCCCCCCCCCCGTTTCCGGAGAGGCTTTTATTTACTAATATTGAATGTTTAAAGTGCAGCTTGTGCAGCAGCTAAACGAGCCACAGGTACGCGAGGTGGCGAG
>CACKVQ010000008.1 GCA_902603705.1 Puniceicoccaceae bacterium
ATTCAGCGCTTCGGAGATAATAGATAAACTGGATCATCGCCAACTTCAGATAATTTTATCTCATTACCAGTAGAGTTTAGGGCTCCTTTGCATGTAATAGGCCATGGCCCTGAGTATTTTCGTCCATTACACCAAAGAAGTACTACATTATCATCTTCTCTTTCAAAGCGCAGGGCGTATACCTCTTTAGGAGTCGCGATCTTTTCCACGAAGGTGGCATTGCCTAGTTCCAATAAAAAGGTTTTGAGCATGTAGTATCCAACACGCTTTCGCCATCCTCCTTCAGCCAGCTCGTCAATGAGTCCGAATCCATGAGAGACTAATCTCCACCAATAGACGCGTTCTACCAAGCCAGAACATATAGTGAGAGCTAGATAACGAACCATGAAATAGCCGTATTGCTCCTCGGTTACATGTAGATGACTACCTCCTGAGCCCGGAGGCGAATAAGTTGCAGCAACTGGTGACCACTCTCTTGTATTTGCTAGTGGCCAATTCACTTCAGAGACGACCAGTTTGCTCTCGGAAATTCCCGAATGCGAAGCAGCTGCATTTAAAAGGGCAACCTTCTCTACTATTCCAAAACATCCTTGTTTATTTTCAGGAGCTCCACGACGATCGACATATAATAGATGGGATAGGGCATTAAATCTGAGGCCTTTAGGCAGGTTTTTGAGAGCTGCTATGGTGTAATGGGGTTCAAAATCAATGCAGTTAGGCCCTAATATCTTTAAATTTGGGTATCTTTCTTTCAGCGAGACCAAAGGCTCTAATAATTTAGCATATTCATCTATGCTATGTATGCCCCACTTAACCCTGTTTAGTGTGTGTCCGACTATCAAGGAATCAATTTTACTGGCAATTTTTTCTATTACATATTCAAGGAAATTAATCCACAATTCTGGCTCAATAACAGCTTGCCGATCCTGAAAAATAGTAACGGTTATGGTTTTTCTCTCCGTAGATAACTGGTGGATATAGCTGATTGTTGTGTCCCATTTAACCTTTCCTTGGTGATGTCCTATGCGCAGTAGTACTGGTGTAATATTCAGATCTTTTAATGCGGTTAATTGTGGCACAAATTCAAGATCAGCGGCTTCTAGGGATATACCTATTCGATCAGCCATACGGATCCTAGTTTGAAATACGTTCGACATATTACGTCGGTAGTTCCACCACACACTAGGAATCGCAATAAGATTAACCAATCCGATTTTAAAGTGATTAATCCACGACTGATTTTTTTTTCGGTCTTTCCGATTAAGTGTTATGGATGCTTGGCCAGATCGCTTATCCCAAATCCATACATCTTTCATTTGAAATGTAGTATGACTACGTTTTTTATTTGCTAGGTAATAGTACTTTATGGGGTGCCTAAACTTGCGACTTTTTTCCCATAGTAGAAATTTGCGCCTTTGCCTGAAAAGTTCTCGTTTGAACTTTTCAGGTACCGGAGAATCAAAATAAATTTGAGTCAGGACCTCCAAGAATGCTGAGGGCATTTTTAATCTAGAAAAGTCTGAAGCTCTTTCCTTTAAGTTTAGTTTTTTTCGTATTCGGCTTCGATTTAGGTCCAGAAAAAAAACTTTTTCCTTCTTATTGTCAGAATCTTTTAGAAGTTCGATATTTTGATTTCCCAAGTCCTTGTGGTAAAATCCAATATCATGCATTGCACGCATTGCAGTACCTACATCTTTCAATAGATTGACTAGATCTAAGCAAGGTCCGTTGGAGTCGTAAATTTCTATTAGCTTTGTTTTAAAGCTAGTAAGCTTTGCCAAATAACTAGATATGTAGTAAGAATCAATTAGTTTATTATTTTCCCAGCGTTCTAGGTAGGCTAATGGTCTAGGTGTTTCGATGTCATGATTTTCTAGAAAGCGAGCCGCTATGTATGAGCGTGCGGCTTTACTGCCTCGTTTTTTGTCGTATCGGTCTTTCCAGGGTTGTTGTAGTCCAAATGATTTAACAGCTGCAGATTGGGTACTATTTCCAATTCTAAAATCTAATACCACAACTTTGTGACGGCCTCGGGATAGGACTCTATCCTGCGCAGTTGCAACTTCTTGAGAGAAACTTCTCAGGCGACCATTTTTTAAACTAGGGAGTATGTCTTTGTGGCACTCACCAATAAATCCATCCTGCTCGAAAGCTATGTGTAGTTTATCGTCCATTTAAATAATATGTATTGGTAAACGATACGTTCCAAGAATTTCATCAAATATCTCTAACTTGCAGTTTTCGAAAATACTGAGTCAAAGTATATGCTTCATTTCTAAGGGAATAGCTTTCCTCTGCTAACTTACGTCCATTACGGCCCATTTCCTCTAGTTTTTTGGTATTAGACAGGAGCGATTTAAGCTTGTTTCTAGTAGCTACTATGTCACCGCAAGGAACTATTTCACCAGTAAGTCCAGGTCGTACAATATCTTGCCATGCACCTGCTTTTGAGGCGATTACAGAAGTGCCACTGGCCATAGATTCTAGAACGGTGAGTCCATAGCCTTCATTTCGGCTTAGAGCGGTAACTAAGTGCATAGATCGAAAAAGCTCGGGTAGCGAAGAGAAGGGCTGTTTACCAAGAAAAAGAAAACGCTTCTGCATACCTGCTGTGGCGATTTTCGCCTTCAAGGCACGTTCAAAATTTTTGTGTTTGGCTGTAGTCTCACCGCATATAATAACTGTGAAATCAGGAAAATATTTTAGTAATGGAAGTATGGACTCAATTAAAACGTCTACTCCTTTTTGGTAACGTACACGACCAAAAATACCTATTCCGTATTTACCAGGAAAGCCTAGCTTACTCCAAAGTGCAGAACGATCAATAGATGGTTGGAAACGGTCTAAATCTACTCCATGTGGGATAATTATGTCCGCACCACCTTGAATGTAGCTAGCAGCTGCAGTACAGGTAGAAATAACTGCATCTGCCTGCCTCATAAGCCACCTAGTAATCCAAGTGTGTTCTCGCTGGGCGGTTGAGGTGAATACGATTTTTAATGGATTGGGTGATAGCTTTTTTAGTGCAAGAGCTTGTAGCATTTCGTTATTTCTACGGGCATGAAATACGCGTGACTTACCACTAGGGAGTGGATGCCGGCAAATGCTTAGTGCAATACGGAAGTTTATGCTATAGATATCCTTTGGTAAATGATAGGAACCGAGAACGGATAAGGGTATAAGTTTCTTTTGATATTTCAGCACTTGAAGCATCGTTGATGTGACACCAGAAAATTTTGCATTGGAATTCCCTAGAATTAGCTCTGTATGTTCCATCTTTTACATTTTGAATCTTTTGTGGAACCAGAAACCACTTGTCAAATCGCTGGATAAGACTTTCTCGAGTTCTTGGTTTGTCAATTTTGCAAACTCCTCTCTAGTTTTCGCTTCTTTAAAATCTACAAGGCGAAATGCTACTTTTAATGTACATCTGCAGTCATATTTTAAAGTCATAGAGACGACTGATGCCCTTGATCGTTTGGATAGTAATCCAACTAGTGGAGTAGTTAAAGCGGGTTTTCCGAAGAATTCGGTTACTTCACCGTTACTAACACGTTGGTCTGCTAATAAGGCTAGTATTTCTCCTTTGTTGATAAATTTAATAACTTCTAAAAGGCCTGACTTGCGTTTAAATAATTCCATACCATGGATTTTGCGCTGAGAACGGTACCACTTTTCAATATAATCATTTTCTAGAGGTCTATAAATCACTCCAAGTCTCGCGGTAATACCAAGTTGCTCGAAATGTTCAGGAAAGCATGAGATAAGCTCCCAAGGGCCCATATGAGCCATCAGTAAGACAACTCCTTTGCCTCGGTCTATAGCGGATTTAAATACTTCCAGATTTTCAAACTCAATAAGTGGTACTCTCCTTTTAATAGGTAAGGTTGAGAATGAAAAACTGCTAAGCAAATTAGCAGCGTTTCGGCAAAACACCTCTCTGGTGGCTTCATCGACCGTACTGTTATTAATAGAAAGGTGATGTAGATTACCACGAATATTAATCCACCGCCGCACAATACTTAAGTTATACTTAACCACTGTTCTGCGACTAGTTAGTATTTTCCAACATATCCAGCCAATTTTTTCGCCTAGTTTATAAGCAATTTCTAATGGTAAGAGCTTTATCAAACCAATAGATAAACGTATGAAGGCATACTCTAAGTATTTGAAAAATCCCGAATACGTATTATTTTTAGTATGAAAATTTTTCACATCTAAGAAAAAGTATACTTGGTCAGTGCTTGCAAGTATGCATAGTTAAGTATTTTATATTATGAAGTATATTCTTAGCTGATTAGTAGTTTTTTTTATTTATGCACTCCTTGCGTTGGGGTTTCACCGAGTATTATTACTAACTTATCAATCTCACGCTTCCTGAAATCGTATTAAGTAAACAAGGGAGTATAAATTAAGTATTTCCTATAATTGGTGCTCGTATAATCATAGATTTTGTGTTTTGTCTCAAGGTTTGCGATGGACACTATAGACTTTGATAAATTAGAGGGGCTTAAGGGCTTTGAAAAATTAGACATAGCTGACCTCCACTACGCCGGAGACCGCCGTTTTGTTGATAGCGGATTATCCTACTACCGGCAGTTCGCTGTGGAGAATTTGGAGTGGAACGAGAGTAAAAAAGTAATGACGGCATTAGTACAAGGACGTCGCTACCACCCTTACAAGGTCTTAATGCGTGTTAGCGGCGAAAATTTATTGCTAGAATGCGAATGCTCCGACTGGGATAACTACGGTGACTGCAAACATTGTGTAGCTGCTTCTGCTGCTATGTTGTTAGCGGTCCAAGGCCAGAGTGCCGCTGCTTATGATATGCCAGATGATTATGCGCAAGAGCTTCGCAAGCAATTAGGCTACAGGGATGTTGGTGGGGTTGGTCATGCCGGCGAAGAGCAAATTGGGGATTCAGTGACTGAATTTTTGCTTACTGATGTTGATATTCAAGGTGGTCTAAGTTTTACGATCGAAGGTGCGGTTCCTAAGTCTTTTCTGGCTTCCTATGACATCGTTTTAGATAGTAGCTACGGTTTTCTTCTATCTAGAGAATTCACTCTATCTAACCCAGAAGATGATTTTGTTAGATTTCTAAGAGAGGCTATTGATGCAAATATATCTATATCTAGTGCGTTGGAAGGTGATGTTTCCGAGTTAATAATGATGACTGGAGAAGCAACGTTGGAAATACAATATGATCTATCTAAGGGTCGAGTGTCGCGGCGTATGCAATTTACGGATCAACTAGGTCATGTAATTGAAGCAATACATCTGATTCCGAGGTGCTCTTTGATTTTCCTCTCAGATGGGCGTGTATGTCAGGTTCGAAATAATGATTTGGGAACTGCGGGAGATTTAGGTCCAATTCGAATGGAATTAGAGGTAGATGCCTTTAACGAGCAAAATATAAGTCCTCTGTCTTCGAGTGCATCTTATCAATATAGAATAGATGGTCGAAAGAGAAAGCTACGCTCGCTAAAGCCTGAATGGGCTAGCATTGAGCTTGATTTGAGTGCGATGGAAAACGTCGCAGGTGAATGGGAAGCCTTCGAATTTGACATTTTCTTAAATTTGGACGGACAACGCGTCGAGCTTTATGAATTACAGTCTCGTTTTCTGGGTTCTGTATTACACGTGTGTGGTGGCAAGTTACTAAGTGCTAAGCGAAGAGTGCGTGCTTTGTGTGATTTATTGCGTGGAGTTCTTTCTTCTGATCCGCAGGTAATAGACCCGGATCTATCCATCTATGCGAGCGATTATCCGGAGATATTTGATGTAAACTACCGCGTTAGCGCCTGTGCAGCGGTTAATAATTTACTTAAATTAGTAGATGATTTTGGTACAGATTTTGAGGTAAGTTTAGCTGATTCAACTGGTCGACGCTGGTTGCGAGGTGGATTAGATATACGAAAATTTGCTATGTTACTCTTTAGTTTGAGCGATCTCTCTAGTCGTGCCGATCTTGTCGCTCTTGAGGAAGGTAGAATCGAACTAGCGCACACTGGTTTTGGGTCGGAATCCTTACAACGTATTGTATCTGTCTGCCGAACCTTAGGTGTAAAAGTGCAATTTAATGAGCAAGCTATCCGATCCGAGCCACTTAGTATTTCTGTTGATACAATTGCTTCAGGTTCTGAGATTGATTGGTTCCGCTTGCACCCATCCATCAGATGTGGCGAGCGTACGATCGACCCAGAAGAGTGGCAAAAGCTTATTTTAGGACAGCTCTTAATTGAGGACAAAGACGGTGCTTTGATAATGCCACAGTTGGAAAGTGAAACTGGGGGACTTGAATTGCTGACAGAACTCTTGCGGCCTCAGCGACGGAATCGAGACGAAAATAAACCTAGCGGATCTGGTAGCTTGCAAGTCTCTAGACTAGAAATGTTAGATTGGATAATGTTACGTAAGCATGGAGTCAAAGTTACGTTACCAGAAGAAGCAGAAAAACTATTTACTAGTCTTGCCCAATTTCGGGGTGTAGGTAGTTTTACCAAGCCTCTAGCTCTTAAAGCGGAACTTCGCCCCTACCAAGAAGAAGGCTGCGCTTGGATAGACTTCCTATATAAGCACCGATTCGGTGCTTGCTTAGCGGACGATATGGGCCTAGGAAAAACTGTACAAACTATTGCATTTCTAGCTGCTTATTTTGAACGAATAACTACGCCTAATGCTGCAAGTGTTCTCATCGTATTGCCTCCAAGTTTAGTGTTTAATTGGCAGGAAGAGTTTGCCCGTTTTGCACCAAGTTTAAATGTCGTAGACTGTATAAAGAAGTCTACGTGGACAGGTGCGGTTAAAGAAGCTCAAATCCTAATGACAACTTATGAGCGTGTTCGACTGGACGCAGAGTTGCTTAACTCGTATCATTTCGAGATCGTAGTTTTCGATGAAGCTCATAACCTTAAAAATGTATCTGCTGCACGCACTAAGGCAGCTGCACTTATTAATCGTCGGTTTACGCTTTGTCTAACTGGTACGCCCGTAGAGAATAACGCTTCAGAATTTTATTCTGTTATGTCTGCTGCTGTACCAGGTATTTTTGGCACACTGAAATCCTTCAATGAATACTTCCGAGAGTCACCAGAGCGTATACTGTCTCGTTCACGACCTTTTGTTCTTCGCCGTACTAAGGAAAAGATTCTCAAAGAACTCCCTAAAAAAGAGGAGCACGAGTTATTTTTAGAAATGTCGCCGATGCAAAAAGAAATCTACACGCGAACAGTTTCCGAGGTCAAAGCAGAGATTGCGCAGGCATATGATGATCGACCTGAACAGCAAGCAGGTATTGTCGCTCTAGCCGCGATTTTACGCCTACGTCAGGTATGTGTTAGCCCAGAACTTTTAGGTAAGCATATGCCTGAACACGCACCTAAATTCGCATATATGGCTGATAAGCTAGAGGAGCTTCAATCGGAAGGACACGGCGCACTTATCTTTAGTCAATTCATTGGTGGACTTAATCAGATGGAAGCCGTAGCGAAAGAGCGGGGTATTGACTATTTGCGCATGGATGGCCGCACTCCTATCGCGAAGCGTAAGGAGATAGTTAATTCCTTTCAGAGCGGGAATGGCCCTACATTTTTCTTTATTAGTCTAAAAACAGGTGGCGTAGGTCTCAATTTGACTCGAGCAAATTATGTTTTTCATCTCGACCCTTGGTGGAATCCTGCTGTCGAGAATCAAGCAAGTGATCGTGCGCACCGCATAGGGCAGACGAGATCCGTATTTGTACAGAGGCTTATAATGCAGCACTCAATCGAGGCGCGCATGTTAGAGCTTAAGGCGCGCAAGGCTGAATTATTTCGACAATTAGTGGAAGAGCCTGGTGAAAAAAATGCAAAAGCCGGTTTATCACGAGATGATTTTGATTACCTTCTCAATGGATGATATTTTCACTGACTTTTTGCCCGTAACGCTCACGAATGCTCAACTAGAATATCAATCTGTATTTAGCCTGTCCTTTTGCTAGCTTGACTGAGTAGCAGTCCTATCTGCATCTTTATTATTAATAAATTATGATCGATATTAAGCTATTACGAGAGCATACGGATTTTGTTCGTGTTGCCATTGATAAGAAAAAATTTAAAACTGATATAGATGCAGTGTTAGAACTCGACGTTGCGCGTCGGGCTAAAATAACGGATGCAGAGAAGGCTCGTGCTGCGCAAAAAGCGACAAATATCGAGATGGCAAATCTAGATAAGGGTTCACCAGAGTTTCAAATTAAGATAAAGCAGATGAAGGCCATAGCTGAGAAAGCTAAGGAATTAGAAGCCTCTGCGAAAGATGCTGACGAGGCTTTTCAGGAAGCATTTTTATCAATTCCAAATTTACCGGATCGATCGGTACCCGAAGGCAAAGGTGAGGAGGATAACGTCGTGGTCTCTACTTGGGGAGACGCCGATGCAAATTTTCCTCACACACTGCCACACTTTGAGATTCCCTGGTTTGAGTCGCGTGTCGATTTCGCTCGTGGAGTGAAAGCTACAGGAGCAGGGTTTCCCTTTTATGTTGGGGAGATGTCTCGCTTTGTCCGTGCTTTAATCAATTTCTTTTTGGAAGAAGCTCGCCAAAACGGTTACCAAGAAGTCCTACCGCCAATTTTGGTTAATGGTCAAAGCGCCACTGCGACGGGTCAACTTCCTGATAAAGAAGGACAGATGTATGTCGACGAGAATGAAGGTCTTTATTTAATCCCAACTGCGGAGGTGCCTGTAACAAATTTCTACAGAGATGAAGTAATCGAAGCTAATGAAATGCCAATTTATCGCTGTGCTTATACGCCTTGTTTTCGACGCGAAGCTGGCAGTTGGGGTGCGCATGTGCGCGGTCTAAACCGTCTGCACCAATTCGATAAGGTCGAGCTGGTTAAGTGGACAGACGCAGAGAGTAGCATGAAAGAGCTTGATAATCTGAGGATGGATGTAGAAAGCACTCTACAAAAGCTTAATTTGCCTTACCGAGTACTTTGTATGTGCACTGGTGATATAGGATTTCCTCATGCTAAGCAGTACGATCTCGAAGTATTCGCTGCCGGACAAAAGCGCTGGCTTGAGGTTTCTAGTTGCTCTAATTTTACGGACTTTCAGGCCCGTAGGGCAGGTATTCGCTATCGAGGATTAGATGGCAAATTGGTCACAGCGCATACACTAAACGGTTCTGGCCTAGCTGTGCCACGGGTTCTCGCTTCTATTTTAGAAAATAACCTGCAGAAAGATGGTCGTGTTAAAGTGCCCGAGTGCTTACAACATTGGATGAATCAAGAATTTATTGGGGAGCCTAGTTAATGCAATCTGTTTTATATTATGAGGGCTTGCGCCAGATCAAACATTGAGAAATTAAATATATTATGGAAATTATAATAGAATTATTGCGCACGGGTAATTTAGCCGCTTGGATAGGATTGCTTTTATTAGCCATTATCGTTATAAAGTTGCTCTTTAAATTTAGTAAATTGCTTGTACTTATTGGTATACTGGTTGCTTTAATTTTTGGATTTGTAGCTCTATTTCCCGAGTGTACCGAACTTGTTACTAACTTACTGCGTATTGATACATTAGAAATTGCTCCCACACAATAGTGGGATTATTGAATCGACTAAATGCGGATCTTGTTACAGTCCTAGCTTAGATGGTAAAGCAGGCAAAAAGCGCGATTACTCCTACCCGAGAGGAAGATTATCCGGAATGGTATCAGCAGGTTGTAAAAGCAGCTGATTTAGCGGAGAGTTCGCCTGTGCGCGGTTGTATGGTTATAAAGCCTTGGGGATATGCAATTTGGGAAAATATACAACGCGACCTAGATCGACGTTTTAAAGAAACCGGTCATAAAAACGCTTATTTTCCGCTTTTTATACCGACGAGTTTTTTACAAAAGGAGGCGGAGCATGTAGATGGTTTTGCGAAAGAGTGTGCTGTGGTCACTCATTCTCGTCTCGAGGCCGATGATAACGGTAAACTCCAGCCAGCAGGACCCCTCGAAGAGCCTCTAATCGTTCGTCCTACCTCCGAGACTATAATTGGTGAGCTTTTTTCAAAATGGGTTCAGTCCTATCGTGACCTTCCACTACTCATCAATCAGTGGGCCAACGTCGTTCGCTGGGAGATGCGTACCCGCTTATTTCTGCGCACTGCTGAATTTCTATGGCAAGAAGGTCATACCGTTCATGCAACAAAAGAAGAAGCAATGGCAGAGACGCGTCAGATGCTTGAAGTTTATGCCGACTTCGCGGAAAACTTCATGGCAATGCCAGTTATAACCGGAGAAAAAACGGAAGCGGAGCGCTTCCCAGGTGCAGATGCTACTTTCGCAATTGAAGCGATGATGCAAGACCGTAAAGCTCTCCAAGCGGGCACTTCACACTTTCTTGGTCAGAATTTTTCCAAGTCCAGTAACATTAAATACCTCAGCGCTGAAGGAAAAGAAGAGTTTGCTTGGACGACTTCATGGGGTGTTTCTACACGTCTGGTAGGTGGTCTCATTATGACACACTCGGACGACAATGGCCTAGTACTGCCTCCACGCATTGCTCCCTCGCATGTTGTTATCATTCCAGTTACACCTAAGGATGAGACGCGTAAGCAGGTCATCGACTACTGTCTCGAACTCAAGAAACAATTACAGGATCAGAGCTATATGGACGTGCCTGTACGCGTTGAGTTCGACGATCGCGATATGCGTGGCGGTGAAAAAACTTGGAGTTGGATTAAGAAGGGCATCCCGATCCGTGTTGAGGTGGGGCCTCGCGATATGGAAGCAGGCAGTGTCTTCGTGGGTCGCCGTGATCGAGCACCAAAAGACAAACAGAGCATGTCATTAAAGCAATTTGTTGGTGGTATTGCTAATCTGCTCGATGAGATGCAGGCTAGTTTATTAGCTAAGGCTAAGTCCTTTCAGAAAGAAAACACCCGAGATATTACAAATGAGACTGAATTTGTCGAATTTTTCACACCAAAGAATACGAGTTCTCCTGAAATTCATGGTGGCTTCGCATCAACGGGATTCTGCTGTGATCCTGAGCTAGAAGAGAATATTTCTAAGAAATATAAAGCTACTGTTAGATGTATTCCTGACATTTCGGCGGAAGAAGTTGTTCCTTGTGTTTTTACTGGCTTACCAGGTAAGCGTGTAATTTTTGCCAAGAGTTATTGAACGTTAGCAAATTCATAGGTCATACATTTCTTTATTTAATCGATGCCAAATCTCTATTTTAAAACTATTGCTGAACTAGCAGTTATGCTGGATGCAGGCGAGACTAGTTCGGTAGCCATCACGCAAGCTGTCATCGACCGAGCAAGGGCGGTCGACGGTCAAGTTAAAGCTTTTCTTTCTTTTGATGTAAAAGACGCTTTAAAACAGGCGAAGGCTTCCGACCAGCGTCGTTCCGAAGGTAAATCCCTTGGTCTATTAGATGGCATCCCCGTAGGGATAAAAGATACTCTGGCTGTTAAAGACTACCCACTGTGTTGCGCCTCTAAAATTTTAGAGAATTATGTTTCTCCTTTTGACGCTACTTGTATTTTAAAACTTCGAAAAGCTGGTGCAGTTATATGGGGGCGACTCAATATGGACGAGTTTGCTATGGGCTCGTCTACCGAGAACTCCGCTTATCAGACCACATCTAATCCGTGGGATTTAGAGGCTATTCCCGGCGGCTCATCAGGGGGTAGTGCAGCGGCATTAGCTGCCGGTGAGGCCATTGCTACCTTGGGTACTGATACAGGTGGCTCTATTCGTCAACCAGCTGCTTTATGTGGTGTTGTAGGGATGAAGCCAACATATGGTCTAATTTCACGTTATGGCCTAGTCGCATTTGCTTCTTCGCTTGACCAAGTCGGCCCATTCGCGCGTACAGTCGAGGATGCCGCTATTTTAATGGAAGCCATGTTGGGAAAAGACCCACTTGATTCTACGTCTATTGCTCCAAAAGGTGAGACAGGCTATGCTTCTGTTTTGAAGAATAAAAAAGGTCCTTGGAAGCTGGGTGTGCCGCAGGAATTTTTTGGAGAGGGTATACATCCCGAGATAAAATCTAATATCGAAAAAGCCGTTGAATGGTATAAAGCACAAGGATGTGAAATTGTTAATATTTTGCTGCCGCATTCTGAGCTGGCAGTGCCAGTTTACTACATTATTGCAACTGCTGAGGCCTCTTCAAATCTCGCTCGATTCGATGGGGTACGTTATGGTCTTCGTAGTGACGATTCTAAGGACGCTTTGTCTGTCTTTACGAAAAGTCGGGGCGAGGGATTTGGCGACGAAGTAAAACGTAGGATCATTCTAGGCACATATGTACTTAGTTCTGGTTATTATGATGCCTATTATTTGCGTGCGCAGAAGGTTCGTCGCTTAATCTTAGGTGACTTCGAGAAAGCTTTTGATCGAGTAGATGCCATACTAACGCCAACTTCTCCCACGCCCGCTTTCAAGCGCGGCGAACGCAGCGAAGACCCACTTTCTATGTATTTAAGCGACATATATACAATTTCGGTGAATCTTGCGGGAATTCCTGCCATTTCGATCCCTAGTGGCTTTACTAAAAGCGGCTTACCTATAGGTTTACAAATTATAGGTAAAGCCTTTGGTGAGGCTGATATGTTCGCGGTCGCTCACGCCTTTGAACAAGGGCATAGTTACACCCGGCAAACACCAAATCTATAAATATAATTTTAGTGGTTCTCTCTTTAGTAATTCCTAATTCATGAAATACGAAGTCGTCATCGGACTTGAAATTCACGTCCAAATTAAAACACGAACCAAGATGTTCACAGCGGCTCCTTATGTGTATGGCGCACCACCAAACACTTTGACGGATGCGGTTGTTCTGGGGTTGCCTGGCAGCTTGCCTGTGCTTAACCATACTGCAATAGAACAGTGCACAAAGCTGGGCCTCATGCTTAACTGCGAGATTGCAAAGGAGTGCAAGTGGGACCGAAAAAATTACTTTTACCCGGACTCACCAAAAAACTATCAGCTCACCCAAAACGAGGAACCACTTTGCGCAGGAGGTAAGCTAGAGATTGAGCTACCTGGACCATCTCGTAATATTGAAGGTGAGCACCGATGGGTTGCGCTAAATCGTATTCATCTTGAAGAGGACCCTGGGAAGCTAACTCATGGACCTTTTGAAACGACGATTGATTTTAATCGCGCAGGTGTACCACTAGCCGAAATCGTGACAGAGCCTGATTTGTTTTCATCTACTGAGGCAGTTGCGTTCTTGAATTGTCTGCGTAATGCGATTGTCTATGCTGGTATATCAGATTGTGATATGGAGAAAGGACAAATGCGTTGCGATGCTAATGTTTCTCTTCGTGTTTCGGGGTCTGAAAAGTTAGGCACACGTAGTGAGATGAAGAATCTTAATTCTATTTCTAATGTGAAAGCTGCTATAGAATACGAGGTCCTACGCCAAACAGAAATACTGGAACAGGGTGGTAGTATTGTTCAAGAGACACGACGCTGGGATGTAGAGAGTGCTCAAAGCTTCTCATTGCGTAGTAAAGAGGATGCCCATGACTACCGATATTTTCCAGACCCAGACCTCATGCCTGTACAGATGGATAGTTCTCGTGTAGCGGAACTAAAAGCCGAGTTACCTGAGCGCCCGCTGGATAAGCAACGTCGCTATCAAAAGGATTTAGGCCTGCCATTTACCATTACATCTGTAATTTGTGTAAATCGCGATTTGAGCGAGTTCTTCGAGAATGCTCTAAAAACATATTATGCACCTAAGCAGATTGCTAATTATATCGCTAATGATCTACTTCGTGAGCTTTCTTCAGTTTCTGATTATGGCGAGTCTGCTCACTGTGTTCGGCAGTCCATGCTCACGCCCTCCCATATTGCCATACTTGCTAAAATTATCGACGAAGGCGTAATTTCAAAACAGATCGGAAAAGAGGTTTTTGTGGAGATGTTTCAGACTGGTCTGATGCCCGATTTGATCGTGGAGCGAAAGGGGCTTTCTCAGAGTGACGATATCAGTGAGATAGAATCCTTATGTCGTCAGGCTATTTCTGGCAACGTAAAAGCTGTATCCCAGTACAAAGAGGGTAACGAAAAAGCACTCAACGCCTTAAAAGGCCCAGTTATGAAGGCGACTAAAGGAAAGGCTAATCCCAAGATATTAGATCAAATACTGAAGAAATTAATAGATGCACAGTAAGCAATAACTAATATTTTATTGGTAATTAAAGTCTAGTTTTAACGAAGGCGATTAGTTGTTTTACTAACGGAATACGTCGATAGACTATGTCTGTTGGATCCCAGTAGTCTTGATGGAATATGACTTTCCCCTCAGAGTTAAAACGCATGTGGCTGACCCCAATAGATTCTTCCCAAGTGCCTGGCGGAGTCTTTTTAAAGTCCAGGCGCATTGTCCAATCAAAATAGTAATCTCCTCCGCTGCGAGCAACTCGGTTAAAAACAAACTCCGCTTGATGTAAGGGTTTGAGCCCTGCAAGCATGTAATCTCGAATGTCTTCTGAACTGCTATATTGTTTGAATGCATCTCGGAAATATACATCGGTCGCGTAAACTTGAGTTACATTTTCTGAAAGATTGCCTTTACTATAATCACTAAAGAGTGCGACGACGCGTTTTATCATAGCATCTTCCTCTGCCGAGTTAGCAATTTGATTGTATTTTTTTGGATCAGTCGATTCGAGAGCTTGCTGATAGTCTGCGTCAGGAACGGTTTGTGTATGCATATTTTGAGTACTATTACATGCAACGAAGCAAAGCGACGAAGCACAGATGAAGGTTAGATATAATGATTTAATGAAAAACATGCTATTCCATCGTTGTATCTCGATAAACCTTACGCTTGATGTAAGGAACATCCCTGAAAGACGAATATTATATTTATTATGAGTATTTTTATAAAGTTGGCTGAATGCGGTTTTTTCTGTGATTCAATTATTCGATGGGGTATAAGGAAATTACTAGCTGCTAGACTCGTAGCTATTACTAATGATTCGATCTCAGACAAGGAATGGATTGCACGTTTAGAGAGTGGATCATTAGCAGTACAAACTGAAGCTGCTAATTCACAGCACTATGAAATACCAGCATCTTATTTCAGTTCGGTCTTAGGAATTCATGTTAAATATAGTAGTGGTTTTTGGCCTGATACAGGTACTAGCTTAAATGAATCAGAAGCTATTATGCTCCAACTCACATGTGAGCGAGCAGAATTGAAGGATGGTCAACGGATCTTGGAGTTAGGTTGCGGTTGGGGTTCGCTTTCGCTTTGGATGGCATCTCACTATCCTAAAAGCACAGTTGTAGCAATAAGCAACTCACATAGTCAGCGTGCTTATATCGAATCTAAAGCACAAGAGCGGGGGTTAAATAATTTACGTGTCGTGACTTGTGACATTAATAAGTATTATCCAGAGGGAAATTTTGACCGCGTGGTATCAATCGAGATGTTTGAACACGTACGTAATCACCGCCAGTTGCTGAACTTAATTAATGATTGGTTAGTGCCGGGAGGTAAATTATTCACCCACATATTTAGTCACTGTAAGTACACATATCTTTTTGACGTTAAAAGTGATAGTGATTGGATGTCACGGTACTTTTTTACTGGTGGTATTATGCCTTCTGCTGAACTTTTGAATATAGCTTCTGGTTCATTGAATGAGGAAGCTCGTTGGACAGTTAATGGAAAGCACTATAGCCGAACATTGGAAGCCTGGCTCAAGAAGCACGATGCGGAAATCGCATCTGTTGATAAAGCTTTCATAGATTGTTATGGAAAGAAAGAAGCCAAGGTATGGGGGCAAAGATGGCGGATATTCTATATGGCATGCTCCGAACTTTTTGCTTACAACAACGGGGAAGAATGGACCGTAATGCACTACCTATTTGTTAAACCTATTATTCAGCTATCAAATGAAAACTGAGTGTAAGTCAGGTCAGAAAGTAGCCGTAGTCGGTTGTGGTGTAGCTGGTCTTACTGCTGGTTGGTTATTAGCGCGTAAGCATGATGTGCATTTTTTTGAAAAAAATGATTACTTAGGCGGGCATACCCGAACACTGACAATACAAGACGGACCTGATGCTGGCACAACAGTGGATACAGGATTCATTGTTATGAATCACCGTAACTATCCACAGTTTACAGAGGTATTGGTGCAACTTGGTGTAGAGCTAGAAGATAGTTCGATGACTTTTAGCTACTTCGATGAAGAAACTAAATATGGATATGCAGGTAATAGCTTATCCACGTTCTTCCCAAAACTTAGTTATTTATTTAAACCTGAGCACTGGAGTTTATTGAGAGATCTTTGGCGTTTTTCTAGAATAGGATATCGTGATTTAAAAAGCGGATACCTCGAGGGAAAAATGCTTGGGGAATATTGCTTATCTCGTGGATTCGGGTCAGCATTTCTTCATCATTATCTCTACCCAATGGGTGCTGCGATTTGGTCCTCACCAATAAAACAAATGCAGCGTTTTCCCGCGCAACCCTACCTGCATTTTCTTGAGAATCATGGCTTACTTAGACTGACTAATCGTCCTAAGTGGCGTTATGTCAGTGGGGGCAGTCGTAATTATGTACATGCTATGATGGAGCATTTTAAGAATAAGCCTAAGCTTAGTTCCGCACCAAGTGGCATTCAAAGGCACGAGAACGGTGTTACACTTTTTACTAAAGAAGGTGAGGCGCTTGAATTCGATCAAGTAGTGATTGCTACACATGCTGATGAAGTGCTTAAACTTTTAAGAGACCCAAGCGATAAGGAGCGCGAACTTCTCTCCCCGTGGAGTTACCAAGAAAATGAGGTCGTATTACATACTAGCAGCACATACTTACCCCCCAACCGTAAACTTTGGGCATCTTGGAATTTTATTCGCGAACCAGGGCATTCGGATCAACGTCCAGTGTCTGTTAGTTATTACATGAATAGATTGCAAAATCTAAAGACCGAGCGGGACTATGTAGTCACACTTAATCCTGGTAATGACATACCTGAGGAGAATGTAATTAATCGTACAACTCTCACGCATCCACTTTATTCCTTCGAATCGATACTTACTCAGTCGCCGCTTAAAGCGAACAACGGTCGTCATCATACATGGCTTTGCGGTAGCTATTTTGGATACGGTTTCCATGAAGATGCTGTATGTTCTGCGGTAGATGTGGCTAAATGCTTCGGGGTAGATTTATGATAAGACGCTCACAGATCTTTCGTGGAAAGGTCGTACATGAACGAATGGGTCCGCGTAGGCATAAATTTAGTTACCCTATGACTTTTTTTAGTTTTGAACTAGGGGAGCTGTCTCAAATTAGCGAAAATGCCTGTGTCTTTGGTTACAATAAAATGCGGCCACTCAGAATCAATGACAGTGATTACCTGCAGGGTAATTCGAAGCCAATTTTAGAGCAACTTGACACGATTTTACCCAAAGAAGAGCCAGGGCAGCATACTTTGCTTATTAGCTCACCGCGTTATTTCGGATATGCTTTTAATCCTGTAAATTTTCACCTACGAATGAAGGGCAACTTATTACTTTTTGCCGTAGCTGAAGTTAATAATACTTACGGTGACCGTCATGTATATGCGTTGAAAGAATTGCAGAAAACTGGTGATAATACGTGGACAGCATGCAGTCCAAAAGAATTTCATGTCTCTCCATTTAACGACATTTCTGGCATCTATAACTTCAGCTTCCATATCACCGACGAAGATATATTTCTTGGAGTTGATTTATATAAGGAAGGCTGCTGCATCATGAAAACTTGGTTAGAAGGCAAAGCAAGAAAACTTAATAATTTCAATATACTACGATACGCGTTTATGCATCCATTTAGTACGGCTTTTAATAGTATGCCGCGTATTCTTTGGCAAGCAGCACTGTTATACTACAGGAAGCGTATGAAGATATATTCTCGGCCTTTACCTAATTCTGAGAATACTTTAATAGATCGCGATTTGAAATAAAAACTTCCTTGCAGCGTGCTAGTATACGGAAGAATTACATGCACAAGTAACAAATTAGGTATCCGAAAAAGTATACTCAGTCAGATATTTTTGAATTATCCGTTTAATTACTATAGGGTTGGGGGAATTAATTGCAGATTTAATCTCTTTTTTAAGGAGATCAAAATCTAGTTCCTTGTTGTGGCCTGATACGAGACGCATGACTCTAGGATGCGATGTTTTCTGCAAAGATTCACTTAAATGCTGTACTTCCTCAAAGAGTTTTTCACCTGGTTGTAGGCCAGTAAATATTATGTCGATATCTACACCTTCTCGCAAACCGCTTAATTCTATCAACTGCCGTGCTAGATCGATAATTTTTACTGATTTACCCATGTTTAGTACAAATATTTCATCTCCTTCGCCTTGAGTGGCAGACTGTAGCACCAGTCCAACAGCTTCATCGGCCGTCATGAAAAATCTGTTTACTTCGGGGTCGGTGACGGTAACAGGCCCACCTTCTGAAATTTGTTTTCTAAAGATAGGTATGACGCTTCCAGATGATCCCAGAACATTTCCAAATCGTACGGCTATAAATTTAGTCTGGTTATCTTTTTTGGAATGTTGTGCATGAAGTGCTAACTCGGCGAGACGCTTACTAGCACCCATCACACTTGTTGGATTAATTGCTTTGTCAGTTGATATAAAAATGAACTTTTCAACATTATTTTTAATGGAAATTTCAGCAAGCTGTTCTGTAGCAAGAAAGTTATTCCTCAGCGCTTCGCCCGGTTGACATTCCATCAGTGTGACGTGTTTATGGGCAGCTGCATGAAAAACCACTTCCGGGGAGAACTGACTGAAAAGTCCCTCTATCGCAGTGTGATCTTGTATATCTAGAACTTGGTTAATTACTTTTGTTTTTTGGTTTCTTGAATTATCAAGTACGTCTTGTTTTAGATTAAAGATAGCTATTTCTGCTTGATCGACACAGGTCAATTCGCAAGGAGAATAGTCTAATATTTGAGTTACAAGTTCGCGTCCGATACTGCCACCTGCGCCAGTCACAAGAACTCTCTTACCTTGAAGCATATCTCGTATCTCTTTTGAATCCAGATCGACAGGATCACGACCTAGAAGGTCCTCAAGTTGAATTGGTCGAATTTGTGATAGCTCCGCTCGCCCACTTACCAAATCCGTGAGTGCTGGGACAGTATCTACAGCGAGATTGGCATTCCGAGCAATGTCAGAGACTATGCGTATGCGCTTAATTGGAGCAGAAGGAAATGCGATAATTACTCTAAGAGCGCCGTAACGCTTTGCAACAGTACTAAGCTCATTAATAGTGCCCGCTACTTTTACTCCGTGTACGAATTGACCAACTTTCTTTGAATCATCGTCGAGAAAAGCAACGGGACGCATAGCCAAATGTGATTTATTTATCAGTTCATTGCAAAGTCCTGCACCTACTTCTCCTGCGCCAATAATAATTATATTTTCGTACGTGTCGGGAGTTAGCCAGTCTGCCCAGCTACGACTAGATTTGATTCGCATAAATATACGAAAGCCAGCGATAAAAAGAAAACTTAATAAAAAGTAGGCTAGAATGACTGCACGCGGCGGTACGTTTTGTCCGCTGTAGACGTACCACATGGAAAGTAAGATGAGAGTATTAGCAAAAAGTCCTGTGAAAAGGCGCAGCGCATCTGGCAAACGAAAATATGATAGAATTGAATCAAATTGCCCCGCGGACATTAGCAGTGAAAGTTGGAGTCCAGTAACCCACCAAATAGTGTGGATGTAATCTAAAACGTAATTTTCAGGCACATTGAAATCAAAGCGAAGTTGATACGCCATAGAATAGCTAAAAGCTGAGACACACGCATAAAAAAGGAACAGAGACAGTGTCTTAAAGTTCAAATATCTGTGAAAAATATTTAAGCTCATAATGTTTGAGTACTTTGTTTAAATTTATCCGTAATACTATCGATCACAAACTGACGTTGGCTATTTGACATGCCAGATCCGCTAGGCAGGCAAAGTCCACGATCGAATAAACCTGCTGCAAATTCACCACCGATTGATATTTTATCTTGGAAAATTGGTTGTAGGTGTAACGGCTTCCATAGAGGCCGGGCTTCAATATCGTTCGCGTCTAGATGTGCTAGCACTTGATCGCGCGTCGTACCGCTTTCGACAGGGTCTATAGTCAAACAGGTTAACCAATAGTTTGCCGTATCTGGTTTAGCAAGAGGCATGAAACTGATTCCTGGTAGCCTTTCAAGTGCCTCTTTATAGGCTTCAAAGTGCGCTCGTCGTCCAGCAATTCTTCGGTCGATATCTGCTACTTGGCTAAGTCCTAAACCGGCTAGTAAATTACTCATTCGATAATTGTAGCCTATACTTTTATGTTCGTAGTGTATGACTGGTTCTCTGGCTTGATTCGCCAGATAGCGTGCTTTTTCAATTCTTTCTTGATTATTCGATAACAACATTCCCCCTGTAGAGGTAGTAATTATTTTATTACCGTTAAAAGAGAAAAAAGAAAAATCACCCATTGAACCGGCGGGCTTTCCATTATAGCTAGAACCAAATGCTTCGGCTGCGTCTTCTATTAATGGTACATTATGAAGTTCGCAAAGCTCAGTTATGCGATCCATTTGTGCACATTGCCCGTAGATGTGTACGACAATCACGGCTTTTATATTTTTATGAGTTTCCAGCGCTTCCTTTATGCGATCGGGATCTATATTCCACGTGAGAGGCTCACTATCTATAAAGATCGGTTCTGCGCCAAGATAGCAGATTGGATTAGCGCTCGCGGCAAATGTAAGGGTGGGGCAGATTACTGCGTCACCTGCTTGGATGTTTAGCACCTGGAGCGCAAGATGCAGAGCAGCAGTGCCTGAATTAAGCGCTAAAGCATAGCTACGATCTACTCGACTAGCTACCGTTGCTTCGAATTCATCCAGAGCAGGACCAGTAGGAGCTATCCAGTTTGAAGCCATTACTGCCTCTACACTCGCATGGTCTTGCGGGCTTATATCTGGAGGGGATAAGTAGATGCGTGACATTTAATTACTATGCTCAACTAACATAGCACGCTTTTCGAACCTAAATTATAGCAATTTTTAGTGGGTAAAAGCTTATAATAAGTATGGATTACTTATAAATCCTATAGTCGTGAAATAAGTAATTCACGCTCAAATATCATTTCCTTTGGTAAATGAGAATGCAATTTTAGAAAAAGTTCTTCATGCGTAAGCGTCTGCATAAGAATACGTTCTCGATCAAAATGCATAATTTGATCAAATTTTGCTTTATCTATGTCTAGTCCGCGCCAATTTATATCTGAGTGACGTGGCATCCATCCGATTGCGCTCTCTTTTGCGCCAGCGCGACCAGTGGCACGCTGAACAATCCATAGTAAGGGTCGCATATTCTCGCTAAAACCTGGCCACATATAGCTACCGTCAGTATCTTTACGGAACCAATTGACATTGAAAATAAGTGGTGTTTCACAAAGGCTTCGTTGCATTTTGATCCAATGACGAAAGTAGTCGCCCATGTGATAGCCACAAAATGGAAGCATTGCCATAGGATCGCGCCGGACCGCACCAATTGCTCCTTCAGCGGCAGCAGTCTGTTCTGAGCCGATAGTAGCACCTAAATAGACACCATGACTCCAATTGAATGCTTGAGTAACTAGTGGTATATCGTTCATGCGACGGCCTCCAAAGATCATCGCTTTAATGGGCACACCATCAGACTTCTCCCAATCTGAGTCCATAACAGGGCAGTTGGATGCTGGGGCGGTAAAGCGGCTATTCGGATGAGCGGCAGATGTTTCACTTTTTGGTGTCCAGTCATTGCCTTGCCAATCAATTAAATGTGCTGGTGGATTTTCACTCATTCCTTCCCACCAGACATCACCATCGTCTGTCAGTGCTACATTTGTAAAAATTGTATTATTAGCGCATGAAGCCATAGCATTGGGATTAGTCGACTCTGATGTTCCAGTGGCTACTCCGAAGAAGCCAGCTTCAGGGTTTATTGCATAAAGGCGCCCGTCTTTTCCTGGCTTGATCCAAGCGATGTCGTCACCCACACAGCTTACGGTGTAACCATTCATGGCTTTGGGTGGCGTAAGCATAGCAAAGTTCGTCTTTCCGCAGGCGCTGGGAAAAGCAGCTGTTACATAAGTTTTTACTCCATCTGGTTCTTCAACCCCGAGTATTAACATATGTTCAGCCATCCAGCCTTCGTCTCTTGCAAGCGTAGATGCAATTCGCAAAGCTAAACACTTCTTTCCTAGTAAAGCGTTCCCTCCGTATCCAGATCCATAGGAAACAATGGTGCGTTCCTCAGGAAAGTGTACGATATGCGTATTTTCAGGGCTGCAGGGCCATATTTTGTCTTCCATACCCTCCTCAAGTGGGCAACCGACAGAATGTAGGCAAGGAACGAAAAAACCCTCTTCACCGAGAGCATTCAGCACTGAGGTGCCGACTCTAGCAATGATACGCATATTCACCACTACGTAGGGTGAGTCAGTTAATTCCACCCCAATCTTGGAGATGTGTCCGCCTACTGGCCCCATACTAAATGGAATGACATAAAGAGTACGCCCATGCATACAGCCTTTAAATAGTTTTTTTAGTTTCCGCCTCATAGTGCGGGGGTCTGCCCAATTATTTGTGGGTCCTGCACCATCTTTATTTTGCGAACAAATATAAGTTTTTGATTCAACTCGTGCTACATCCCTTGGGTCAGAGCGGAAGAGATAACTGTTAGGACGGGTTTTTTCATTTAATTTAATACATATTCCACTGGCCTGCATCATGCAGAAGAGCTTGTTAGCTTCTTCCTCGGAACCATTACACCAGTGCACATTTTCAGGTTCGCAAAGTGTAACCATTTTTTTGACCCACTTAAGTAAAGCTTTATGGGATGTAAGCGCAGTAGAATCCATCTTTACGTTATTATTAGCACAGAGCACGCCAATGATGAACGAAAGATCTCGAGTAGTATGATTATAGATAAAATTCTCCTTGAATCAGTCTCGCTTATCCACCTACTAAACTTAATTTAGTAAGCTGATCTAACAAAGTATTAATCTCAATATCCAAAAAAGCCTCATGCCTCGGAAGAAGAATCCCAAAAAAGATAATCCTCAATCGGAATTATTTGAGACCTCCGCCGAAATAGAGGTATCTTCTGATAGCATAGCCTCGGAGGAAGATATTTTTGCTATCAAAACTGATGTAGGGCACGTGGACGATATGTTCAGTGATTGGTTTCTGGATTATGCTAGTTATGTAATTCTCGAGCGTGCAGTCCCGCATGCTAATGATGGGCTCAAGCCCGTACAGAGACGAATTCTCCATTCTATGCGAGAGTTAGAGGATGGTCGCTATAACAAGGTCGCCAACTTAATAGGTAACACTATGAAATATCATCCCCATGGCGACGCTTCGATTGCAGATGCTATGGTGCAGCTCGGGCAAAAAGAGTTTCTCGTAGATATGCAGGGAAATTGGGGCAATACCCTTACAGGAGACTCTGCCGCCGCATCACGATACATTGAGGCACGCCTTTCAAAATTTGCACTTGAAGTAGTCTTTAACCCAAAGACAACAAATTGGCTCTCCTCTTATGACGGACGCAATAAAGAGCCGGAAACGCTGCCTATTAAATTTCCCCTTCTATTAGCACAGGGTGCTGAAGGCATAGCAGTTGGGCTTTCTTGTAAGATACTTCCACATAATTTTAATGAACTATTAGACGGTTGTATCGCACTTCTACGCAAGGAAAAGCCAGAAATCGTACCGGACTTTCCTACTGGAGGATACGCAGATGTTAGTGAATATAATAATGGTAAGCGGGGAGGGCGTATCCGCGTGAGAGCTCGTATCGAGACGCGAAGTAAACTCCTACTCGCTATTACGGAACTGCCATTTGGTAAGACTACGACATCGCTTATTGATTCAATAATCTCAGCGAATGAGAAGGGTAAGATTAAAATTGCACGAGTAGAGGATAATACAGCTGATATCGTGGAGATTTTAGTCTACTTATCTCCCGGTTCTGATCCTCAGTCTGTAGAACAAGCCTTATATGCCTTTACCGACTGTGAGCTTTCTGTGTCGACGAATATCTGCGTGATTGAAAATGACCGACCACATTTTTTCTCTGCTCAAGATTTGCTCTATTTAGCCACAGAAAAAACGCGTAATCTTCTCAAGCTTGAGCTTGATATTCAGCTAAAAGAACTCGATGAAAAGTGGCATTTTAGCTCGCTTGAAAAAATATTCATCGAAAAGCGCATTTACCGCCGTATTGAAGAAGAAGAGACGTGGGATGCGGTTGTTGCCACAGTTGAAAAAGGACTTAAACCATACAAAAATATATTTAAACGCGATATCTCACGCGACGATATTACTCGGCTACTAGAAATCAAAATCAAACGAATTTCAAAGTTTGATGTGCTAAAGGCGAATGAATTAATCGATGCTTTAGACGAAGAGATTAAGACAACTAAGAGACATCTCAAATCTTTAACCAAATATACTATCAAGTGGTTTACTGATTTGAAGAAGAAATTCGGAAAGGGTCGTGAACGTAAGACTGTGCTGACTTCATTTGAGAAGGTTGTCGCGCAAGACGTGGTTATAGCCAACCAGACGCTGTATGTTGATAGGAAGGAAGGCTTTGCCGGAATAGGGATGAAAAAAGACGAGGCTATTGGTAAATGTTCCAGTTTGGATGATGTAATCGTGATCAACCAAGCCGGAAAGCTGATAGTAAGTAAGGTCAGTGAGAAAGCATTCTTTGGTAAGGATATTCTCTATATTAATACCTTCAATCGAACGGAGCCAAATGCATTAACTTACTGCATGGTATACCGTGATGGAAAATCTGGTGCTACATTTGCGAAGCATTTTACAACAGGTGGTATGACTCGTGATAAAGAGTATGATTTGACTAAGGGTAAGCCAGGTTCACGTGTATTTTACATTTCCTGTTATCGAACTAGTGCAGAGCAGTCCGATGCAGTTAAGGTTAATCTAAAACCAGTACCGCGCCTTCGTAAAACTGAGCTAGAAGTACTTTTTAAGAATTATGCAGTTCGTGGCCGTAGTTCAGGTGGTAATATTATTACTAAGAACTCCGTGCGTAATGTTGTGCGTATGACTAAGGCAGCACGAGAAGAGGCGGATTTAAAAGACCTCACTTAACGTCTCTATTTTACAGTGTGAGTAACTTTGAATTCTATATTCTCGAAGCTATTTATATTTACGGTTGTGTGTGTTCTATTCCGCTTCAATCCATTTGTCATGCTCTTTAATGAGATCTATTAGGCGGTCAAGTGCCTCGGAAGAAGAAACATTATATTTCACACATTCCTTTCCCACGTATAAATTAATTTTACCAGGCGCTCCTCCAACATACCCAAAGTCGGCGTCGGCCATTTCGCCTGGTCCATTAACTATACACCCCATTATAGCAATCGTTACACCTTTTAGGTGCCCTGTACGGCTTCGAATTTCTTTAGTTACGCTTTGCAAATCAAAAAGTGTACGTCCGCAGCTTGGACAAGCTACGAATTCAGTTTTACTGATACGAGCTCGTGCACCCTGCAAGATATTATAAGCGAGAATTGTGGCTTTTGTTAGGTCTGGCTCGGTCTCTATGCTTATCGCGTCTCCAATGCCGTCAGCGAGTAAGGCACCGCTTAGTATACTGCTCTCTAATAGCCTATCGGAGAAATAGTCGTTAGGGTAGAGCGTGTTATTAGCCGTGTTTCGGATCCATATCGGTGCTTCAGGTACAAAACTATTAGCGGTTTCTGACAAATCGCGGTAGCTTCCTAGCGAGTGGGAGCAAGCAGTAGGTGCGCTACAGGTTAAAATAAGGTTTCCACTACCCATTGGTTTGAGTTGTACGCCAATTTCATCGCGCAAATCTTCTGCTGTGCAGTCGATAGCGCAGTTGAAACCTTGCGTTCTACAGAATTGTAGAAGACTCGCACAATAGTAGGAATCCTGCCTTGGGATATGTTGGAGTAGTGTTATCTTAGCTAGCCCGTCTTCAGGCCATTCCAGTGTTTCGAGGTCTGCGATATCAACGGCGGCACTAAGTTCTAGTACAAAGAACTTTATTACAGAGTGAAGTGCTTCATGAAGAAAGATAAAGTGCTGCAAATCTTCGGGGCGGCAAATTGTAAGCTGTAATCCCTCTATATTATTCTCTTTAAGCTGCATCTGAGTGGCGCACACTTCTTTTATAATAAGCTGAGTATCTTTGATTGCGTGAGATGTTTTAACGATCACAGCAGGGGGATAATCACCGCCGATATTACAATCTGCACCAAGTTCTATGGAGTGATTAAGCCGCTTACTTAAATCAATATGATTAAATGAGCCACTTTTTCTTTTTGCGTCACCAAAATTCACCTTCTTTTTCCAAAGCGACATTGCTTTCTTTGCCAGATCCAGAGCTACAGGAATTTCGTAGATCGGATCTTCAGTCAGTGAAACTCTGATGGTATCACCCAGTCCGTCGTAGAGTAGACTGCCGATACCTATGGCGCTCTTTACTCTAGCATCCTCACCATCTCCTGCTTCTGTTACACCAAGATGTAGGGGATAATCCATGCCTTCTTTGTCCATTCTTTTTACTGCAAGACGATACGCCTCAATCATAACCTTTGGATTGCTAGCTTTCATGGAAAGGCATATGTCGTGAAAATTATGGCTTTGTGCTATTCGTATGAACTCAAGGGCACATTCTACCATGCCCAGTGGTGTATCGCCGTAGCGATTCATTATACGATCTGAAAGTGAACCGTGATTAGTTCCAATGCGCATTGCGCGGCCGAGTTCTTTGCAGCGTAGTATAATAGGACTAACTGCTTCGTGTAATCTTTCTAACTCTTCTGTATAATCGGCGTCGCTATATTCGAGGACAGCAAATTTCTTTTTGTCAGCGTAGTTACCTGGGTTGATACGAACTTTTTCTACATGTTTAACTGCCTCCATAGCCGCGGAAGGTAGGAAGTGTATGTCAGCTACAAGTGGTACTTTGCAATTGGCTGCTCGAAGTTTTCTAGAAATTTCACCTAGAGCAGTCGCAGCTTTCTTATTAGGTGCAGTAATTCTTACAATTTCACAGCCAGCCTCGGCTAAGGCTATCGTCTGTTTTACTGTGGCCTCAATATCTTGGGTGTTTGTGGTAGTCATCGACTGCACACGCAAAGGCTGGTTCCCTCCGATACCTACATCTCCGATATTGATCCTGCGTGATACGCGCCGCTCGCTCTGATAGCGGGACTTACAGTATTGCATATTAGATTGGTCGGGCATGATAGTTACTTATTTAGAACTGAATGACTCCAGTCAGTATGAAAAGTATTACTTGTGCACAGCCAAAGAGGAAACCGAGCACAGCTCCTAGGCGTTCAATAGTTTTAAATTCTCTTTGTGCGACTTGATTGACAATATTCTCTAGGCGCTCGAGATCAAACGCGGCTATATTGTCATTAATTATGTTCTTAAAGTTTATGGTGCTCTGAAACTCGCTCGCGACCTTCTCTACAAGTGGCTCTGCCTCTTCTTTTATAGAGCTAGCAGCTATGACTTCAAACTTAGCAAGGGTGCTTTCATTGATAAAGCCACCGATCAAGGGGATAGACTTTAATTGTGGCCCGATTCGATTCCACACAATTGTATGAGCAACTTTGTCTAAATAAGGCTTAAGATCGATTTTACGGATCTCGTTCGAAATTTTATTTTGTTGTAAGATTTCGCGTTCAATAATTTCGGATGCTTCTTCGGCTAATTGTTTTTGGCGACGAGGAATGAGACCCTGCCATTGACAAAATAATAGCTTTAAAGGATCTCGCGGATGAAATAACATCTTGATGGCTATCCAATTAGTTAGCCACCCAATTGCAGCAGTAAGAAAGGGGGTGAGTATGAGAAGAGTGCTGGTATTCATGGATTTTTGACATCCTTATAAATATCCTCTATAAATGAGCAATGTTAATCGGTTCTAGCCAGCAGCCTCTGATTAAATGGACTAATCGAGGGCTCTATTGTGAAAAAGGTGATTTTTATATTGATCCTTGTAGGCGTGTGGATCGAGCTTTGATCACTCATGCGCATAGTGATCATGCGCGAGTTGGTATGAAAAGTTATCTGACTGCTGATGCAGGGGTAGGAATTCTAAAAGAACGGATTGGTTTTGATTCTTCTATTTCTGGCATTCCTTTCGGAAAACATCAACGCATTGGAGATGTTATAGTTTCCTTTCATCCGGCAGGGCACTTACTCGGGTCGGCTCAGATCCGAGTCGAGCATCGAGGAGAGGTCTGGGTAGTAACTGGAGATTACAAGATAACGCACGATATTTCGTGCGAAGCTTTTGAACCGGTGCGTTGTCATAACTTGATCACGGAAGCAACCTTTGCGCTACCTGTTTATAGTTGGCCAGACTCGCAGCTTGTCTTCGAGCAGATAAATCAGTGGTGGCTTAATAATCAGTCAGAAGGTCGCTGTTCTGTGCTATTTGCATATGCACTAGGTAAGGCGCAACGCTTACTCTGCGGGGTCGACCCATCGATCGGTCCGATTGGAGTGCATGGTGCTGTTGAGAAGATGCTTCCATATTACCGTAAAGCTGGAAGAGCTATTCCAGAAGGGATTTTTAAGGCAAATGCAGAGAGTAAAGAAAAGCTAAAGGGAGTAGGGCTTATAATTGCCCCCGGTTCAGTGCAAAACACGCCATGGTTACGGAAGTTCGCTCCTTATTCACTGGCTTTTGCCTCGGGATGGATGGCGATTCGTGGCGCACGTAGAAGAAGGGCACTTGATCGTGGATTCGTTATTTCCGACCATGTCGATTGGAAGGGCATTTTAAATACGGTAGACAATACTGGTGCCGAGTGTGTAGGCGTTATCCACGGCTACGCGGATGCTCTTGTTCGTTGGTTACGAGAAGAGCGAGGATTACGAGCTTATGAAGTCTCTCCAAAATATGCAAAAGATCGACCTGGAGAGGAGGCTGAAAAATGAAAGGCTTTAGTGAACTTTATCTTACACTGGATGCCTCAAATCGAAAAAATGAGAAGCTTGCAGCCCTGCGAAACTATTTCTCGGTAGTACCACCTGAAGACGGTGCGTGGGCAGTTTTTTTCCTTATAGGTAACCGATTAAAGCGACCGATTCGTATGACAGATTTTCGTAAATGGGCAGGCTTAGCCTGTGGGCAACCGGCTTGGTTAGTGGATGAATGCTACAATCATGTTGGAGATTTAGCGGAGACACTTGCCTTACTTTTATCTGAGCGTAAGCGCTCTATAAGAGCTCAGGATCGTCCACTTCATCAAGTGGTCCAAGAGGACATCATTCCGCTTAGGGAGTTGGGCTTAGAGGAACAACGTAAGCGACTTGAATCAATTTGGGTGCATTTAGATGGAAGTAGCTGTTTCATATTTAATAAATTAATTACCGGAGGTTTTAGAGTAGGGGTAAGTCAGAGCTTAGTGGCTACTGCATTAGCTGAGCTCGCAAATGTTGAGCCAGCAATTATGGCACACCGCTTGATGGGAATTTGGAAGCCTACGCCGTGCGCTTATAAAGCGCTTTTTACAGGTTCACACTCGGAAGACCAAACTGCAAAGCCATATCCATTTTGCTTATCTTATCCTCTCGATGAGATAGCTCGTAGTAGGCTTGATACTATTTCGAAATGGCAAGTCGAGTGGAAATGGGATGGCATTCGTGCTCAACTTATAAAGCGTGGAAATGAAGTTATTTTATGGTCGCGAGGAAAAGAAATGCTCACAGATCAATTTCCTGAGATTGTTGAAGAAGCAGCAAGTTGGTCAGGTAGTATTGTACTTGACGGGGAACTACTAGCATGGGACCACGATTCACCAGCGCCTTTTTCCGAATTACAGCGTCGTTTAGGGCGAAAGAACGTAAGCGTTAAGATGCGAAATGATGTGCCTGTATTGTTTATGTCATATGATCTGTTAGAATTTGACGGCGTTGACTTTCGTAATAAGAGTACTCAGGAGCGGCGCAGTATACTGCAAAGCTGGTCATCTGGGATATCTTCTAGATACTTTGGAATCTCGCCGCTTATAGAAGCGTGTTCGTGGGAGGTGGTATTGCGACTTCGTGAGGAATCTAGGCGACGAAGAGTAGAAGGAATTATGCTAAAGCGAAAAGAAGCTCCCTATCATTCAGGTAGAAAAAAAGGTGATTGGTGGAAATGGAAAGTAGCGCCCTACACTATAGATGCTATTATGATCTATGCTCAACTAGGGCATGGACGCCGAGCAGGCTTATATACCGATTATACTTTTGCAGTATGGAACGAGGATAGCCTAGTTCCTATTGCTAAGGCCTATTCTGGCTTGAGTGATCATGATATTCGAAAAGTCGATAGATGGATTCGGCAAAATACGACAGATTCCCACGGACCAGTGCGAGTTCTTGAACCCAAGCAAGTCTTTGAAATCGCCTTTGAAGGTATTAACGAGTCGAAGCGTCACAAATCGGGCATTGCTGTTCGTTTTCCACGTATTCTTCGTTGGCGTAAAGACAAGTTGCCTAAAGATGCTGATAGTCTTAAGATGGTTCGTTCCTTGCTTGCGGTTGACAGTTAGTATTTATTAAACAGTATACTTGACCAATGTATGGGTTTTTTTACTGTCCCGCATTTTGATAGGCTCATGGTGTAATGGTAGCACAACGGTTTTTGGTACCGTTTGTCGGGGTTCAAATCCCTGTGAGCCTGCCACCTTTAAGTTTGCTCTAATTGCTTAAAGGCATTTTTTTAGCATATTATTAGATATTATGTCTCAAGCTATTAAAATTTATGATACAACTTTACGAGACGGTACCCAAGGCGAAGGGGTATCTTTTACCGTTGCAGGAAAACTACGTATAGCCGAGAAGCTCGATCAATTCGGTGTAGATTATATAGAAGGTGGATGGCCTGGTTCAAATCCGCGCGATATGGCTTTCTTTAAGGAAGCTCAAAAGCTTGAATTAAAACATGCTAAGATTGCAGCTTTTGGTTCGACGCGACGTGCCAGCCTGAAAGCAAAGGATGACCCTCAGCTTAAATTACTCCTCGATGCAAATACTTCGATTGTAACTATTTTCGGTAAAACTTGGCTTCTGCATGTGACCGAAATTCTACGCACTACTGCGGAAGAGAACCTAGATATGATCGAGGACTCTGTTCGTTTTTTGACGGAAAATGGACGTGAAGTTATTTATGATGCAGAACATTTTTTCGACGGTTACATAGATAATCCTGAATATGCTCTAAAGACACTAGAAGCTGCTGAGCGAGGAGGTGCGATAAATTTGACACTCTGCGATACCAATGGCGGTAAACTTGTTAATGAGATTAGAGATATCGTCGCTGATGTCGTATCAAAGTTTTCTAGTACAACTATTGGTGTACACTGTCATAATGATTCTGGGCTTGGTGTTGCAGTTTCGCTAGCTGGAATCGAATCAGGTGCTTGTTTAGTCCAAGGTACTATTAATGGAATAGGTGAAAGAATAGGTAATGCCAACCTTACATCTATTATCCCTAACTTAAGTATTAAGATGGGAAAAGATTTAAACTGCGGGGTCAACTTGAGTAAATTGCGTAGCCTTTCGCACTTTGTTGATGAAATGGCTAATAGATCCTCGGATAACGCAGCACCTTTTGTAGGCAATAGTGCATTTGCCCACAAGGGAGGGGTACATGCGGATGCTGCTGTAAAAGTGAAGCATAGCTATGAGCACATGAAACCTGAGCTAGTCGGAAATAGTACCCGTGTACTCGTCTCTGATATGTCTGGGCGTGGTAGCGTCATGATGAAGGCACGGGAAATAGGACTTGATATTGACGTTCGAGCGCCCGAAATGAAGGATTTCATAGAGGAGCTTAAGGAGTTAGAGTTCAGAGGATACGGCTACGAGGCAGCGGATGCGTCGTTCAAGCTTTTGTTGAACCGATTTATTAACAAAAAAAAGCAGTATTTTGAATTGATAGGATATCGTGTTTCCGTAGGTCATCAATCCGCACTGGAACGGACTGTGTCCGAAGCTACAGTACAAGTCAAAATTGGTGATGAGATTCAGCATACAGTAGCGGAGGCTAATGGCCCAGTTGGGGCACTCGACGATGCTCTTCGTAAAGCTATTTCTCCTCTATTTCCCGAAATACTAGAAGTAGAGCTTGTCGATTTCAAAGTACGTATTCTGGAAAGCCAGTTAGGTGCAGATGCTATTATTCGTGTTCAAATCGAGTCAACGGACGGCCGTGAAGTCTGGGGCACAGTTGGTGCAAGCGATAACATTATTGAGGCAACTTGGAAAGCGCTACTAGATTCGGTTGAGTATAAGATCCTACTTGAATCGGAGAAAAAATCTATAAAAGCATAATCTGTTACGTCCTAAAGGACTTTTTATAGATACAAGAGCAGTCGATGGTCGAATTAATTGTATTCTCTATTGTTTGCATTAGTTGTTCATGCATGTGTGTGCTGAATTAGGCCCAATTTAATCATACAGATGTAAAGGAAGTAATGTTAGAGAACTAATTGCAGTTTTTTGTTATTAATCGTGATTTTTAACGTTCTAATTAGATGAGTATTTATCAATCTAATATTCCACTTGCCGATCGCTTGATTGAGCGTGTGCCTCCCCATAGGTCCCCTGTGATGTACCAGCGGTGGGACGAGCTTCTTTTTCTTCACTGGTCCGTTGATGTAAGTGAAGTAGCTCAGCATCTTCCTCCAGGTTTGAGGGTAGACTCTTTCGATGGAAAAGCTTGGGTTGGCATAGTTCCCTTCACAATGCGTGGAGTAAGACCTAGATTTCTGCCTGCAGTGGCAGGGTTATCTAATTTTCCTGAGCTTAACCTGCGTACTTATGTGGTCGATGATCAAGGTCGCCCAGGGGTCTGGTTTTTCTCTTTGGATACTCCTAAACGTATACCTAACTGGATAGCACGAACATTTTTTCATTTGAACTATAGACAAGCAAGAATGCATGTTAATATGAATAATTTCACTTGTATTTATCGATCAGAGCTACGCGATAGATCAAAAATTCATCAAACTCAAGAGTATGTCTGGCGGCGGCGGGGGAAGTCATTCCATGCAGAGCCAAGTGAATTAGAATTTTTCTTGGTTGAGCGATATCGACTATTTGCTTATTCTAAAGCGAAGAAACGTTTATTAACAGGGAGAGTTCACCATGAGCCTTACACGCTTCAATTCGTGGAACTTGAGCGTTATACCAAGGGCTTATTTGATAATAATGGTTTAGTGATGCCTAGTGGAGAGCCGATCTCGGCTCTGGCATCAGCAGGGGTCAATGTACTAATTTTTCCTATGGAAATAGTTGGCTGATTGCACCTTTTATATTAAATAAGCACCATAAATAGCCTGGAAAGTCGATTTATCTATGCGTGCTCTAAGATTTCAATTTCGTAACCATCAGGATCGGTAATAAAAGCCATATTTTTTCCGTTCCTGAATTGTTCTCTCCAGTTTGATGGCCACAAGTCTAATTCCATTTCGAGGCCTTCTAGCATTTCGCAATACTCTAAAATATCGTCAACGAGTATACAGGTATGAACGAGATCTTCTGGCACATTGACATTGTAACCAGGAGAGTAGGTCAGCTCAAGCTTGTGATTGCTACCAGGGATGTGTAAGTGAGCTAATTGATTGCCGCTAGGTGATTTATTGGTTCGTCGAAGTACTTCAAAGCCGCAAGTCTGGCAATACCAGTTGATAGATATTTCTAGATTAGAAACTCGTATACGAGTGTGGTCGAATGTAACTGGCATTATGTACTATATAATAGGTAACTGTCATTTATTACAAGCAGATCTAGTAAGAATACAATATTTCAGTAATTAAGTTAATCATATACTTCTTACCACCGCTTTAGCAACGCCTTGTACGGTCAGGTCATTTATCGGGTAGAGTTCGGGGTAAAATTTATTTTCCGCCTTTAGGTATGGGGGTTCGCCACTTTTCTGAATAAATCGCTTGAGTGTTGTTTCCCCGTCAATCAGAGCGGCAACAATATTCCCATCTTGCGGATCGCGAGGCTCTACTACTACCATGTCTCCATCGTAGATCTCAGCATCAACCATACTATCTCCACGGACTTGAAGAGCGAAACTACGATTTCGCTTAGAAAAACCCGCACTAGCGATATCTACTTGAAGGCGTCCAATTTCACCAGACGGCTCCACTCTGTCTGGATAGCCCGCCGCGATGTCACCAATAATAGGAATGTCCACAACTTCTGAGGCGTTTTTTGGCATCTCACTTACTTCGGGAGTATCATGGTGGTGAATGCGGAAAGTGCGTGCTTGGCCTGTAATGCGCTCAATAGCATCTTTTTTCTCCAAAGCTCTAAGGTGGCCCATGACAGCATTAGTACTTTTGAAATTAAATTTCTCTTGAATCTCTCTTATACTTGGCCAGAAGCCATTTCGCCATTCGTGATGTTCAATGAACGATAGTATTTCGCGTTGCCGGTATGTAAGATCTTTCATAGTGTTCAATTGTATACGTGAACAATTGTCCATTGTCAAGCTAGGGTTTTAATTACTTTCTACTGCATATTGTACTTTTTACGATAGTTTCATTCAACTCAATTGCTGCTATGTTAATATTGAGCAGTTCAAATAATCCAGCAGCATACTGTTGTAAGACCTCGATTCACCTCTAGTTGTTCAATAGTGGTAAATTAGATTACTAAGTTCATACTTTAATTGGAATTGCCTTTTTTTTTCATAGAGTTGGTAATACTATTTATGAATATTTGTTGCATTGGGGCAGGTTATGTAGGCGGCCCGACTATGGCCATGGTCGCTTACAAGTGTAGGCATCATGTAGTAACTGTTGTTGATGTTAATCCTGACCGGATTCAAGCATGGAACTCTGATTCGCTACCCGTGTATGAGCCAGGGCTAAAAGAGATTGTTCAAGAAATACGAGGTAGTAATTTATTTTTCTCTACCGATATAGATACAGCAATTCGCGAGGCTGAAATGATATTTCTTAGCGTGAACACACCTACCAAGACTTACGGAGTTGGAGCGGGTCGTGCGGCGGACCTTCGTTATGTTGAAAAGTGTGCGCGAAAGATAGCTGAGGTGGCGAATGAGGATAAAATAGTAGTGGAAAAGTCTACTCTACCAGTGCGTACAGCAGAATCGGTGAAGCGTATTCTCGAATCAAATACTAATGGAAAAACTTTTCAAGTACTGTCCAATCCAGAGTTTTTGGCTGAAGGAACGGCTATGGCCGACCTCGAAGCACCCGACCGTGTTCTAATCGGGGGTGAGCAAACTCCTGAAGGTAAATCCGCAATTAAAAAACTATTTGATATCTATGCTAACTGGGTGCCCATCGAGCGCATATTAACTACAAATTTATGGTCCTCTGAGCTCTCCAAGTTGACTGCGAATGCATTTTTAGCACAGCGCATTTCATCGATTAATTCCATTTCTGCACTCTGCGAAAGAACGGGAGCAGATATTGATGAGGTCGCTCGGGCTATTGGTACGGATAGTCGTATTGGCGCCAAGTTTCTAAAGGCATCTGTAGGTTTTGGTGGTTCCTGCTTTCAGAAGGACATATTTAATCTTGCTTACCTCTGCGAACATTTCGAGCTACCTGAAGTAGCAAGTTATTGGAATAACGTAATCGAGATGAACGATTACCAGAAGCACCGATTTAGCCGAAGGGTCCTTGCTTCAATGTTTAATACTGTCTCGGGCAAGAAAATTGCTATTCTAGGTTTTGCTTTCAAGAAAGATACTAATGACACTCGAGAGTCTGCGGCTATTTATGTTTGTAAGGACTTATTAGAAGAACAGTCCAAACTTTCTATATACGATCCTCAGGTTGAGGTAAGTCAAATACAGCGAGATCTTGGCCTCGATGATGAGAATGAGTGTGTTAGTTTTTGTACCGATGCCTATGAAGCAACAAAGGGTGCACATGCGGTTCTAATTCTAACTGATTGGGATGAGTTCCAAGCGCTTGATTATCGTAGAATTTACGAGCAAATGCACCAACCAGCTTTTCTATTTGATGGTCGAAATATACTTGATGTCGATGCACTTATCGAAATCGGATTTGAAGCTAGTTGTGTAGGCAAAGGCTAATACTAATGGAAGTATATCAAATTTTATATTATGTTTGCGAAACTTACAATTAGCCAAAAGATAAATAAATTATCCTTTTAGGTATTATATGTTTAACCAATGATTATTAAGCCACGTATTAGAGGATTTGTTTGTATCACATCGCACCCTAAAGGGTGCGAAGCCAAGGTCCGCGAGGAAATTGAGGTTGCGCGCTCCGCTAAGAAAGAGGGAGGCCCAAAAAAAGTTCTTATTATTGGCAGTTCTACAGGTTATGGTTTATCCACTCGGATTGCGTCAGCTTTTAGCCATGATGCCGCCACATTGGGAGTTTTCTATGAAAGACCGTCGATGAAGGGCAAGCCGGCTAGTGCTGGCTGGTATAATTCAGTCGCCTTCGAGAAAGCAGCCCATGAAGCGGGTTTGTATGCGAAGAGCATAAACGGAGATGCTTTTTCTGATGAAATTAAAGCAGATACAATTGAGCAAATTAAGGCAGATCTTGGACAAGTCGATCTAGTGGTCTACAGCCTCGCTTCACCTCGTCGTACTGACCCTAAAACGGGGGAGTCTTACAAATCAGTACTCAAGCCGATCGGTAAACCTTTTACTAACCGCACCCTTGATACAGACAAGAATGAAGTTAAGGAAATTACCATAGCTCCAGCCGAAGGTGATGACATTGCCAACACGGTTTCTGTCATGGGAGGTCAAGATTGGGAACTGTGGATTGATGCTCTCAACCAAGCCGGTGTACTCGCTTCTGGCGCGAAGACAGTTGCTTACTCCTATATAGGACCAGAGATTACATGGCCGGTTTATGCTAACGGAACCATAGGTAAGGCGAAAAAAGACGTTGAGCGCGCTGCTTCAGCGATTACTGCTAAGCATAATTGCTCCGCTTACGTATCTGTGAATAAAGCAGTGGTAACCCAAGCTAGTTCAGCAATTCCAGTTGTACCGCTATATATTTCAATTTTATATAAGGTGATGAAGGCAAATGGTACTCACGAAGATTGTATCGACCAGATGGTGCGCCTTCTAAATGATCATCTATATTACGATGATATGAAACTCGACGATAAAGGCCGGATCCGTGTGGACAATTTTGAGATGGCACCTGATGTGCAACAAGCTGTTGCTGACATCTGGCCCAGAATTACTAGTAATACACTCTACGAGCTGTCTGATTATAAAAGCTACCAGAGTTGCTTTTTATCGCTGTTTGGATTCGGTTTAGATGGTGTAGATTATGACGAAGATATCGAGATTGAAATCGATATGCCTAGTTCAAACTAGGCTGTATAATTTTAATAGCAGTTTGCGCTAGTTGACTCACTAGCTTACGATAGTAGAAATTATTTTTTGGTCTTCGATTGGGCGATCACCAGGACCTTTCTCAACTGCTTCTAATTTGGAGACTACATCCATCCCACTTATAACTTCTCCGAATATTGTATGGTTCATATGAAGCCAAGGAGTGACAGCGGTTGTGATGAAAAATTGACTACCATTGGTGCCAGGCCCGGCATTTGCCATAGCTAGTAAGCCAGGTTTATCAAATTGGACATCTCGAGCGCATTCGTCTTCGAAGTTCTTTCCCCATATTGACTCGCCGCCGCGCCCTGTACCAGTGGGATCACCGCCTTGAATCATAAATTGCTCAATGATTCTATGAAATATTACACCATTATAGTAACCGTTTTTGCAGTGCGTACTAAAATTTTCGCAAGTCTTAGGCGCAATGTCGTCGAAAAGTTCAAATTCAATGGAGCCTTGTGTTGTTTCGAGTGTTATATTCATTGCTTTTTTTGTTTTAAGTGTGCTATTGTTTCAACGACGAAGTCTTCCAAAATGGCTTTTGGTGATTCAAAGGCAACAGGAAGTTTCAAAGATTTCAAAGTCCTAGTCGTTAGGGGACCTATACTGCCGAAATTTGGCTGTTTGGCTCCCTGTAAAAGAGTCAGATTTACTTGCTGATCAATAAAGGATTTTACTGCGGAAGAACTAGTAAAGAGTATGGCATCAGCACCTAATTTACGATATCGATCCGCAGATGGATCTAGAGTAAGATCTGTTTTGTTTGTACTATAGACGCTAAGAGTATCTACAATAGCGCGCGCATCGTCTGATTCGAGGTGTTTGACTAAATTATCTCGATTTTGGTTGCCAGTCACAACGAGAATTTGAACACCTTCAACACCTTCGCTATCAATAAGTTCTTTAACCAAAGCGTCTGAGTTGGCTTTTGCAGGAACTAAGTCGACCATTAGATTATGTTTTTCAATCTCACGCGCAGTAGCAGGGCCTACTGCTGCAATTCTCATGGGGCCAAGGCATCGAATGTCGTTAAAAGCTTTGTAGAAAAGTTCAAAGAAATGCTGCACACCATTAGTGCTCGTAAAGATAATCCACTCATAAACTGCTATCCCAGCAAATACTTCACTTACTCTTTGAGGATCAAACTTAGACTCTACAGAAATAAATGGTAGTTCGATGATATCTGCGCCCTGATTTCTTAGTAAATTAGAAAGCTCTCCAGCCTGCTCACGAGCTCGAGTCACAACTATGCGTTTACCGTGAAGAGGTCGGCTTTCAAACCAATTATTTTTCGTTTGTTTCGGTACGACTTCGCCGATTATGAAAATTGTGGGCGTATCTAATCTTGAGCAATTTATGTCAGATACAATAGAGCCTAATGTCGAGTAGTGTGAATATTGATTGTTTAAAGTAGCCGATTCAATTATAGCGATGGGGGTTTCCCCTGACATTCCGCCTTCTTGAAGATCCTTTATTATTTTGGGAAGTTGATCTATATACGAGTTAAAGCACAGAGTGCTTCTATAGGTGGCATACTGTTTGAAATCGATATTCAAGCCCTCGCTTTTGATATTATTTCGAGTATCTAGTAGTGTAATAGCAGAGTAGTGTTCGTGTTTAGAAAGAGAAATTCCTAAATAGGAAGCGGCAGCAAAAGCTGCAGTAACTCCAGGGACGATTTCGTAAGGTATTTTATCTATTTCTAGCTCTTTAGTATCATATTCTCCACATTCAAACACAGATGTATCTTCGTTTTTTAGTCTTATTACTTGATGGCCCATCTTTGCATGAGCAACAAGTAGCTCCTGTATCTCGTCTTGCGCGAGTGCATTCCGATCTGCTTTTTTGCCCACAAAAATGATTTTTGCTTTACTCTGATTCCATTCTAGTATTTGCGGATCAGCTATGTGATCATAGATAATTACATCAGCCATTTCTATGAGTTTACGGGCACGTAAAGTAACTAGATTTGAGGCACCTGGACCTATGCCAATTAGATAGACTTTTCCTTTTCCAAACATCTGATAGTAGTTGTGTGTTTTAGTTGAATAACGAGATCAGAATTATAGCTTTAGGTCTACCATCAGCTTATCGAGGGCGGGTTCTATTTCGTCACGTTCTCCTAATTTTAGTTCAAAAATTCTGTATCCAGTACTAGGATGAAAGATTCTAAAAATTCCTTTGCTATAGTAAGCGCCAACAGGAATTTGGCAACCACTTCCAAGCCTCCTAAGAAATCCTTTTTCCATTTCCACAGCTATTTGTGTACTTGTGCAAAATAAATTATTATATTTAGAAATGTCACTTGTACGGCATTGAACAGCTATAGCGCCCTGGCCAGGCGCTGGGACGACTTCTTCTAGTTCAAAATTACTAAAGATTAAATTCTTGTATGAACTAATGCCAAGGCGTTGAAGGCCAGCAGCAGCGAGTATTGTAGCCTCACATTCAAGTTCGACTAATTTCTTTAACCGAGTGCCAATATTGCCACGAATAGTTTTCCATTTCGCATTCGGAAAGAGTTTTGATACTTGCTCCTGGCGCCGTGGACTACTAGTAGCAATCGTTTTAGGAGTGGCACAATCGTCTCTGTATATGAAAACATCGTGAGCAATCGCACGGGGAAGATAGCCTGCAATGCTTAAGCCAACTGAATCGGTTGTGGGCATATCTTTGGCGCTATGGACAGCTAGTGATGCTTGATGGCCTGAGAGTGCGCTCTCTAGCTCTTTAGTAAATAGGCCAATGCCTCCTCGTTCTTCGACTGACCAATCTAGTCTCTCGTCTATTTCTGTGCTTACCTCGAGTTTTTTGAAGTGCTTATTAGGAAACGCTTTAGAGAGCCAAGCACATACTCTATTAGCCTGTTCAAGTGCCAGTGGGCTTTTACGAGTGGCAACTAGAGAACAATTTTGCATATGTAATAACAATCTACTAAACATCTAGAGATCGACAAGTTTAGACATAGCGTGCGGAAAGATTAATACTATAAAAATACGGCCGTAGAAATAAACCTGCGGCCGTGGAGCGAAAAATATTATCTACCTTGTTAATTGTAAGATGCTTGTGAACCTGTAATGTTGCGCTTCTTAACCCAAGGCATTAGAGCACGTAATCGCTGACCAGTCTTTTCTATAGGGTGATTCTGACCATTTTTAATGAACTTTTTATAGTTAGGTAGACCATCATGGTATTCCTTAACCCAGTTTTTAGTAAATTTGCCTGACTGAATATCTTTCAGTATGGACTTCATAGCCTTCTTTGATTGTGCGTTGATGACGCGCGGACCAGATACGTAGTCACCCCATTCAGCGGTTTCGGAAATAGAAAAACGCATACCTGAAACGCCGGACTCAACCATTAAGTCGACAATGAGCTTTAGCTCGTGTAAACACTCGAAGTATGCCATCTCTGGCTGGTAACCAGCTTCAATAAGCGTTTCAAAACCAGCCATTACCAATGCAGAAGCTCCTCCGCATAGGACAGCTTGCTCTCCAAAAAGGTCGGTTTCACATTCCTCTTTAAAAGTGGTTTGAATGACGCCTGCTCGTGTTCCACCGACTCCTTTCGCCCATGCTAGGGCAACCTTTTTAGCATTTTTCGAGGAACCCTTATGTACTGCTATAAGCGCAGGTACGCCCTTACCCTCTAAAAATTGACTGCGAACAACGTGCCCAGGGCCCTTCGGAGCGACCATGATGACATCAATTCCTTTGGGTGCTTTTATCAAATCGAAATGGATTGCAAGTCCATGTGTAAAAGCCAGCGTTTTACCCTTTGTTAAGTTGGGCAGAATATCATTTTCATAAACCTCAGCCTGCCTCATATCTGGAACTGCTATCATAATTATATCAGCTAGTTTTACAGCTTCAGATGTTTCAAAAACCTTAAAGCCTTGTTTACGAGCAACTGCCGCTGATTTACTTTTTTTATAGAGACCAATTATTACATTTAATCCGCTATCTTTAAGATTTTGGGCATGAGCGTGACCTTGAGATCCATAGCCAATTATGGCGAGGGTCTTATTTTTTATGACATTTAGATTAGAGTCCTTATTTGTGTAAACTTTAGCTGGCATTTATATGGATGTTTTTGGATTAATAAAATAATGATATAAATTAATTAAAAGTAAGTACTAATGTTATATGGCTATAGTAGGCTAAAGATAAGTAATGAAATACGGCTAGTGTTATCCGCGCTTAAGAGCTAGATTTCCAGTGCGTGCCATTTCAACAATTCCATATGGCTGCACTAAATTAAGAAATGCACTCACTTTACTAGCATTCCCAGTCATCTCGATATTTACGGTATCAGTGGATACATCGATAATTTTTGCGCGGAAAATGTCGCATACTTGCATTAGTTCTGAACGTTGCCCGGCGGAAGTTTTGACTTTAAGCATGACAAGCTCTCGCTCGGTGGCTTGGCCACTTGAGTATTCTGTGACTTCGAGCACATTCACCAGCTTATTAACTTGCTTAATAGCTTGTTCGAGGGCTTCGCTATCGCCCACTATTGTCGCAGTAATTCGAGATACTTCATTATTAGCCATAGGCCCTACATTCAATGTCTCGATATTAAATCCGCGGCCGCTGAACATACCAGCTATTCGGGCAAGGGCTCCAAATTTATTTTCGACAAGGATTGAGATAATGTGATGCATGACTATGTATAGTGAATTATAGTTCTATGTAACAATAATAAAAATGGTAGACGGTGAGGGATTCGAACCCACGACCCCCTCGGTGTAAACGAGGTGCTCTAACCAACTGAGCTAACCGTCCAAATAAGGAGCTGTGAAGATGCCGCTACAACTAATAGAATCAAGTCTAATTTTAGGAAGATGGGATAACCGTGTGATTTTTAGAATTTATATAAGCCTTTTTAAGTGTGCGAAATAGAGACCATCGCTAAAAATTTCTATTGTGATGAATCAGTATGGGGCAGACTTTATGAAAGCCCTTTAGGTTCTTCTTCGGAGCTTTCTTCTTCGGTGGCAATAACTTTGCTAATCCCTATCAAGGCATCCGTATCTCCAAGATTTACGAGTTTTACACCGCTAGCAGCACGACCAGTAACACGCACATCTCTGACAGGACTTCGTACGGCTTGACCCTTTTTAGTAAACATCATGATCTCGTCTTCATCAGTTACGCTTAGCGCGCCAGCTACTTTTTCGGATTTAATAGCGATTATACCTGATCCGCCACGAGTTTGGACTCGATAGTCGTCAAAATCAGTTCGTTTACCCAGTCCATTGGCTCCTGCAATGAGCAATTTTTCTTCAGAGTTTATGATTTCAACAGCGACTACTTTGTCTTCTGCTGTTTTTAGTTTTATGCCCCTAACACCCCGTGTTGCGCGACCTTGGTCACGTAGATTAGTTTCAGGGAAGCGGATAGATTGAGCATTACTAGTGACTAAAAGAACATCGTCCTGACCTGTAGTCAGTCGAGCACCGATGAGATTATCGCCATCATCGATATTGATACCGATAAGACCACCTTTACGGTAATTTTTGTAGTCGGAAAGTAGCGTCTTTTTTGTCACTCCTTTTTCTGTTGCAAGCACTATGCGTTGTTTAGACTCCGCAAAATCTTTGACACAGATCATTGCGGCAATTTTTTCGCCATCTTGCAGCTCAATAATATTGGCAATTGCACGGCCCTTGGATGTGCGGCTACCTTCAGGTATGTGATATACCTTCTCAACGTAGACACGGCCGTTATTCATAAAGAACATTATGTAATCATGTGTAGATGCGGTGAATAAACGCTCTACAAAGTCATCTTCGTACTGTCCAGAACCAATTACACCTTTTCCGCCACGTTTCTGCGAACGATATTCGTCCAGTGAAGTTCGCTTCATAAATCCCTTGTGCGTGACAGTGATCATGCAACCTTCATTGGGAATGATGTCTTCCATTGACAGGTCTCCATCTATGGAAAGTATTTGCGAGCGACGGTGATTCCCGTATTTTTCCTTCATATCGTTCAATTCTTCCTTGATTACCGCGAGAAGCTTTTGCTCATTGTTCAGGATAGAACGTAGATCTTCTATTAGTGACATAAGACCTAGGTATTCTTCTTCTATTTTGCCACGTTCTAGGCCGGTAAGTTGATAGAGGCGAAGCTCAAGTATAGCATTCGTCTGTATATCGGTAAGAGGGTATTTGGCGATGAGAGCGACTTTAGCTTCTTCTCTATTCTTCGATGAACGAATGATTTTTACGAAGTCATCTAAGTTATCTAAGGCGATCTTATAGCCTTCGAGAATATGTGCACGAGCTTCAGCCTTGCGTAGACGAAATGCGGTGCGCCGGTAGATAACTTCGCGACGATGATCAATATAACAAGTGATCATCTCTTTGATGTTCATCTGCTTTGGCCGACGATTATCTAGCGCGAGAAGTATGACGCCGAAAGAGCTTTCTAAAGGGGTACTTTTGTACAACTGATTAATAATAACCCTCGGAATTGCGCCACGCTTTAGTTCGATCACAATCCGAGTAGTCTCAGTAGACTCGTCGCGTAAGTCTGAGATGCCATCGATTGCTTTGTCTTTAATTAATTCGGCTATACGAATAACTAAAGAGGAGCGATTTACATTATAAGGAATAGCTGATATTATAATACCTTCCTTACCACTGCTCTCAACGACTTCTGCAACTCCGCGGGTACGGACAATACCGCGACCGGTCTTCAAATAGTTTTCTATTCCAGCTTTTCCATGAACGAAGCCACCACCAGGAAAATCAGGGCCGGGTATGATTTTGATTAATTCATCGAGTTCAATCTTTGGGTTATCAATAATGGCGATAGCACCATCTACTAACTCATTAAGATTATGAGGTGGGATATTTGTTGTCATACCAACGGCAATCCCGGTAGAACCATTCATTAAAAGGTTAGGTAATGATGCAGGTAGTACCGATGGTTCGGTCGCGCTTTCCTTATAGTTGGGGACGAAGTCGACCGTATCTTCATCGATATCGCTAAGGAGATCCTCGGCAATACCCTCAAGTTTACACTCGGTATATCGATAAGCGGCTGCTGAATCCCCGTCTATCGAGCCAAAATTACCCTGAGGTATAATGAGCGGGTAGCGCATGACCCAGTTCTGTGCGAGGCGAACTAAGGAGTCATAAACAGAGCCATCTCCGTGAGGGTGATAGTTTTTAAGTACTTCTCCTACGACACCGGCACATTTATCAAATGGGCGATTGTGGAGCAGGCCCTCGCGTAGCATAGCGTATAAAATACGGCGTTGTACTGGCTTGAGACCATCACGTGCATCCGGTAAAGCACGACTGACGATTACAGACATCGAATAATCGATGTAAGCCGTCTGCATGATGTCTGTGATCGATGTTGCTTCTGGGTTGGTGTGCCGAGGGTTTTCGGTGTCTGAGAGGTAATCTGACATTGTAGTTTAAGGTGGTGCGTTCTCCTGAATACTTAAAATAAGGTCAGGATATATAAAAAATATAAGGAATCGGATTAAACCGTTTTAAACATCAAGGTAGGAAACATTTAATGCATTGTCTTCTATAAATGCGCGGCGACTGGGGACGTCTTCGCCCATCAGCATAGAAAAAATACCATCAGCTAAAGCTGCATCTGCTATGTCAACTTTTAGTAGACGACGAGTTTTAGGATTCATTGTAGTTTCATAGAGTTGTTTAGGGTTCATTTCCCCAAGACCTTTATAGCGTTGAATACTGAGTCCGCGACGACCAATAGCTCGTATGTTTTCGACCAGCTCAATAATTGAGTGCAGCTCAATTGTGTTCTCTTTCTTTTCGTCGCCTTTGTATTCAATAATTTTATATCGAGGTTCTTCACTCTTTGAGAATTGTTTTATATCCATTCCTGCCTCTACTACTTCGAGAATGAGTTTGGTCATCTCAGTGGATTCAAAGATTTCATGCAAAGAGATACGCTGCTGTAACTTCACGCCTTCTTCGCTCTCTATTTCACGAACTACTGTACCATGCCCATCTTCATTTGTGAGATCAAATTCGGCGTGAAAGGCGATGCGATCATCGTCATCTCTAAGAAAACGAAATTCCTCATCATTACCTGTGCGGATGCGAACTATGTACCGGGGCAAATGGTAGTTTTTGGGATCAAGCTGGTCGAGGTACTGTGAGAAGTCGCAACCGTAGCGAGTGACCCCGCGTCCAACCATCTCAAGGCGCGACATACATTCGACCAATTGGTCTATTGTTTCACCAGATATTTCTTTTTTGTCTCGTAAGCGAACAAGCGTTACATCCTCAGAGCCAAGTTCGAGGAGAATACGGTTAAGTTGTGTGTCGTTATCAACATATTGTTCGCGCCGTTTCCGTTTGATCTTATATAGGGGCGGTTGTGCGATGTATACGTAACCAGCTTCGATTAAACCACGCATTTGCCTAAAGATAAAAGTGAGCAGAAGTGTACGGATGTGTGCGCCATCGACGTCTGCATCCGTCATAAGAATAATTTTATGATATCGTGCCTTACTCGCATCAAAAGCTCCATCACCTTCGTGGTCCCCAATCCCTGTGCCTACTGCTGTAATAAGAGTGCGTATTTCATTGTTACCTAACACTTTGTCCAATCGTGCTTTTTCTACGTTCAGAAGCTTTCCCCGTATGGGTAGGATCGCTTGCGTAGCGCGATCTCGCCCTTGTTTAGCTGAGCCTCCAGCAGAATCACCTTCTACGATATAAATTTCGGATTTGGTAGGATCCTTAGACGAGCAATCGGCAAGTTTTCCGGGAAGGCCACCAGAGGAAAGAGCACCCTTACGCACAGTCTCTCGCGCTTTGCGCGCGGCTTCTCGAGCACGTGCTGCGTTTAGGCACTTATCGATCAGTCGCTTAGCAACTTGGGGGTTAGTTTCAAAGTAATATTTGATTTCTTCACCTGTGATTTTTTGCACAATACCATCAACTTCCCCATTTGAGAGTTTAGTTTTGGTCTGCCCTTCGAAGCGAGGCTCTGGGACTTTGACTGAGACGATTGCTGTGAGGCCCTCTCGTGCATCATCTCCTGAGAGATTAGGATCTTTGTCCTTAATTAAATTATTAGCTTTTCCGTATGTATTTATAGCACGTGTTAGGGCTGTACGAAAACCCGAAAGGTGGGTTCCACCTTCGATATTATGAATGGAATTAGCATAGGCGTAGATCTGATCATTGTAACTGTCATTATACTGTAGAGCGATATCGACCACAATATTGGCATCCAGGTCAGGATTAGGGGTGGGGGCTTCACCGTGGAATTTAATAGGCTGATCATGGAGAACGTTCTTATTCTCGTTTAAATAAGTTACATATTCTGCGATACCATCTTTAAAAATAAAGGACTCAGTCTTATTGACGCGTTCATCTACAAAGATAATATTTATGCCTGGGTTTAGGAAGGCTAGTTCACGAAGTCGCTTAGCTAATAACTCAAACTTAAAATCTCTTGTCGTTAAAAAAATCTCTGGATCAGGGAAAAAAGCGATTCGAGTACCAGTCCTCTTTGTATCACCTATGACCTTTAATTTTGCTGTCGTTTTTCCTCTGGAAAATTCCATTTTGTGCACTTTTTTATCACGTCGAACTTCTACTTCAAACCACTCAGAGACCGCGTTAACACATTTTGCACCCACTCCGTGTAAACCCCCTGAGACTTGATAAGCACCTTTACCAAATTTACCACCGGCATGTAAATTAGTCATTACTAATTCAACTGATGGAATCTTGTATTTAGGGTGAATGTCAACAGGGACCCCTCGACCATCGTCTTCAATTGAACAAGAACCATCATTATGAATGCTTACAGTAATTTCTGTGCAATAACCAGCAAGTGCTTCGTCTATTGAGTTATCTACAATTTCGAAGACACAATGGTGTAGACCTCTCTCGTTTGTATCCCCGATATACATATCAGGACGCTTACGCACACCTTCTAGGCCTTCGAGTTTTTGGATTTTGGAGGAGTCGTAGACATCTTTTTTGGTCTTAGACGCTACTTTTTTATCCTCTATATTATCGGGGTTGGTATCTTCTGACATAAGAGAGTATTTTTAGTCAGTATTTGGCCTTTTGGCTACCAAAAAGTAGGCTTATTTAGATCAAGTTAAAATTATTTCACTAGCGAATTATTTTAAATTTACTTCTCAAGTCATGAGTCTATATTGTGTGTATGAAACTTCCTCAGAAACTACAATATGGTTGTCGGGTTTTAGCTCAGCTTGGTCTGAGATATGGTCAAGATTCGTTGGTGCACATTGAGGATTTGGCCATATCAGAGTCAATACCTGCAAATTACCTTGTGCAGATTCTTAAAGAATTACGTGGAGGAGGTTTAATTATAAGTAGGCGGGGTAAACAGGGTGGCTACGCGCTAGCACGTGAACCAGAAAAGATTACTTTGATAGAAATTGTAGAAGCTGTAGACGCCGATTTATTGAATCACAATTTTGATGATCAAGGTCATTCGGGTTCTCGTGTGTTTTACGTATGGGACGAGATTGGTAAGTCCTTCAAATCCAAGATGGCAGAGTATACTCTCAACGAACTCATTGTAAAAGGTGCTGATTCAGAAATGTATTACATTTAACTCAAAAACTCCACAGATGTGGTACAATGATAATGGTAAGCATAAAACAAATTAGGTTGAGCGGTAAGCCGACTCTTGTGAAATCAAAGAAACGATAACCGCCGACCCCATATACATAGGTATTGGTCTGGTATCCTATAGGTGTGGAAAAGCTAGCTGAAGCAGCAATACATGAGGCAACGACAAAAGGGCGTGGATCGATACCTAAATGAGTCGCAATGCCTAAAGAGATGGGTACCATAAGTGCGACGGATGCGTTGTTAGAAAGAAACTCAGTGAAAGTTGACGTGATCACGTAGATAAGTGCTAACATGATAATGTTTTGTAAATGATTAGGTGCTAAATAAGAGACGAGTCCTGTCATGCTTTCGGCTATCAAACGGCTGGCTCCAGTAGAGTCCATGGCAAGTCCAAGAGCGAGCATACCGAAGATGATGACAAGAATACTCCATTCAACAGAGGCGTATGCTTCTTTAGCCTTTATACAGCCTGATAATAACAAAACAGCTACACCAATGCTAACAGAAGCTACAATAGGAATAAGGTTCATTGTAGCCATCACAACAACGGCGAAAGTAGTACAAAGAGCGATTGGCATTTTTACTCTTAGACTACGTGCAGGCACACGTGGACGATCTAGTATAATTATTTCGTCGTTATTAGCTAGTGAATCGATTGCTTCAGTAGATCCCATCATCAGAAGCGTATCTCCAGGTTGTAAGCGCAGGCTAGAGAGGCGTTCGCGCTGGTTCGCGCCTTTACGATGTATAGCCATTACGATCATCCGGAAACGTTGACGAAAATTAATTTCGCTTAATGTCAGTCCTGTTACCGATGCATATGGTGTAACAACACCTTCAACGAGGGCACCTTCATTAGTAGCAATAGTTTCAAGGCCATCAGCTAGTTCGCTCTCGATTTTAATTCCTTTCATCGATTGCGCTTCAGCTATTCCTGATGGCCGGCAAGCTAAGAGTAAACGATCGCCGTTTTGGAGTTCTTGTTTGTTTGGGTCGCCGGGTAAAGCAATGCCACGGCGTATTATTTCAAGAAGTCTTATGCCTCTTCCCTTGTGTAAATTGCCATTCTTTGCAGTCTGCCCATGTAAATTAGATCCTGGTCGGACGAAAGCTTCTGTAATGAATTCTTTACGTTCCTCATCAGTAAGAATGGAGGTAAGTGTCTCTCGATTTGGCAGAAGTCTCTCGCCAAAAAGCACTAGATATATGGAGCCAAATAAGAGTATGGGCAGACCAACAGCAGCAAGTTCAAACATTCCAATTGGGGCATGCCCAGCATCTCGTAGCATACCGCTGGCAAGAAGGTTGGTACTTGTACCAAGTAATGTGCAGGTTCCACCAAATATAGATGCGTAAGAAAGGGGAATTAGTAGTTTGGAGGGCGCGAGCCCCATTTCTTTAGAAAGCGAGAGTATAACCGGCATTAAAACTATTACAACAGGGGTGTTGTTAATGAAGGCCGAGGCAGCACCTACACCCAAAACCATTATAAAAACAAATGCTCGATAGGGTAACTTAACTAGTTTGCGTAGATAAGCGGTAATCAGGTCGATGGCACCCGTGCGTTCTAAAGCTGCGCTAACAATAAACATACAAGCAATAGTGAGCAGTGCAGAGTTTCCGAAGACTCCTAGAATCTCCTCAAGAGACGGCAATGAGTCGCTATTGGTGATCATACTGACAAACAGTAGAATGCAAAAAACTGTTAATGATGTCAGGTCTGCGGTAATGCGCTCCCAGATGAAGCTAATAATAGCAAAACCAAGAAGTACAAAAATGAAAATGATTTCCCAAGTCATAGTATTAAGCGATCTTGGAAATATTAATTGATCAGTACCTCTTGAGAGTCCAACTAATTTTCACTAATTGACCACTGGTAAAAAGTAATCGCAAGCATTGTCAGCGAGAAGCCCATATTTACAACTTTCATGATTATTCCTCCAAGTATTTGATCGTTTAGTGGGTCTAAGTTAATGATACGTGGCGCCCAAATGTAAGTAGGATAAATAGCTTCACCTGCAAAAGTAAGAAAGGCAAAGACTGGTAATTGCCCCACCATGAGAAGAAAAATTGCCAACATACGCACCCCAAAGCTGCGACGTGGCACCAAGCATGATTTTGATAAGTATGGCCAAAGCATAATTAATCCGAGAGAGAACATAGTCCAGTGTTCTAAAATGTGCATGCGCTTATCATGTAGTGCTAACTCGTAAAGAGCTGGTACATGCCATACGGTGTAAACGAAAGTGAATAGTAAGCCTCCGCATGCTGGATGTGACAGTAGGCGCATTACGTTTCTTAGAAAAACGGACTGAAGTAACCAGTCTATTAACCAAGTAGGTGTTCCATAGATAAATAAAGTTGTTGAAGCGTAAATTAACAACATATGCTGGAGCATGTGTGCACTGAACAAAAACTGTTCGCCTAGTTGGTCGAGTGGGGAACCTACTGCTAAATAAGTCACGACAAGACCTATATAAAACAGTATACAGCATAAAAATGGGAAGTCTTCTTGCTTTGCTATCCGTTCTCGTAGTGGGCCTATGGCAAGAGCATAAAGCCAACCAACGCCCAAAATAGTAATGAGTAGGAGTGGTTCGGTATGCCAGTGTAACTGCATCAGAAAAAACAGATTAATCACCCAGCTTGAGTGCATCAACACCTTTAAATAGAATAAGGTTTACTTTAGAACCAATAAAAATATGGGTTCTAGCCAGAGGATCTAGATTAAAATCCCGTGATCGCTTCCATATCTACATTACCTCTTGAGATAAGAAAACCTAGTGCAATAAAGGTGCCGCTT